>NZ_CAWOJA010000022.1:0-503010 GCF_963881615.1 Rahnella sp. CJA17(1/100) | reverse complement strand
GCAGTAAGATTGATAATACCGAGAGCTTGTGAAAGTTCCATTTAAAAAGGGTCCATGATGAGCATGAACCCTTTTTACACGAGCCACAGGATCGGTCAACTGATCCTTAAACGATCGGCATTACGCTGCGGCGTTCCTTTTTTATTGTCTGCATTTTGCGATTAATCCTTCAGACAGTGGATCTGCATCACAAAATGAGTGGCTATCTGGACTTACCAATTCCCCTTTCTATCATATGACTTTACACTCTAAGCCCTGATTTCGGCTTAAATCGTCGCTTTATCCAGCATAAAATTCAACTGACGGGTAAATAGCCCCAATTTGGCCTGACCAATTATTTATTTCTGACTTGCCTGGAGTATTGCATGAAAACTATTGCCACAGCGTCCCTGCCTGCAGCAGTGTCATTGCCTGCTTATGATCGCGATGCGTTAAAAAGCCGTATTGTTCATCTCGGATTTGGTGCCTTCCATCGCGCTCACCAGGCGCTACTGACCAACCGCGTGCTGAACCTCCAGGGGGGCGACTGGGGCATTTGCGAAATTAGCCTGTTCGGCAATGAAACGCTGATCCAGAGTTTGCGTCAGCAAAATCATCTGTTTACCGTGCTGGAAAAAGGCGCGGACGGCAATCAGGCGATTATCATCGGCTCTGCACATGAATCTGTGCACGGCGGGATTGACGGACTGGAAGCAGTACTTGAAAAACTCACTGAGCCACAGATCGCGATTGTTTCCCTGACCATCACTGAAAAAGGTTATTGCATTGAGCCGGGCACCGGCGAACTGGATCTGCAAAATCCAAAAATTCAGCAGGATCTGGCGGGCGGTCAGGCGCCGGGTACCGCTCCGGGCGTTTTAGTCGAAGCCCTGCGTTTACGTCATGAGCGCGGCTTACCTGGCTTCACCGTTTTATGCTGCGATAACATTCCTGAAAACGGTCTGGTGGTAAAAAATGCCGTACTGGGCATGGCGAAAGCACGTTCAGCAGAACTGGCGGAATGGATCGCCGGAAACGTCTCTTTCCCAAGCACCATGGTTGACCGTATTGTTCCTGCCGCGACGGAAAATACGCTGGAAGAAATCACCGAAGCCCTCGGAGGTGTGACCGATCCTTGCGGTATCGCCTGTGAACCCTTCATTCAGTGGGTCGTGGAAGACCATTTCGTGGCGGGCCGTCCGGACTGGGAAAAAGCTGGCGCACAGATGGTTGCCGACGTTTTACCTTTCGAACAGATGAAGCTGCGCATGCTGAACGGCAGCCACTCTTTCCTCGCCTATCTCGGCTATCTGGCCGGTTATCAGCACATCAACGATTGTATGGAAGATGCCAACTATAAGGCCGCTGCCCATCATCTGATGCTGCATGAACAAGCTCCGACGCTGAGCGTCGAGGGTGTCGATCTCGGTGCGTATGCTGACAGCCTGATTGCACGTTACAGCAACCCGGCGCTGAAACACCGAACCTGGCAAATCGCGATGGACGGCACCCAGAAACTGCCACAACGTATGCTCGATTCCATCCGCTGGCATGTTAAAAATGGTGGTTCCTATGAATTACTGGCGCTGGGCGTGGCAGGCTGGATGCGTTATGTCGGTGGTACTGATGATGCCGGGCAGCCCATTGAGATTAAAGATCCGATGGCTGAAACCGTCGCTAAAATTGTGGCATCAACCGAAGATGGCGAACCGCGGGTGAAAGCCCTGCTGGCCCTGACGGGCGTATTCGGTGAGCAATTGCCTCATGAAGAGAAAGTCGTAGCGGCCATAGTGAGCGCGTATGCCGATCTGCAAAGAATTGGCGCGAAGAAAACCGTGGCAAAATACGTAGGTTAAGCCCGGCAACTGAAGCTAAGAACGGCTGCTGCGGCAGCCGTTCTTATTTGTGCGGCGGTATCAGTCGTTCAGTTCTGAGGGGACTGAGGAAAAAAGGAATCCGTCAAAAGACGGATCATCGGCATCCGAAACCTGTAACAGCATATCTTTGACATTTTCCAGATGCTGCCACATCGCCTGCTTGGCGGCTTTCGGATCCCTGCGAAGTACTGCCTGCAAGATTGTCTGATGGTCCTGCAACCAAATCTGACTGTAGTTTTTATCGCCGACATGCTGATGGATCCCCTGCCACATGGAGCTGCGCTGGCGGATCAGCCACAGATCATCCACCAGTTTAACCAGCACACTGTTCTGGGAAGCCTGCGCCAGCAAGGCATGAAACCGCTGATCTTCAGCATCATCGGAGACACCACGTGCAATGCATTCTCGCTGTGCATCAATGGCATCGCGCATTTGCAGAATATCTGTCTTAGTGGCCTGCATCGCCGCAAAAGCTGCGACTTCGCTTTCCAGCAATTGCCGCGCCTGTAATAACTCGAACGGGCCATATCCGCTGTCAGCGCTTTCCGGCTGGCTATCTTCCGGTTGATGCAATACATAGACGCCGGAACCTTTACGCACTTCGACCACTTTTTCCAGCTCCAGCATGATCAGCGCTTCACGCACTACACTTCGGCTGACGGAATAAGACTCCGCAATGTCACGCTCCGGAGGGAGGCGATCGCCAGGGGCATATTTTCCGGCATGGATATCGCGACGTAAATGACCGCCTATCTCCTGATAAAGTCGCATGTTTTTGCCCCTTTCACTGACACAAGCTCAATTGGTCTGACATCTGATTAATCGTTCTGATGCCTGAAATAAGAGAGAAAATTATAACATGTCAGCAAAAAGGGAAAGGACAGGAATAGAAAACTGACGGCCCGATCAAGATTGGGCCAGCCAGTTCATAAAGTTGTCCGGCCACATAACGATACATTGCATTATCGCGCTCAATGACCGAAGCGAAACATATTAACGATACTAACTATTTACGGCTGCTTAGTTATAACTCACCGTCATCACCGCAAGGCGAGGATCATTATTAATATGCCGCGTGGTGACCTGCCCGAGAGACAAAGGCAAGGCGAAAGAAGAAGGATTTTGCGCATTCAGCGTATGAACTTGCCTCACCTGTTTTCCGCCACGATCACAGTCGCTGATCACCGCATTACGTGCGGCACTGAAGTGACATCCTCCGTCAACAATTGACCCGGTAATATGAATAATTCCGCCTGTTGCAGCGGCACTGGCAAACTGAATCGTCCCTGAGGCCATGACTCCCAAAAACAGTACACAGGTAATTCTGTTCATGGTGACACCTCATCATAACTATTAATTTTAAAGTTCCCGTAACCACAATTTAACATTAATATATCTAATTGAATTTACACGTCTGGAGGAAAAATAAATCTTGCTTGCCTGCCGGCAAAAATAAGCAATCCATGTCTTACATCGGCGCAACGCTGGATTTTCTTAAGGCGTCGCTGCACATTGGCGGGGAATTTTTCAAAAAGGATGTGCAACCATGACCAAAACCAACCTGATCACCGGCTTTCTGGGAAGCGGAAAAACCACCACGCTGCGCCACCTTCTGGCTCAGAAGCCTGAAGGTGAAAAATGGGCCGTGCTGGTGAATGAATTCGGCGAAGTCGGCATTGATGGTGCATTACTGGCTGACAGTGGTGCGGTTCTGAAGGAAATCCCCGGTGGTTGCATGTGCTGTGTGAACGGATTGCCAATGCAGGTCGGCCTGAATATGTTATTGCAGCAGGCTAAACCTGACCGCTTGCTGATAGAACCCACCGGGCTGGGGCATCCGAAACAGATTCTTTCTTTACTGACGTCTGACGTTTACAGCAACTGGCTGACACTCAATGCCACGCTTTGCCTGCTGGATCCGCGTCAGTTAAGCGATCAGCGGGTGACTGATAATGAAAACTTTCGCGATCAGTTAGCCGCAGCAGACATTATCGTGGCAAATAAGTCTGATGTGACGCAGGCGCAGGACACGCAGAAGCTGGACGAATGGTATCAGCAGAATGGTCACGAGCGACTTCTGGTGACGGCTTCGCAAGGTGAGATCGACCTGACATTACTTGATTTTCCGCGCCAGAATCTGGTTGAGTTACCGCAAGGTAAACATCATCACGCTCACGCCGCTAAACAAGGACTGGCTGCACTGAGCCTGCCGGGAAAACAGCGCTGGCGTCGCGCGCTGAATCAGGCTGACGGTTATACCAGTTGCGGGTGGATATTTGATGGCGAAACGCAGTTTGAGACCGCGGGCATTCTCGACTGGGCGCGCGCGGTGCCGGTTGATCGCGTCAAAGGGGTTATACGCATTAAAGAAGGCACATTACTGATTAACCGTCAGGGCAATGACTTACACATTGAAACGAAACCGGTGGCGCCGTTAGACAGCAGAATTGAGCTTATTACGCAAAATGAAGTGCAGTGGAATGCAATACAATCCTCCTTGTTGAAGATTCGTTTAAGTTGATCAGATTAAGTTAACGCTAACTAAGTTATTCCTTACTTTGCTAAGAATAGGTCTTCCTTTATGTGGCGCCGCAATATTCCCGCAATCCTGATACTCAATGTATTAGGTGTTGCCTTATTTTTATCTTTCTATTTGCCAGCAAACCATGGTTTCTGGTTCCCGATTGATAAATCGATTTTCTTCTTTTTTAATCAACATCTGGCCACTGATGCGTGGTTTCTGCACCTGGTCGCCGTGACCAATAATCGTGCCTTTGATCTGATTTCATTGCTGGCGATGGGAATCCTGTATCTGAGCTATTTCCTGAAGCAGGATAGCGACGGGCGTCGCCGGTACATCATTATTGGTGTCGTGATGTTGCTGACTGCCGTTGTGCTCAACCAGCTCGGACATTTATTGCCTGTCAGCCATAAAAGCCCGTCACTCAGCTTCCCGGGCGTAAACCGCGTGAGCGAACTGACCGGCATTCCCACCAAAGATGCTTCCAGCGACAGCTTCCCCGGCGACCATGGCATGATGCTGATTATTTTTTCATGTTTTATGCTGCGCTACCTGAGTAAGTCAGCATTCGCTGTCGCCTTGATCATCACCCTCATCTTCTCACTCCCACGCGTGATGATTGGTGCGCACTGGTTTACTGATATCGCGGTCGGCTCAATGTCCGTCGTGCTGGTCGGTGCCAGCTGGTGGCTGATGACACCAGCCAGCGATACGCTGATTAACTGGCTTGATCAAAAATTACCCGGTAAAAAAAATCCTAAGACACACGCATAATTTTGGATGCATACATAATATTTATGGCCCGGCAGATCTTTATGATTTGCCGGGCCTTTTTAAAGGATGTTTCTCAACGCCTCTGCGCTGTATTATGTCCCCTGAACGCGCTATTGATGCGGTTTTAACCCAAATTCGCGTAAAGATCACACAGCATTTTTAACATGTTTACTTACATCACCTTACATCACAATTTCTTATAAAAAATCTCATAATACCTCTCGCAATCACCTGTTCATTACGGTAATCTCCAATTCGCCTGTATAGAATTGTGTTAAAAACACCCCGGTTCAGGAAAAAAACGTGCTCCGACGCACATTTCCTCCCCCTGGTATTTGTCCCACAGATATATGGCAGGTAATCTCGCTTCGTTTGGCAATTTTAATAACGATTTCATCGTTAAGGACAGCAAGGGATAACAACAATAATGGTCAAGTCTCAACCGTTTCTGAGATATATCACGCGGATAATTCCCGCGATTGGTGCAGCAATTATTCTTTCTGCATGTAGTGGTACACATTCTTCGAACACAGAAAACGCGCAAACTGATATGCGTGCAGTAAATGGCAATGATGGCCTTCTACTGCAAGCCTCTCAGGATGAATTCGAAGCAATGGTTCGCAACGTCAACGTTAAATCCAAAATTATGGATCAGTACGCTGGCTGGAAAGGCGTTCGTTATCGGTTGGGCGGTGACAGCAAGCGTGGTATCGATTGCTCAGCGTTCGTTCAGGTAACATTCCGCGAACAATTTGGTATGGATTTACCTCGTTCAACCTATGAACAGGAAGAGAAAGGCAAGAAAATCCAGCGCACGAAACTGCGTCCGGGTGATCTGGTTCTGTTCCGTGCGGGTTCAACAGGCCGTCACGTCGGCATTTATTTAGGTAACGATCAGTTTGTACATGCGTCCACCAGCAACGGTGTGATGATTTCAAATCTGAAAGAGTCCTACTGGAATGCACGTTATCGTGAAGCAAGACGAGTTTTAGCTAACGGCTGATCCCGTTACCTTATGATTTAGTTCTTGTTGTCCTATGCCAAGCGAATAAAAAAACGTCATCTTTGGATGGCGTTTTTTTATGCCTGTAATAAAGTGTATGAAGTGTCTGTTGATTTTTTGACGACGTTATTCTTTTATTTCCTCTGCGCGAAAAGGGCAAAACATATGGGTTTAAAAACGGCGTTAACACACACCGTATTGCCCAAACATCTGTATTTAAAGAGAAGCCTGCTTTTTTCAGCCCTGTTTTTCATTTTATTTATCGCAGTTACCCTCACCGTTATTAAAACCAACAATCTCCGCGAACAAAATGAAATCGCGCAACGAACGGCACAATTTACTGCTGATTATCTGCGCCAGTTAACCGACACGATGCACAGAATCGGACTGCTCACGACAGAACCCTGCCATTCCATTGCCGGGGAATTAAACCGTGACGTCGCATTCAGCATTGGTGTTCGTGATTTTCAGCTGGTGCGTAATGGCATCGTTTTTTGTTCCTCGGCTTCCGGTAATCAGCACATTCCTGTAAACAGTACCCTGCATGACCTCGAATTTGATAACAACATGAGTATCGGCCTGCAGATGGGCACCCCTGCCGTCCCGAACCGCGCGGTGATCCTAATATGGCAGCGTAACCCCGGTGCAACGGACGATGGCGTGATAGCAACGCTGGAACTGACGTTGTCGCCGTATATGCTTTTTGCGCAGCCAGGTTCCGGCTACCGGGGTTTTGCACTGCTGGTGGGAGAGAGCGCACTGATTTCTTCTCAGGCCGGTCTGATCAAGGTCAGTGATTTGCCCCGCAGCCATTTTACTCAAGTCAAAATAGATAATTATCCTTTCAGCATTCGTCTCTACTCTCCTTCCCTGACCCGCGATAACATACTCTTTACGTTCTCAGGCGGCCTGCTGCTTAGCATGCTGGTTTGCGCGCTGATTTACCACAGCCTGCTGAACCGCCATAACGTTGAGCGTGAGGTTCTGCGCGGGCTGAAAAATAAAGAATTCTTTGTTGAATATCAGCCGGTTATCGACTCAAAAAGCCTGAAGGTAACTGGCGTTGAAGCCCTGCTGCGCTGGCAGCACCCCATTGAGGGGCCCATTCCGCCCGATGTTTTTATCAGCTATGCTGAAAATCAGGGGCTTATCGTCGACCTGACTCAACATATGATGGCTCTGGTGGCGGCGGACGCCCATACCTTGCAGCACGCTTTTCCCGGTCCGGGCAAACTCAGTATCAACATTTCCCCTCACCATATGAACAAAATCAGCTTTCATGACGATGTGATGAATTTTATTGAAGCGTTACCTGAGAATGCTTTCCAGGTGGTATTCGAAATTACAGAACGTGGAATGATTGATACACAAGGCGCATTACGGGAATTTAACTGGCTGCGCCGCCATAAGATTGAAATAGCCATTGACGATTTTGGCACCGGCCATAGCGCGCTGATCTATCTTGAGAAGTTCACGCTGGATTATCTGAAAATTGACCGCGGCTTTGTCATGTCGATTGATCAGAACACCCTGATCGCCCCGGTGCTGGATACCGTCCTTAAACTCACGGAAGAACTGAAGATCAAAACCGTAGCCGAAGGCGTCGAAACCCAGATGCAGGCGGAGTATCTGCGCAATCACGGCGTGACCTATTTACAGGGATATCTGTACAGCAAATCGCTCGGTGTTCCTGAGCTGCTGGACTTTATACGTGATTTCAATGAGAAAGAAGCCACCTGGCAGATTTGACCTGCATCAGTCCCGCATCTTTTGTTCCGTTTTTCTTTTAGGCGTCTGCATCCGGTTGTGATAAAAAGGCCAAAATCAGGGACAAAACCGAAGAGTCGTGCGTGACAAAATCTTTGCTTTCAATTGATTAATATCGAAATAGCCCGCGGCAATGCCGCATTATGCTGTCGTCATCACAGGAGTGCAGATTCAGGATGTTTTCTCGCGTTTTTGCCGGTGTGCTGTGCCTGCTGAGTCTCAGCGCACAAGCTGAAGTCATACAGGACAGTTACGCGTTCGCCATATTAGGCGAGCCCAAGTATGTCTCAAACTTCACCAGTTTTGACTACGTCAATCCTGCCGCCCCGAAAGGCGGTCAGATCACACTGGCGGCCATTGGTACTTACGACAACTTCAACCGCTTCGCGTCTCGCGGCAATCCGGCTGCGCGCAGCGGCTCGCTTTACGACAGCCTGTTTACCACCTCCAGCGATGAGACTGGCAGTTATTATCCGCTGATCGCCGACTCTGCCCGTTATGACAGCCAGTACCGTTGGGTCGAAGTGGATATCAATCCGCGCGCCCGTTTCAACGACAATACCCCGATTACCGCCAGTGATGTGGCCTTCAGCTTCCGAAAATTCATGACCGAAGGCGTACCGCAATTTCGCGTGGTGTATAAAGGTGTGGAAGTAAAAGCCATTTCGCGCCTGACAGTACGCATGGTGTTGCCGAAAGCGGATAAAGACATGATGCTCGGCCTGCTCGGTTTGCCGATTTTGCCGCAGACATTCTGGGAAAAGCATAAATTCAATGAACCGCTGAGTACACCGCCGCCGGGCAGCGGGCCTTACCGCATCAGCGATTACAAACTCGGTCAGTACATCACCTATTCCCGCGTGCCGGATTACTGGGCGGCCAATTTGCCCGTCAACCGGGGCCGCTATAATTTTGACACCATCCGCTACGACTATTACCTCGACGACAATGTGGCGCTGGAGGCGTTTAAGTCCGGCGCGTTTGATTTCCGCATGGAAACCTCGCCGAAACATTGGGCGACGCAATATCAGGGCGGTAATTTCAGCAAAAACTTTATCGTTAAAGCTGATGTGGAAAATCAGGCAGCGCAGGATACCCGCTGGCTGGCATTCAATATCCATCGCCCGCAATTCGCCGACCGCAAGGTACGCGAAGCCATCACTTTGGCTTTTGATTTTGACTGGATGAACAAGGCGCTGTATTTCGGGGCGTATCAGCGGGTGAACAGTTACTTCCAGAATACCGACTACGCGGCAAAAGATTATCCGAACTCCGCAGAACTGGCGTGGCTGGGGCCGCTGAAAGGCCAAGTGCCGCCTGAAGTCTTTAGCGCACTGTATCAGCCACCCGGCTCTGACGGCACCGGTAATGACCGCGCAAATCTGCTGAAAGCCACCGCATTACTGAAAGAAGCGGGCTGGGAAGTGAAAAATCAGGTGCTGGTGAATGGCAAAACCGGTAAGCCGTTTACCTTCGAGCTGCTGTTACCTGGCGGCGGGAATTCACAGTACGTCTTGCCGTTCCAGCATAATTTACAGCGACTGGGCATTAAGATGTCGATCCGTGAAGTGGATAATTCGCAGTTCGTGCGCCGTATGCGCCAGCGAGATTACGATATGCTGCCGACGGTTTATCCCGCCACGTCGTATCCGAGCAGCGATTTGCAGATTTACTGGAACAGTAAATATCTCGATTCCACCTATAACAAATCAGGTGTCAGCGATCCGGCCATTGACAAGCTGACCGACGAAATCGCCGCCAATCAGGGCAAACCTGATGCCCTGTTGTCGCTGGGGCATGCGCTCGACCGTGTGCTGACCTGGAATATGCTGATGATCCCAATGTGGTACACCCATCACGAGCGCTACGCTTACTGGGATAAATTCTCGATGCCAGCCGTCACCCCATCCAACGGAATGGAACTGGACACATGGTGGTACGACGTTAACCGCGCAGCCCGTTTACCTGCGCAACGCCGCTGAGGAGCATACTGTGGCCGCCTATCTTTTAAGACGACTGCTTCTGGTGATCCCCACGTTGTGGGCGATCATCACCATTAACTTTTTTATTGTGCAGATTGCTCCCGGCGGTCCTGTTGATCAGGCGATTGCCGCTATTGAAATGGGGCAGTCAGGCGGTTTACCGGGTGCCAGCGCGGGCAGCGGAAATGGCAAAGCGTCGCCGGGTTTAGCGCAGTTTGGTGAAGGTCAGTATCGCGGCGCACGGGGCCTGGATCCGGAAGTCATTGCCGAAATCACCCACCGCTTCGGCTTCGACAAACCGCTGCATGTGCGTTATTTCGAGATGTTATCCAACTATGTTCGCTTTAATTTTGGCGACAGTCTGTTCCGCGGCTCATCCGTTATGGGACTGGTGAAAAGCGCGCTGCCGGTTTCCGTTACCATTGGCCTGTGGAGCACGCTGATTATCTATCTGGTGTCGATCCCGCTCGGGATCCGCAAAGCGGTGCGCAACGGCACGAAATTCGATACCTGGAGCAGCTCCGTCATCATTGTCGGTTATGCCGTTCCCTCTTTCCTGTTTGCCATCTTATTGATTGTGCTATTCACCGGCGGCAGTTATCTCGACTGGTTCCCGCTGCGCGGCCTGACGTCGCCGAATTTCGATACCCTGCCGTGGTACGGCAAAGTAACTGATTACCTCTGGCATATTACGTTGCCGGTGCTGGCGACGGTGATTGGCGGGTTTGCGACCCTGACGATGCTGACCAAAAACTCGTTCATGGATGAAGTCGGTAAACAATATGTGGTGACTGCGCGCGCGAAAGGGCTGAACGAAAAACAAATTTTGTACCGGCACGTTTTTCGCAACGCGATGCTGCTGGTGATCGCCGGTTTCCCGGCCACTTTTATCAGCATGTTTTTCACCGGCTCGTTGCTGATTGAAGTGATGTTCTCCTTACAGGGGCTGGGATTGCTGGGCTACGACGCTATCGTACAGCGCGATTTCCCGGTGATTTTCGGCACGCTGTATGTTTTCACGCTGATTGGATTGCTGCTCAATATCGTCAGCGACATCACTTACACGCTGGTTGACCCGCGTATTGATTTTGAGGGCCGCCAGTAATGAGCCTTTTTAAACTGAACTCCGTCAGTCAGGCGCGCTGGGCGCGTTTTTGCCAGAACCGGCGCGGCTTCTGGTCACTGTGGATTTTCATGGTGATGCTGATCCTGGTGCTGTTATCCAACGTCCTCGCCAACGACAAACCGCTGCTGGCACGCTATCAGGGGCATCTCTACGTGCCGTTTCTGGTCAATTACAGCGAAACGACGTTTGGTGGTGAGCTGGAAACACCGGCCGATTATCAGGATCCGTTTGTCCTGCGCCAGATTGAAGATCACGGCTGGGCGATTTGGGCACCGATCCGCAGCAGTTATAACTCCATTAACTTTTCTACCGCGCAGCCCTTCCCTTCACCGCCTTCTTCTCAAAACTGGCTGGGCACCGACAGTAACGGGCATGATGTGCTGGCGCAAATCCTTTACGGGTTGCGGATTTCGCTGTTCTTCGGCGTTCTGCTGACGGCGATGACCTCCGTGATTGGCATGATTGTCGGTGCCACGCAGGGCTATTACGGCGGATTAATCGATTTGCTCGGGCAGCGCTTTATCGAAGTGTGGTCGAGCATTCCGACGCTGTTCCTGATTATTATTCTGGCCAGCGTGGTGCAACCCAACTTCTGGTGGCTGCTGTTGATCACCGTGCTTTCCGGCTGGATGATGCTGGTCAGTGTGGTGCGTGCGGAATTCCTGCGCACCCGCAACTTTGATTACATCCGTGCCGCACAGGCGATGGGCGTCAGCGACCGCGCTATCATGTGGCGTCATATGCTGCCCAATGCGATGGTCGCCACGCTGACCTATCTGCCGTTTATTCTTTGCGGCTCGATCACCACACTGACGTCACTGGATTTTCTCGGTTTCGGCCTGCCGCTGGGCTCGCCATCGCTGGGTACACTGCTGATGGAAGGGAAGAATAATTTGCAGGCGCCGTGGCTTGGGATCAGCGCTTTCGTGGTGCTGGCCGCGCTGCTGTCATTATTGATTTTCATTGGTGAAGCCGTTCGCGATGCCTTCAATCCGTCCGCACACCATAATGAGGTGCTCTGAAATGACAGACGCTGCGTTATCCGCCCCGTTACTGCAAATCAAAAATCTCAGCGTCGCATTCCGTCAGGGAAAACAGCAACGTGAAGTGGTCAGCAATGTGTCGCTCGATATCCGTGCCGGTGAAACGCTGGCGCTGGTGGGTGAATCCGGCTCCGGCAAAAGCGTCACGGCGCTGTCAGTGTTGCGCCTGCTGCCCTCTTCCGTGGTCTATCCGCAAGGCGACATTCTGTTTGCCGGACAATCCTTACTGAACGCAGATGCCAGCACATTGCGCCAGATCCGCGGCAACCAGATTTCGATGATATTTCAGGAACCGATGGTGTCGCTAAATCCGCTGCATACCATCGAAAAACAGCTGACTGAAGTGCTGACGCTGCACCGTAATCTTCACGGTGATGCGGCACGCACTGAAATTCTGCGCTGTCTGGATCGCGTGGGTATTCGTCAGGCCGCCTCGCGCCTGCGGGATTTTCCGCACCAGCTTTCCGGCGGTGAACGCCAGCGCGTGATGATTGCCATGGCGGTGCTAACCAGGCCAAAGCTGCTGATTGCCGATGAACCGACCACCGCGCTGGACGTCTCCGTGCAGGCACAGATTTTATCGCTGCTCGACGAGCTCAAGCAGGAAATGGGGATGGCGATGCTGTTTATCACCCATAACCTGCGCATAGTGCGCCGTCTGGCAGACACCGTAGCAGTCATGCAACACGGGCGCGTCGTGGAGCAGCAATCACGTACCGCACTTTTCAGCCAGCCTCAGCACCCTTATACCCGCCAGCTGTTACAAGCCGAACCACAGGGTCGCCCGCAGCCGCTGACCGGCAAACCGCCTGTTCTGCTGGATGTGAAAAATCTGGATGTCGGTTTTCCCGTCAAACGCGGCCTGCTGCGTCGCACGGTCGGCATCAAACACGCGGTGAACCAGGTCAGTTTCCAGCTTCGCCGGGGAGAAAGTCTCGGTGTGGTGGGCGAGTCCGGTTCAGGCAAAAGCACCACCGGGCTGGCATTGCTGCGTTTGCTCAAATCTCAAGGGGAAATCTGGTTTGACGGCCAGCCACTGCATGCTTTCTCGCGTAAGAAAATGCTGCCGTTCCGCAGCCGGATTCAGGTGGTGTTTCAGGATCCTTTCTCTGCGTTAAATCCGCGCTTTACCGTCGGGCAAATCATCGCTGAAGGTCTGCTGGTGCATCGCAACGTCAGTGAACAGGCGCGCGATAAAGCAGTGATCCGCGCAATGCAGGAAGTGGGGTTGGATCCGCAATCCCGCCACCGCTACCCGACGGAGTTTTCTGGCGGCCAGCGCCAGCGTATCGCGATCGCCCGTGCGTTAATTTTACAACCGGAAATGCTGATCCTGGATGAACCTACGTCGTCGCTGGATAAATCGGTTCAGGCGCAGATTCTGACCATTTTAAGTGAGTTACAGCAACGTCACGGCCTGACATATCTGTTTATCAGTCACGATTTACACGTGGTGCGGGCTTTGTGCCATCAGCTGATGGTGTTGCGAAACGGAGAAGTGGTCGAACAGGGAGAGTGTGAGCAGATTTTTACTGCACCGCAGCAGGCTTATACCCGCGAATTACTGGCCGCGTCAGAGGCTTTCGACACCCACCAGCGCTGAGACGCAGGCAAAACACGCCGGAATGCCTCGGGATTGCGGCGTGTCAGAAAGGATAAAGTGCGGTTACAGATTCCGCGATCGCTGCGCCGATATTTTTCAGGCAGCAGAGCGTGGCACTTTCATCTTCACGATGAACGAATAAACACGGCTCGCCGTCGATTTCAACAATCGCCGCTTTTACCTGAATATCTTCTAATGCATCAGTGAGCTGATGCATCACCTGCCAGGCGAATTCGCCCTCATGGCTGAGCAGTTTCAGGCCGATCAGATTGTTATCTTCATCATTACCAGGCAGCGGAATCGGTTCAACTTTGATACCCGCAAAACCTGACAACCAGCGATAACTTTGCGGCAAACGATGTACTACCGAAAGTTGGATATTATTCACGTCGTTCCCCAGACAATGATACATGCAAATTATTTACACGCTGTTTTTACAAAATAGCTACAACCACACTGCTTAAGTTATAGCCGACAGGCTGCTCTTTGCCTACTCTTCGTTCAAATTATTAACATTGAATTAACGTAATAGGATACAAATTGACAGACTGTTGCTAATTTTATGTCTGCTCCCGACCATATTGAGAGGCAGATCTCATTTTGGCTTATTTGTAACCTTTTACGCCTTTATTAACAACCACTTTAATCAATTGTCGCTACCTTTCGTCCCTTATTTTTTTACATTTAATATACAAATCAAACTACGTAAACATGACCAATTACGCACTAAAATGATTAATATCAACAGGATAGTTAAGTCAGAGGAGTTAAGAATGATGCGGTATCGGTTAATTTCATTTTGAAATGAACCTGTTGGTTACATTTTTTATCGTCGCGCATCATACGTTAAAATCTGGATCTAATGTTAATAAATCCGCACAATTTGTTTGCACAAATCCCTCTTCTCTGGCTTATCATCCGCATCGTTATAAGTGGTATACCCTATCGGGACAGACATCGGCAAAACTAACCCGCTGATAAATCTCGTATTACGCAAATTATAATAAGAATCAGACAGCGAACTCCCTGCCTTTTGGCAAAAACCCATTCCCAGAGAGAAAGAGATGGAAAACGATCCTTCAATCATTGGAAGCAACACACCCGAAAATGGAACCGGTTTCAGTCGTCGTGAACTCCTCAAAGGCCTGACGTCTGCGATGGTGGCAACTACCCTGCTCGGTTTCCCGTTCCTGAGCCAGGCGGAGAAAGAAACCGCCACGCAGGATCCGGTTATCTTCGGCCAGTTCTACCTGGTATCGCAGGCTATCACTGAACATAAAAATATCAGCGAAGGCTCTTCCGCACAGATTTTCAACGCATTCTATCGCTCACAACCCGACTTCCCTGCGCAGGTCAGCAAACTACACGCGCTGGTGAAACCCGGTCAGGCAGCGAAGGATTTGCAGGAAGTGGCAAAGCAAAACGGTTTGGGTGAACTGGTGACCCGCATCGTCACCGCCTGGTATACTGGCACGGTTGGACATGGAACCGATTCCATTTTAATTGCATACAAAGATGCGCTGATGTATCGCCCGGTCAGTGACGGCCTGATTGTGCCCACTTACTGCGGAAACGGTCCGCTGTACTTCACCGCCGCACCTCCCGCCGCTGCGATGCCTGAATCCATGGATGCTGATCGTTTTACTAATCCTTCTGAAACACATGTTGTGAGCAAAGCCTGATGAAAAAACCAGAATTTACGGCAGACGGTGATGCGTCTGCTGATGTGATTGTTGTCGGTTCCGGTATCGTGGGCGGCATGATTGCCGATCAGCTGGTCAGCCAGGGATATTCCGTTCTGGTGCTGGAAGCTGGTTTGCGCATTGAGCGCGCGCAGGCCGTTGAAAACTGGCGCAACATGCCTTTCGAAAACCGCGCTGGCTCTGACTTCCAGGGGCTTTATCCGCAGTCTGAAAAAGCCCCCGCACCGCTGTACTTCCCGGAAAATAACTACGTCCATCTGACCGGGCCGAGTGCCAGCAGCTTCAAACAAGGTTATCTGCGCACCGTCGGCGGCACCACCTGGCACTGGGCAGCATCCTGCTGGCGTCACGTTCCCAACGATTTCAAAATGAAAACGTTGTACGGCGTGGGCCGCGACTGGCCAATTTCCTATGATGAACTCGAACCTTATTACTGCCGTGCTGAAGAAGAAATCGGCGTAGCCGGTCCGAATGACCCTGAGTTGCAGTCGCCTTCTGAGCGCAGCAAACCCTATCCGATGGAACAGGTGCCTTACGGTTACGGCGACACCCGTTTTGCTGAAATCGTTAACCCGCACGGTTACCGTTCCGTGCCAATTCCGCAGGGTCGCAGTACCCGTCCGTGGAATGGCCGCCCGACCTGTTGTGGCAACAACAACTGCCAGCCAATCTGCCCGATTGGTGCGATGTATAACGGAATTGCGCACGTCGAACGCGCTGAGAACAAAGGTGCCGTGGTACTGGCTGAAGCGGTGGTCTACAAAATTGACACGGATGAAAACAACAATGTGACCGCCGTTCACTGGCTGGATAATCAGAAGAAATCGCATAAAGCGACCGGTAAAGTGTTCGCGCTGGCCTGTAACGGCATCGAGACGCCACGCCTGTTGCTGATGGCCGCTAACGAAAAAAATCCAAACGGTATCGCCAATTCGTCTGATCATGTTGGTCGTAACATGATGGATCACTCCGGTTTCCACTGCACGTTTATCGCCAAAGAGCCGCTGTGGATCGGTCGTGGTCCCGCGCAGAGCAGTTGTCTGGTCGGCCCGCGCGATGGCGATTTCCGCAAAGACTATTCTGCCAACAAAATGATCCTCAACAACATCAGCCGCGTGATCCCTGCGACCTCTAAAGCGTTGCAGATGGGGCTGGTGGGCAAAGAGCTGGATGAAGAAATCCGCCGCCGTTCCATCTTTGGCGTGGATTTGTCCATCAGCCTGGAACCGCTGCCGGATCCAAATAACCGCCTGACACTCAGTACCACCCGTAAAGATCCACACGGTCTGCCATGCCCGGATATTCACTACGATGTCGGGGATTACGTGCGCAAAGGCGCAGAAGCGGCTCACAAGCAGCTTGAGCATATCGGTTCCCTGTTCATGGCAGAAGAATTCAATATCACCACCAGCCTGAACGCCAATAACCACATCATGGGCGGCACCATCATGGGCAGTGATCCGAAAGATTCTGTAGTCAACGGCGAATGCCGCGCACACGACCACGCTAACCTGTGGTTGCCGGGCGGCGGCGCGATCCCGTCCTCCAGCGTGGTGAACAGTACGCTGACCATGGCCGCACTCGGCCTGAAAGCCGCCGATGATATGGCGAAAAAACTGGCAGGTGCCGCATGAAGAAACTTCTCACCGCCTGCCTGCTGGGCACATCGCTAAGCGGATTCGCCTTCGCTGCGGACAATCAGGCTGAAGTGATCCGTCAGGGGCAAGAAGTGGCGACAGCCGCCGACTGTCAGGCCTGTCATACTGCCCCGGAAGGCGGTAAAGCGTTTGCCGGTGGTTATGAAATCCATTCACCGATGGGCACGATTTACACCACCAACATCACACCGTCGAAACAGTTCGGTATCGGTAATTACACCGAGGCACAGTTCACCCGCGCGGTGCGGGATGGTGTTCGCCCTGACGGTGCCAATCTGTATCCGGCCATGCCTTACACTTCCTACAGTCATATGAGCGATGCCGACATGCATGCGCTGTATGTCTATTTCAAAGAGGGTGTGAAGCCGGTCGAACAACCGAATGTTGAAACTGCCCTGCCGTTCCCGTTCAACATGCGTATTGCGATGGCGGGCTGGAACATGATGTATCTCGACAGCACGCCGTTTAAGCCGGATCCGTCGAAAAGTGAACAATGGAACCGCGGTGCGTATCTGGTCAACGGTGCCGGCCACTGTGATACCTGTCATACGCCACGTAACCTGATGATGGGTTCTGTGACCGATAAACCGCTGGCAGGCGGCATGGTCGGCCCGTGGTATGCCCCGAATATCAGCTCGGATCCGGTCAGTGGTATTGGTAACTGGTCGCAACCTCAGCTGGTGGAATACCTGAAAACGGGCCGCACCGCCGGGAAAAACCAGGCAGCGGGCGGTATGGCGGAAGCGGTTCAAAACAGTCTGCAATATATGTCTGACACCGATCTGAACGCGATTGCCTTCTACCTGAAAAACAGCACGCCGGTGCGTGACCCGCGTGATACGCAGGCGGCGGACACCTTCGGTAAACCGGTGAACGTGGAAGAAGGTTTACGCGGCGCGCACCCGTTTAATGCGAACAAAACCATCGACAACGGTGCGGCACTGTTCAGCGGTTATTGCGCCAGTTGCCACCAGCCGGACGGTTCTGGCAGCGAAAATCAGGCATATCCGTCGCTGTTCAACAATACCGCCACCGGCATGGGTAATGCGTCTAATCTGATTTCCGCCATTCTTTACGGCGTGGAACGACAGGTCGGCGACCATCACGTACTGATGCCGAAATTTGGCGTGGGCTCGTATGTCGGTCAGTTAGATGATCAGCAGATTGCTGACATCTCCAACTACG
Organism: Rahnella sp. CJA17(1/100); assembly: GCF_963881615.1. NCBI lineage: Bacteria > Pseudomonadati > Pseudomonadota > Gammaproteobacteria > Enterobacterales > Yersiniaceae > Rahnella > Rahnella sp. CJA17(1/100). Next base: position 484,789 of record NZ_CAWOJA010000022.1, on the reverse strand, counting down.
TGCTGAAAAACTACGGCAATGCGGCCATTCAGGTCAGCGCACATGATGTCGCGGTGTTACGCGCAGGCGGTCCGGTGACATTACTGGCGAAACTGCAACCGTTTATGGCTCCTGCAATGGTGGCTGGCGTGATTGTTCTGCTGGTGCTGATTTTCTGGCTTGGCCGGAAACGCAAAACCAAAGCAGCGTAATCCGTACACTGAAATGCAAAACGGCCCTGTTTGGGCCGTTTTTTATATGCGGATCTGAAAACTAACCGCGCCCGACCAGCGGCATGGCGCTCGCCATTACGGTCATGGTCAGCACGTTAGTGTCGAGCGGTAAACCGGCCATAAACGCCACCGCCTCACCGACGCGCTCCACCGGGATTACCGGTTCCTCAGCGATATGTCCGTCCGCCTGCATTCTGCCTGCCAGCGCTTTATTGCCCATATCCGTCGCCGCATTGCCGACATCAATTTGCCCGCAGGCAATGTTGAACGCGCGACCATCGAGCGCGGTGGATTTGGTCAGTCCGGTAATCGCGTGCTTGCTGGCGGTGTACGGCGCAGAATTCGGGCGCGGCGACTGCGCCGAAATCGAACCGTTGTTGATGATACGTCCGCCTTGCGGCGTTTGTTGTTTCATCAGTTTTACCGCTGCCTGCGTACACAAAAAAGCACCGGTCAGGTTGGTATTGATCACCGACAACCAGTCTTCCACCGGCAGTTGTTCGATCGGCACATCCTTCACGTTATTACCGGCGTTATTGAACAGCAAATCCAGCCGCCCGTAGGTTTCCTTAATATCCTGAAACAGCGCGGCCACCGATTGCGGGCTGGTCACATCCAGCTGACGTGCCGCCGCCTGCCCCGGTGTAAACAACGCGACCGCCTGGTCGAGTTTTGCCTTATTACGCCCGGCCAGAATCACTTTAAATCCGATCGCTTCCAGCGCTTTCGCGGCGCTCAGGCCGATACCGCTGCCCCCGCCAGTGATTAATGCGATTTTGTTCATTGGGCCTCCTATACCGCAGCTAACATGCCGCCATCGATGAATAAAAGATGACCATTCACAAAATCTGACGCCTTTGAAGATAAGTACACTGCACCGCCCACCAGTTCTTCAGGATTGCCCCAGCGTGCAGCCGGCGTGCGTTTACACAGCCATTCGGAGAACTCTTTGTTATCGACCAGCGCCTGGGTCATGTCAGTTTTGAAATAGCCCGGCGCGATGCCGTTCACCTGAATATTGTAGCGTGCCAGTTCAACGCACATGCCACGGGTCAGCATTTTTACTGCACCCTTTGAGGCGGCATACGGCGTGATGGTGTCGCGGCCCAGCTCGCTTTGCATGGAACCGATATTGATAATTTTGCCGCGCTCGCGCTGGATCATGTAACGCGCCACCGCCTGCGATACCAGGAACACAGATTTCTGGTTTACGGCAATCACATCGTCCCAGTCTTTTTCCGGAAACTCGGTGAATTTATGACGGCGCTGGATACCGGCGTTATTCACCAGCACATCAATCGGCCCGATGGTGCTTTCGATATGGTCAATCGCCTGATTCACCGCCTGACTGCAGGTGACATCAAACGGCACGGCATGGGCGATAAAGCCTTCAGCACGCAGGGCTTCGGCTGCTTTTTGCGTGGATTCCTGTTGTGTACCGTTAACGATAATTTCCGCGCCATGCTGCGCCAGCCCTTTCGCCAGCAGGAAACCCAGACCGCGCGTCGAGCCGGTAATCAGAATCTTTTTATTGTCCAGTGAGAAGAGATTTGTCATGACGTTGGCCTTATTGAACGCTGATTTAAAAAGTTAGCTTCACTACACCGGTTTACCCCGCGCTAAACTGTGATGCAGGTCACCTGACGGGATGTTAAAAAACCCTGTTACTCCGGGTGTGATCATCATCATTTTGATAACAATCTCCGGCGCTTTCTGTTTCAATAACAAGGTATATTTGCAGGCCCAATCAGGAAAACTCCGCATGAGAAACCAGCGCGTGACACTACAGGACATCGCCCAACTGGCGGATGTCACGAAGATGACGGTGAGCCGTTTTCTGCGCACGCCGGAAAAGGTGTCTCCTGAAACCCGCGAACGCATCACGAAGGTGATGGAAGAAGTGGGATATCCGCTGGAAGAAGCCCGCGGACCGGCCAAAGCGCCGCGTATCGGCATTTTAGTGCCGTCATTTAACAACCAGATTTTCTCCGACTTACTGGCGGGCATTGAGTCGGTCACTTCCGCGCAGGGCTTTCAGACACTGGTAGTCAATTACGATTACAGCAAAGAGCGCGAGGAAGAACACATCATTAATCTGCTCGGTTACCAGCTTGCCGGGCTGATCCTCACGGATTCCGTGCATACCCTGAAAGCCGATAAGTATCTGAATGCCGCAGAAATTCCTGTTGCGCAGGTGATGGATCTCGACGATCCGCACGGGCGTATTGCCGTCGGTTTTGATAACCAGCAGGCCGGTTACGATATGGCGAATACGTTGCTCGCCAGCGGCAAAGAACATGTGGTGTATTTCGGTTCGATGTCAGATGCCCGCGACCAGAAGCGTTATCAGGGTTACAGCCGCGCAATGGATGAACGCGGGCTGACGCCGGTGCATATCACGCCTAATAAAGTGTCGTCGGTATCTATCGGTGCGGGCATGCTGGCCATGGCGCGTCAGTTATATCCGCAGACCAACGCTATTTTGTGTACCAATGACGATATTGCCGTCGGCGTGTTACAAGAATGTATCAAACAGGGGATCCGCGTCCCGCAGGATATGGCAATTTCCGGTTTCCACGGGCTGGATATCGGCCTCGCCACCACACCATTATTAGCCAGCGTGATCACTCCGCGCTTTGAGATGGGGAAAGTGGTGGCAGAGATATTGCTCAAAAAAATCAGGAACCTGCCGACGATCGAAAGGGTGGATTTGCATTACCGTATTTCCCTCGGCGGCACCATTTAATCCTCCTTTCCCGTCCATTTCTCCCCCTTCGTCCTGCACGCCAACTCCGGTGCAGGATCACGTAAGTGGTAACACCTTTTCTTAACATAATTCAACGTGACTCCTGTCACGAAATACTTTCCTCAAAATGCTTTTATTAAGCCATCACCGGTTACAGGCACACAGAGGAAAGAATATGGATAATAAGATTCCTAAGGCTCGCTGGCTTCGAGTAATAACGCCAATCCTTATCGCTTGCATTATTTCCTTCATGGACAGGGTCAATATTAGTTTCGCCATGCCCGGCGGGATGGACGCGGAATTAGGGATTACCGCTTCAATGGCCGGTCTGGCCGCCGGTATCTTCTTTATCGGCTATTTATTCCTGCAGGTGCCGGGCGGCAGCCTGGCGGTACACGGCAGCGGACGGAAATTCATTGCCTGCTCATTGATTGCCTGGGCGGTGATCTCCATCCTGACCGGCTTTATCACCAATCAGTATCAGCTGTTGTTCCTGCGCTTTGCACTGGGTGTGGCAGAAGGCGGGATGCTGCCGGTAGTGCTGACGATGGTCAGCAACTGGTTCCCTGATAAAGAACGTGGCCGCGCCAATGCTTACGTGCTGATGTTCGCGCCGCTCGGCGGGATGATCACCGCGCCGTTGTCCGGTTTGATTCTTGATACGCTCGACTGGCGCTGGTTGTTCATCATCGAAGGGGCATTATCTTTCGTGGTGATGATTTTCTGGTGGTTCACCATCAGCGACCGTCCGGAAGAAGCGAAATGGCTGTCAGAGCGTGAACGCGACTATCTGGTGACGGAACTGAACCGCGAACGCGAAGCCCTGAAAGCCCTGGCACCGGTGAATAACGCGCCGCTGAAAGAGGTGTTCCGTAACAAGTCTATCGTCAAACTGATCATCATAAACTTCTTCTATCAGACCGGGATTTACGGCTATACCTTGTGGCTGCCGACCATCCTGAAAAACCTGACCGGCGGTGACATGAGTTCAGTGGGTATGCTGGCGATTATCCCTTACGTCGGCACCATGCTGGGGATCCTGGCGATGTCGGTGCTGTCGGATAAAACCGGTAAGCGTCGTATGTTCATTGCCCTGCCGCTGTGTGGTTTCGCAGCTTGTCTGGCGGCCTCTGTCGCATTTGGCCATAACATCATGGCGGCCTACGGTTTCCTGGTCGGTGCCGGTTTCTTCCTGCAAGCCGCCACCAGCGCCTTCTGGACCATTCCGGGTAAAGTCACCACGCCGGAAGTGGCAGGCAGCGCACGGGGTGTGATCAACGGTCTGGGGAATCTGGGCGGTTTCTGCGGTCCGTATCTGGTCGGCGTGCTGGTCAGTCTCTACGGCCAGAGCACCGCGATTTATGCCCTGGTGGCCTCATTACTGATTGCCGCGGCAGTCACCACGTTGCTGCCAAAAGAGTGCGATATGGCGCTGGTACCGGGGGCGAAGGCCAAAGCCATGGCCGACGAATATGCCCGTGCCAAAGCGGCGCGCCGGGTTCAGGGAGTGAAAGCAGAAGTGATTTAATGATCCAGCACGAAGCAGAGAAAACGGTGCTGGTTTTGCTCCTTCCCCTGCGAAGGGGGAGGTTGGGAGGGGGTTTTAAGGGCTAACATCTTGTCAAAGCACACTTTACCTTTTTGATTTTGACCTTAATACCCCACCCCAGCCCTCCCCTTCGCAGGGGAGGGAGCAGACCGAACCCTGCTTCTACGTCTGTAAAACCAGCAGATCAATCGGACTTTGCACCTCCCCCGCCAGGGAGACAAGTTATGCCGTTTCCGCAGACACTTTCACCGGACGGCTGGCGTAGAGATACAAAAGCGTCGCCGCCAGTATGCAAAACGCCATTGAACCGACCATCGGCCAGGCGCTTTTCGCCGTAAACAGTGACAGCACAGAACCAATCGCCGCACCGGTTCCGAAACGAATCGTCCCCGCCAGTGAAGCGGCTGTACCGGCCATGTGCGGGAAGTCATCCATAATGACGGCCATGGCGTTAGACGTCACCATCGCAATCACACCGACATACCCCGCCACACCGATCACCATCGCCCAGAATGGCAATCCGAAGGTACAAACGATCACCAGCCACATCCCCATCGTCAGTTGCACAAACAACCCGAAGCGGAACATTTTCACCGCGCCCGTACGGCGCACGTTACGGCTGTTGATGAGTGTCAGAATGACCAGTGCGACGATGTTCAGCGCAAAGTAAAAGCCGAAGTTCTGCGGCGAAACGCCATTAAGTTCGATGTAAACAAACGGACCGGCGCTGAGGAAAGAGAACATCCCGGCAAATGAGAAACCACTCGCCAGCATATAACTGAGCACACGTTTGTGACGGAACAGGGACGCAAAGTTACCGACGCTGGTACGCAGATGAAATTTCTGCCGTCGTTCCTTGGGCAGTGTCTCTTTGATATAGACGCCCACCAGCGTCGCGGCAATCAGCGCGGCGATGGCCATTGCCCAGAAAATCGCGTGCCAGCTGAATATGGCCATCAGCAAACCACCGAGCATCGGTGCCAGCAGCGGCGCAACCGTCATCACCAGCACCACAAAAGACATCATTCGCGAGAATTCATCTTTGGTGAACATATCGCGCATCAGCGCGTTGATGACCACACTTGCGGCAGCGGCTGCCAGACCGTGCAGGAAACGCATCCAGACCAGTTGCTCGACCGACTGCGCCAGCGCACAGGCACCGGCCGCGACGGCAAAGATCATCACGCCCCAGAAGATAACCGGCTTACGCCCGAGGCTGTCCGCCATCGGTCCGTAAAACAGCTGCCCTATTGCAAAACCCAGCACGTAAGCGCTGAGCGTCATTTGCACGCTGCCCGCCGGAACGCCATATTCCTGTGCGATCACGGGCATACTTGGCAGATACATATCGATGGCCAGAGGCATCAGCATCGATATCAATCCCAGGATGAAAATCAGTCCGACGTGGGAGACCGGTTTTTCTTGCACTTTCAGCTGCTCCAGTTATCGAAAAAACTATCGCGAAGGAACGCCAACGCTGGCCACTTCCTGCTCAGTTAACGGACGGTACTGACCCGGTTCTAAATCTTCATCCATCACAATCTCGCCGATACGTTCACGGTGCAACGCAACCACACGGTTACCGACGGCGGCAAACATGCGTTTTACCTGATGGTAACGGCCTTCGCTGAGGGTGAGACGCACCAGACAGTCTTCGATTTTTTCGAGCTGTGCCGGTTTGGTCAGGGAATCTTCGTTATGCAACTGCACACCGGCCTCAAACTGCGCGGCGGTGTCATCAGCCAGCGGATGTTCGAGCGTCACCAGATAGGTTTTTTCGCAGTGATGACGCGGCGAGGTGATGCGGTGTGACCACTGACCGTCGTCGGTCATCAGCACCAGACCGGTGGTGTCGATATCCAGACGCCCCGCGGCATGCAGTTTGTAGGCAACGGGTTCTTCGAGGAAATACAGCACGGTCGGGTGATCCGGATCATCGGTAGAACACACGTATCCCTGCGGTTTGTTGAGCATGAAATAACGCGGGCCGGTGATTTGATCCAGCACATTGCCATCAAACTCGACGCGTTGTTCAGGGCTGATTTTCATTGAGCCGGTTTTGACGATTTCACCGTCTACGGTGACACGTTTGTTACGCAGTTCGCGCAAAACCAGCGCGCGGCTTACGCCTAATTGCTGAGAGAGAAACTTGTCCAGACGCATTGGATCGACTTGCCTTCATGGCGATCTGAGTGATCGCGTTACTGATAAAACACAAGACCCCGCCGTCGCAATACAGCAACTGACAGGGTTCAGGGTTGTTCGGTTCGTAATAATTGCAAAGAGTTATTATTACTTCGGGGGGGCAGAAATACTGCCGCATTGAGCGCATTAGTATAGCCGTGCATCCTGCAAGGAAGAAGGAAAATAAGCAGGCTAAACATTCACAGCGGGCGATTTCTTTGCTCATCGCCATCAGCCGGATTTCTTGGCATACTGCATTACTGTTTTTATAAACAGGTAAGTTAACTCAATAACGAACAGGTGATCATCGCGTGACTGTTTTTACCCTCCGCCCTTACCAGCAAGATGCCGTGGATGCCACGCTGCGTCATTTTCGCCAGCACGACGAACCGGCTGTGATTGTGCTGCCGACCGGCGCGGGAAAAAGTCTGGTGATTGCCGAACTGGCGCGCGTTGCCCGCGGGCGTGTGCTGGTGCTCGCCCACGTCAAAGAACTGGTGGCGCAAAACCACAGCAAATACCTTTCTTACGGGCTGGAAGCCGATATCTTCGCCGCAGGCCTGAATCTCAAGCAAAGCAGCGGCAAAGTGATATTTGGCAGCGTGCAGTCCGTCGCGCCTAACCTGGCGGAGTTCAGCGGTGAGTTTTCCCTGCTGATTGTCGATGAATGCCACCGTATCTCCGACGATGACAACAGTCAGTATCAGCAAATCATCGGCCATCTCAAAGCACAAAACCCGCGCCTGCGGCTGCTCGGCCTGACCGCCACGCCCTACCGTTTGGGCAAGGGCTGGATTTATCAGTATCACCATCAGGGCATTGTACGCGGCGATGCCAACAGCCTGTTCCGCGACTGCATCTATGAACTGCCATTGCGTTACATGATTAAAAACGGCTTTCTGGTACCGCCGGAACGGCTCGATATGCCGGTAGTCAGTTACGATTTCAGCCGCCTGCAGGCCAGCAGTAATGGTCTGTTCAGTGAAGCCGATCTGAATGACGAATTACGCCAGCAAAAGCGCATCACGCCGCACATCATCAGCCAGATTATTGAGTTCGCGCAGGATCGCAAAGGGGTGATGATTTTTGCCTCGACGGTGGAACACGCCGGTGAAATTTTCGGTCTGCTGCCGAAAGGCGAAGCGGCGCTGATCAGCGCACAAACACACGCGGTGGAACGGGACAGGCTGATTACCGCGTTTAAAGCGCAGCAGTTACGCTATCTGGTGAATGTATCGGTGCTGACCACCGGCTTTGACGCACCGCATGTGGATCTTATCGCCATCCTGCGCCCGACCGAATCCGTCAGTCTGTATCAGCAAATTGTCGGACGCGGGCTGCGGCTCGCACCAGGCAAAACGGATTGCCTGATCCTCGATTACGCCGGAAACCCGCATGACCTGTTTACGCCGGAAGTCGGCAGCCATAAACCGGCAGGTGATAACAAACCGGTGCAGGTGTTCTGCCCGGCCTGCGGTTTCGCCAATATTTTCTGGGGAAAAACCACCGAAGACGGCACAGTCATCGAGCATTTTGGCCGTCGCTGTCAGGGCGTGCTGGAAGACGATGAAGGCAACCGCGAGCAATGTGATTTCCGCTTTCGCTTTAAAAGCTGTCCGCACTGTGGCGCCGAGAACGATATCGCCGCACGGCGTTGTCATCAGTGTCAGGAAATTCTGGTCGATCCCGATGATATGCTGAAAGCCGCGCTGCGCCTGAAAGATGCACTGGTGCTGCGCTGTGGTGGTATGAATCTGCAAAACGGGCACGACGACAAAGGCGAATGGCTGAAGATTACTTATTACGATGAAGACGGTGCTGACGTTTCCGAGCGCTTTCGCCTGACGACGCCTGCCCAGCGCATGGCGTTTCTGCATAACTTCCTGCGCCCGCACCAGCGCGCGCCGGGCGTACCGCTGGAATGGAATACCGCCGCGGATATCGTCGCGCAGCAGATTTTATTGCGTCATCCGGATTTTGTGGTGGCGCGCATGAAAGGCCAGTTCTGGCAGGTGCGGGAAAAAATGTTTGATTATGAAGGCCGCTACCGGCGCGCTAATGAACTGCGCGGGTAACTGGGATGACCAAATCGGTAATTATTCGTTGTTGCTGCGCGCCGACTCCGGTATCATACCGCCCGCTTTCGCCTTGTGTGAAAGCCGCAGTACTCAACTCGTCACTCGGTCGCAGGTGGCGGGGCACATTTTAGAAGTAGTTCTAATCGAGAAACATACAATGATCACTATCAATGTAGAAGTACGTCCACAGGACGAGCAGGGCAAAGGTGCGAGCCGCCGCCTGCGTACAGCAAACAAATTCCCAGCTATCGTTTACGGTGGCTCAGCTGCTCCGGTTTCTATCAAACTGGACCACGATTCTGTCAAGAATCTGGAAGTTAAAGCGGAGTTCTACTCTGAAGCAATTACTCTGGTTATCGACGGTAAAGAAACCAAAGTTAAAGTTCAGGCTGTACAGCGTCACCCGTTCAAGCCAAAACTGGCTCACATCGACTTCGTTCGCGTTTAATCGCTGACTGAGTTGTTGCGCATCGGGACGCCGTGCGAGAACAAATAAAAAACGCCGCTTATGCGGCGTTTTTTATTGGGCGCTATTCTGATTTGCTCCTCCCCCTGCGAAGGGGGAGGTTGGGTGGGGGTTTTAAGGGCTAATACCCTTTTCTAAAGCACACTTCAACATCTTGATTTTGCTTTAATACCCCACCCCAACCCTCCCCTTCGCAGGGGAGGGTGCGATTATTTATTACCCGCTTTGCGCTGTAACTGATCCCGCAAATTCGGCGGTGTGCCTTTGATGGTCAGGGTATCCGTGGCCGGATCCCAGAAAATGCGTTCGCCCATCAGCATGGCATCGAAGTTGATGCTCAGACCGCCGCCGCTGCCGGCGAATTTGGTCAGCTGACGCAAGGTGCTGCGGTCGGCCGGGAAGGTTTCTTCCAGCTGATAGCCCTGCTCCTGGGTAAATTCTTTAAATTTCTTGTCATTCCACGGCGGCAGTTCTTCGGACAGATCATCCAGCGCGATCTCCTCGCCCGCCTGCAGTTGCTCGTTGCAGTAGGTATAAACCTGCTGACGGTAATTCTGACGCTCGTTTTTATCGAGCTGCGCTTCGGTACAGAAATCATCAACCGCCTGCAGCAGGCCACGGTTCTGCGCCTTGGTATCCAGACCTTCGGATGCGCCGAGGAAATCCATAAAGAAGTCAGAGACTTTGCGCCCTACCCGGCCTTTCAGGAAGGTGAGGTAACGGGTCGATTCCGGATTGGTTTCCCATTCCGTCAAATCAATACGCGCCACAATATCCGCATGATTGATGTCGAGATAATGAATGCTGCTGACATCCAGCTGTTCATTGACGCGCATACTGCTGCGGCTGTTCAGCACGGCAACCAGTAAATATTCGACTGCCAGGAAGCGGTAATGACAGAAAAGCACCACGCCGCCTTCGGCAAACGGGTATTTCGCCAGTTCGTCACGCAGACGGCCAGTGGCAGCGCGGCTGAATGACAGGAAATCGTCGTCCCCTTTGCGGCAACTGCGTAATGCGACTGCCAGCTCGCTGTCTTCATTGAACAGACCGTACGCTTTGCTTTTTGCACTGTAGACGCGGTGCAGTTCTGCCATCATTTCATCAACGGCAGCATTGGGCGTCAGAAGCGTATCACGCAGCACAACATCCAGCGTTTGCTCATCACGTTTGTTCAACTGGTGCAGAGCGATCTGCTCGAGATCCAGACTCATGGGGATTTTCTCCTGTAAGAATTGCAGCCGTGTAAGAAGGGTTTGTCTGCGGGGCGTATTCAAACACCGAAGCGTCAAAGCCGCAACCGCTCATGCCTTAGAAATAAGAGTTTGATGCGAGAAAAAACCCAAAATAATTCGTGTTGCAGGAAGGCGGCAAACGAAGAAATCCCGATGAGCTTACGCCGGTAAGTGATTCGGGTGACTGAGTGCAGTCAACGCATCTGCAACCCGAAGTGTGAAGGGGTTATAAAAATGCGGAAAACAGAGGCGTGATACGCTAAGATATTGGACTTTGTCGGATCAAGAAGCACAATACTCTATGGCACAATCATCCCGTTACAGTGACGAACACGTTGAACAGCTCCTTTCCGAGCTGGCGACAGTTCTGGAAAAACACCGCGCCCCGACAGACCTGTCTCTGATGGTTCTGGGCAATATGGTGACAAACCTTATTAATACCAGCGTCGCTCCTGCACAGCGCAAAGCCTTGTCGCAGTCCTTTGCGAAAGCGTTGCAAGCGTCGATAAGAGAAGATAAAGCCCATTAATTCACAACTTGCCCAAACCCTCTCATGGTGACAAATCGTCAGCGCTATCGCGAAAAAGTATCCCAGATGATCAGCTGGGGCCACTGGTTCGCCCTGTTTAATATCCTGCTCATTCTTGGGATCGGCAGCCGCTACCTGTTTGTTTCTGACTGGCCTTCTTCATTGCAGGGGCGCATTTACGCGCTGGTCAGCTGGCTTGGGCATTTCAGTTTTATCGGTTTCTCGGCATATTTACTGATCATCTTCCCGCTCACCTTCGTGGTGATGTCGCAACGCCTGCTGCGGTTCTTATCCGCTATTCTGGCTACCGCCGGGCTGACCCTGCTCCTGGTCGATACCGAAGTCTTTACCCGTTTCCACTTGCATATTAATCCGGTTGTGTGGGAACTGGTGGTCAATCCCGTTCAGGGCGAGATGGCACGCGACTGGCAGCTGATGTTTATTGCTGTGCCGGTGATATTCCTGCTCGAAATGCTGTTTGGTACCTGGGCGTGGCAAAAGCTGCGCAGCCTGAACCGCCGTAATTTCGCCAAGCCGATTGTCGTGCTGTTCATTGCCAGTTTCTTTGCTTCGCATCTGATGTATATCTGGGCGGATGCCAACTTCTATCGTCCGATCACCATGCAGCGCGCGAATCTGCCACTGTCGTATCCGATGACGGCGCGCAAATTCCTTGAAAAACACGGCTTGCTGAATGCCGGTGAATACCAGAAACGGCTGATCGAACAAGGCAACCCTGAAGCGCTGGCCGTGGAATATCCGCTGAATACCCTCAGCTTCGCGAAAACCGGATCGAAGTATAATTTGCTGATGGTGGTACTCGACGGTGTCCATACCGCCACGCTGGATAAAGACATGCCAGCACTGAGTGATTTTGCCAAACATAACATTCGTTTTGATCAGCATTTCAGTTCCGGAAACCGTAATGACACCGGGCAGTTCGGCCTGTTCTACGGGATTTCGCCAAGCTATATGCAGGGCATTCTGGCAGCGCGTAAACCTTCTGCGCTGGTGACATCGCTGGAGCAACAAGGTTACGAATTTGGTTTATTTGCCTCAGACGGTTTTAACAGCCCGCTGTACCGCCAGGCGTTACTGACCGATTTCACCTTGCCGCCGCCAGTCAAACAGACTGACCAGCAAACCGTTTATCAATGGCAACAATGGCTGAATGGCCTTGGCAACGGACCGTGGTTCTCCTACGTGAACCTCAACGGCATCAGCAGTGCATTGCGTCAGGACGGGGCCAGTGTGCCAACCGGTAACACCTTTATTCGTCGCTATCAGAACGGTGCACTGGGCGTGGATGATCAAATCAAGGCCATCCTGCAATCGTTAAAAGACCGCGGAGAGCTGGAGAAAACCGTGGTAGTCATTACCGCCTCACACGGTATTGAATTCAACGAGAATGGCACCTGGGGGTCAGGTAACTCGATGAACCGCCGCCAGTTGCAGGTTCCGCTGATCATTCACTGGCCGGGCACACCGGCGCAGAATATCGATAAGCTGACGGATCATGCCGATGTGATGACCACGCTGATGCAGCGCCTGTTGCACGTCACTACGGCCCCGGCGGATTACTCGCAGGGCGAAGATTTGTTCGCTGCGAAGCGTCGCCATAACTGGGTCACGACCAGCGACGACGGTACGCTGGTGATCACCACCCCGGACCAGACGCTGGAACTGGAAAATAACGGGGATTACCGCGCTTTTGACATTAACGGCAAGCGGATTAAAGATCAGAAACCCGAGCTTGGCTTGCTGCTTCAGGTGCTGACAGATGAAAAACGCTTCCTGGCAAACTGACATTTGCCGTTAAGCGCAAAAATGAAAGCCAACCCTGACCGGTTGGCTTTTTTATTGGGGCCACGCCCATTTTCCCCTATCAAATTATTTGACCTTCTTCTTGAAAATAATGTCGTTTATAGCGCAGCCTGAAACCGTTACGGTGGACCCTATATTCTGATAACTTTCTAAAAAATGAGCGGAGTGCAACCATCGTGGCGGGACTGGTCAACGGAAAATGGGTAAGCGGCGACGTCGCGAAAGAAGAAATAAAAAACGGGGCATTTCATCGTGAGGAAACTGCCTTTCGCCAGACACATCTTGAGCCGGAAGCCGGACGGTATCAGCTTTTCGTCTCTTATTTGTGTCCGTGGGCCTCGCGCACGTTAATTTTCCGCCATCTGAAAGGGCTGGAAAAATTCATTCAGGTATCCGTTGCTCTGCCGGTGATTGGTGAAAATGGCTGGACGTTCGACACGCCGCAGGATGCAGGCGAAAAGATTGAGCAGGTGCGTTACATCCATCAGCTCTATACCGCCAGCGATGCACACTATACCGGCAAAGTATCCGTGCCTGTGCTGTGGGACCGTCGCGAAGGGCGTATCATCAATAATGAATCGGCTGATATTATCCGCATTCTTAACCATACGTTTGATGCACTGACCGGAAATCGGGATAACTTTTACCCTGCTGCCCTGCGCGAAGACATCGACCGCTGGAATGAAGTGATTTATCACGACGTCAACAACGGTGTGTACAAGACGGGCTTTGCGAAGACTCAGGCAAGCTATAACGCCGCCGTGACCCAACTGTTCGGCACGCTCGATACCCTTGAGGCGCATTTAAACACCCACCGGTACATGGCCGGTGAATATATTACCGAAGCCGACTGGCGTCTGTTCGTCACTCTGGTGCGTTTCGACAGCGCGTATCACGGTGCCTTCAAATGTAATATTCGCCGTATTGAAGACTATCGAAATCTTTCAAATTATTTGCGTGAACTCTATCAGTGGCCGGGGGTCAGCGACACGGTAAACCTGGCGCATATCAAACAAGGTTACTACGGTATTTTATGGCTGAATCCGACAGGTATCGTTCCGGCAGGTCCGCAGCTTGATCTGCGCCGCCCTCACGATCGTCAGCGTCTCATCGGGCGCGGCGTTATGCAGAGAACAGACTAAAAATCACTTGGACCCGCACAAATAAGACTGTATATTTCAACAGTTATTTCTCCCTGTCTTTTATGAGGAAAGTTATGCGGGTCGAACTGATTTTTGACAAACGGAATGTCTCCGGCATCCCCAATGCCAGTGAAAAGATTGAAGCGGAACTGGTTAAACGGGTACACCGTCTGTTTCCTGACGCGGAAGTAAAAGTAAAACCGATGCAGGCTAACGGGCTGAATACCCACGGTGCCAGCAAGCAGGAACGTTCGCAGTTAAATCAAATGTTAGAGGAAATGTTCGAAGAAGCCGACGAGTGGCTCGCTGTGGAGTAAAAATCCACCTTGCCGTTGCACTTACTTACAAAGAGCAATTGAAATAAACAATCCATCGCTATGGCTTAATATAAGATGTGCGGGTTATACGAAATTCATTATCAATCAGAGCGATGAGTTGCACATAATGAGGTACAGAACTGGGTGATTTCATCCGGTACATTGTCCCCGCACCTTCGCTTTTCGCTTCACACGCGCCAATGACTTTGCGAAACAGCCATGCCACCGAGCCTAAAAAAATCCAGCGCCCAACCTAATTTCTACACCAAGCGCTTTGCGCTGATTTGTCTCGGTATTGTCTGTTGCCTGGCGCTTCTGCTCGGCCGGGTGGGCTACCTGCAATTGCTCAACCAGCCAATGCTGGAAAAAGAAGCCGACTCCCGCTCGTTGCGTTCCACTGTCATCCCTGCCGGGCGCGGCACTATTGTTGATCGTAACGGCCATCCGCTGGCGCTGAGCGTCGCCTCAAAAGACATTATCGCCGATCCGTTCCGTGTGCTGGAATTGCACAGCGACCTGAACAGTCCGAAGTGGCAATATCTGGCTTCCGCGCTGAATATGCCACTTTCGCAGCTCCAGCAAACCATCACCAGTGATCCTCAACGCCGCTTCGTCTATCTCGGCCGCAAAATAGAAGAAGGCATCGCCGCAGATATCAGCCAGCTGCACCTCGGCGGCATCAGCAGTCAGCTCGATGACAGCCGTTATTACCCGATGAGTGAAGCCGCAGCAAATCTGGTCGGCGTCGTCGGGACAGATAATGAAGGTCTGACAGGCGTTGAAAAAGGCTTTAATGCTCTGCTGCAGGGCAAACCGGGCATGCGCGAATACCGTCAGGATCGCCATGGCAATGTGATCGGCATCCTGAAAGAAGTCGCGCCACAACAGCCGCCAACCATCAACCTGAGTATCGACAGTTTTATGCAGTACGTTTTGTACTCGCGGCTGCGCGATGGCGTTACGCTTAACCAGGCTGAATCCGGTGCTGCTGTTCTGGTGGATGTGAATACCGGTGAGATTTTAGGGATGGCGTCCTATCCGTCCTATAATCCCAATAACTATGCCGGTGTTCAGGCAAAAGACATGCGAAATGTGGCGATCAGCGACAGTTTCGAACCGGGTTCGACGGTCAAACCGCTGGTGGTGATGGCGGGTCTGAACCGCCATATGATCCGTCCGGATTCCGTTCTCGATACCCATCCGTATACCGTTAACGGCCACCTGATCCGCGACGTTGGTCATTGGCCAGCGCTGACCATCACCGGTATCCTGCAAAAATCCAGTGACATTGCGGTGTCGCACATTGCGCTGGCGATGCCTGCCAGTGTACTGGTTCAGCTTTATCAGTCCTTTGGGTTGGGCAAACCGACAGATCTGGGTATCGGTGGCGAAAGCAGTGGTTATTTCCCGCTCCACCGTGACCGCTGGGCTGATATCGAGCGCGCTACCTTCTCCTTTGGCTACGGCCTGCGCGTCACGCCACTGCAAATCGCCCGTGAATACGCCACGATTGGTGCCGAAGGTATTTACCGACCGCTGTCGATAACCAAAGTCACGCCGCCGGTGCTTGGCACCCGTGTGATGTCGGCTGACGTGGTCAGAACCGTGATTCATATGATGGAAAGTGACGCCCTGCCCGGCGGCTCCGGCCTCAGCGCTGCGGTGCCGGGATACCGTCTGGCGATTAAAACCGGTACGGCGGAAAAAATGGGAGCCAGTGGCAAATACGACGGCGGTTACATCAACTACACCGCCGGTGTTGCGCCTGCCAGTAATCCCCGTGTTGCACTGGTGGTGATGGTCAATAATCCGCAAGCGGGCAAGCACTTCGGTGGTTCGGTTGCAGGCCCGATTTTCGGGCAGATTATGGGCGAAATCCTTAACCACATGAACATTGCGCCGGATGCGCTGGTGCCGGAAACGCCACCAACGACGGTGATTAATGGCGGGCAGAAAACCGATCTGGTACGTCGCCCGGCCACAGACGGTTAATCAAACGCGAGCAAAAAGATTAAAAATTTCTGACAGACTGGATCTCACAGAAATAAGCGGTTAACGTTCGCAGTGTTTGTGGCTAAAGAAATTGCTGGCTGACTCACTGTGGAGGAAGAGCGCAAGCTCTGTAAAAAAAAGAATGAAACGGCTTCTTATCGTATTTTTGATCTTTGTTGCGGTTTGTCTGGGTGTGATTGCACTGAATATGCAGGGCAGCAGCCCCTGGTAACTGAGTTCCGTTCCCTGAAAAGGGATAAAGGGAGACATCATTTTGCCAACCGGTAAGAACTTTGTGGTTTTGATTGTTCTTATTCTCGTCGGGATAGTCGTGGTGGACGATGGCATCGCCCGTTTGATCCACTGGATCCTGTTGCGTTAAAACATGGCCCGCGCGGCTGTCATTACAGTCCTGCCCACCGGGCCATTATTGTCTGCCCACCCCCTGAACATCTCTGAGCAACAGCTGCCACGCCAACCTGGCGAACTCGTGTATAATAGCGGTATTCAACCTTAATACAGACTGGTTATGGCTCAAGACATTCATATCGCTATCGTCTGCGCACTCAGCAAATGGATTGAAGGCCATCTTGGTCGTGTGATCCATCTTGAAGAACTGGCTGAGTATTCAGGCTATTCGCTCTGGCACATGCAAAAACTGTTCAAAGAATCGACAGGCATTTCTCTGGGGAAGTACATCAGGGAACGCCGTCTGGCGAGTGCTGTTTATCAGCTGAGCAGCAGTGAAACCCCGATTTTTGACATTGCTATGGATTTCGGTTTTGGTTCGCAATCGCATTTCACCTACATGTTCCGCAAGCGTTTCAACATAACGCCACATGAATTCCGCCAGAACCCTGACATCAAGCTTGATGTCTCTCCCCCGCTGCATCTCATCCATCAGAAATCTGCCTGAAGCTGTCAGAAATCCACAAAAAACGCGGCCATCAGAGGCCGCGTTCTTTTACTGCTTATTCTTTACTGCTAAGCGCTATTCTGTGTCTGAGAAAGGCACGCTTAGAACTGATACACCAGACCTACCGCCGTCACGTCATCGGTATTGATGCCAGCGTTGTCGGTGAAGGTGCTGCTGTCGATCAGGTTAATTTTATAGTCAACGTAGGCTGACATGTTTTTGTTGAAGTAGTAAGTCGCACCGAGGTCAACAAATTTAACCAGATCCTGATCCTGGTAGTTATTACCCAGACGGTCTGAACCTAAATCTTTACCGCGGGTTTGGTTATAAGCTACGAACGGACGCAGACCGAAATCGAACTGATAACTTGCATAGGCTTCAAATGCCTGGGATTCGTTAGCATAACCGTAAGCTTCTGAATCGGTGGAACCGAAGCGGGAAGCGTTGTAAGCCTGGGTAAACATCGCAGCCAGATAGACGTTATTCGCGTCATATTTCAGCCCCCCGGTGTAGCCTTCGGCTTTTTTACCGTCGCCCATGATACCCGGTGCAGAGTTCTGCTCGTCAGTACGGTCAGAGTTGAAGAATGCACCCGCTACGCTGACGCCCGCGCCAATATCGTAGCTCAGCGACATACCGTAACCGTCGCCGTTCTGTGTCAGCACATCGCGGGTACCTGGTTCGCCGCCGCCGCTGTCGTTTTTACCCTGATATTGCAGGGCAAAGTGCAGGCCATCGACCAGACCAAAGAAGTTGTCGTTGCGGTAAGTTGCCACGCCGTTGGTACGCTGATAAAGGAACTGGTCAGCACCATAAGTGGAACCATCGAACTCAGGCTGCATGTCGGTCCAGGCGGCAACGTCATACATCACGCCGTTGTTACGACCGTAGTCGAATGAACCCATGTCGCCAAATTTCAGACCTGCAAAACCATAACGGGTAAATGCGCGGTCACCGTCATCAGAGCTTTCAGCCTGATTAGCCTGAACCTGATATTCCCATTGGCCGTAACCCGTCAGTTGATCAGTAATCTGGGTTTCGCCTTTGAAACCAAGGCGGATGTAGCTCTGATCGCCATCAGAACCTTTGTCGTTAGAGAAGTAGTGCAAGCCATCCACTAAACCGTACAGGTCCAGTTTATTACCATCTTTATTATAAACTTCTGCCGCACTTGCTGATCCCGCCACCACTAAAGCAGGGATCATGAGTGAAAGAACACGGATTTTCATTTTTTTGTCCTCGATAGGTGTCGGACCGTGCCACTAAATGTAAAGTACAGTTTTTTTTTACCGCTTTAAATCTGCATAACGTTTTTTGTATCTGTATAAATGTTGGCCCGACATGGCAGTTCCATTCTCATGATATAGATTCTTTTAATCCAGAAAGAAAATGATACGAAATTAGTGAAGACATTACTTATATATTAGAATATGTAACAATATATTAATATTGCGTAAATTTACGTCTGTTTATTTTTGTTAAAATAAAGCACGCAAAGCTAATTTAATAAAAAAATGATACATATCAATTAATTAATTAAACCCGTTACCGCACTAAGTGATAAATCATACATTCAGCAATAATATATACTCTCTCTCGCTATCATCATTATTTGTTATTCAATTACCCTCATTCCCCGTTTTGTGGAAACAACAGCCGGCCCTTTGTGGCCGGTTTTTTTTGATTTACAAAGATATAATATCACTCTGTGACATTCATCATTGATTATATCGCGCCCGTTGACTGTATTTCTCCATAATTACTTCACATTATCTCCATCTTTTGAATTTCGATTTTCTTAATATTCGATATCTAATCCATTAAATTAATAAGGTATTTTCGGAAAATTATTAATCGATATTGTGGAGAGGCTTTGTTGGTCAGCGACACTTCAGATCCGTTACTATAGCCAAAGTCAGACCAATCCCGCTGATCACCGCCGGGAAGACCGATAAACTGCGGTGCCACGCAACAGCTTCTTTATTCAACCGTTCAGGGAACCTCATGCCACAACAGGATCAGCTCGACAACATATCCAAAGCCAGAATGCTTCTGGCAACCCGCCGTTTTCTAAAACTCGACGAGTGGCTGTTGTCACTGATGCGTGGCTGGCAGAATCAGGGCGAAGGCCAAAGCGATTACGGCCTGCTGATGCATCCGGCTACTCTGTTTACCGGTACGGAATCGCCTGCACTTAATCCGCTGGAAGTTCTCAGTGACTGGGCGCAGCAATGCCCGCAGAGCTACCACGCTCACGTATTGCTGGGCATGGTCTGGCATGAAAATGCCTGGTTGATCCGCCAGTCTCAGGGCGAAAATGAAATTGAAGATCACCAGTGGCTCGGTGCCCAGTTGTGTTGCGATTACGCCGTGCTGGCGTTTTTACGCGCCATCGAATTACACCCGCGCCCGACTCATGCGTTCCGCCATCTGATGAATCTCAGCGGGGGTTTCGGTGAGCCTTACTGGCTGAAATCTCTTTTCGCTGGCGAAATCCCCAAGCCCCTGCATGAGAAGTTTTCGATTCAGGACAGTGAAATCTGGCAAGCCGGGGTGGCGCATATCCACGCCCTCGGGTTCGAACCTGCCACACACTGGCCGCAAATGTTACCTGCCGCGTTACAGCAAACCCGAAAAACCGGTGAAGAAGCGCTGGATTACTGGTTGCGCATGGCGATGTCCGTGCGTCACGCCGACGTCGGCACGATGGAATCCTACCTGTTATTCCATTCCGCGTTCTGGGGCGGCAGCGACGAGCAACAGATGCTGATTATCGACAGCCCGCTGTGTGCGGAATTTAGCGATGAAGAACGTAACCAGTTTCGTGCGAACGCGCTGTGCGATGCGCTATCCGGCGATATTGCAGAACGGGAATCACCGCGGGCGCAGGAACTCCAGCAGCGTTTGGCGACTTTACTGGCTCAGCCCATCACGCCTGAAACCCGCATCCGCCTGCTGGATCTCGCCGGGATTTGTACCGCTTACTGGCAGGATGATGATCAGGCTGGCCTGACCGTTTATGACGCATTGTTCGCCGTTTCACCGCAGGCGATGCCGGGCCATTCTGCCCGCATGTTTATTTCCCGCGCCGTGCTGGCAAACGGTCATGAAGAAGGTTTGCCGGTACTCACTCAGTTACTGACCCGCGGCCTGAGCCAGGCCAATGATCCGGTGCTGGTCGCGTTTGCCGCGACGGCGCTGCAATTCGGATTGTACGGACTGCCAGCCCGGCCGGAGTTAAGTGAAGGGCTGATGGAACACGCGTGGTCGCTTATCCAGCAATCGGGGGATGAACAACCGGTCAGCGATCTGGTCACGCTGGCGCATGATATGGCAATCAATGACGACATCGATGCCGCTCATTTTCTGATGACCGGCATGGCGCGCCACGGCAGTGCCATTCACTGCTACGAGCTGTATTTCTTCTACCGCAACGGCTGGCACCATGATGTGCCTGAGCATTATCACAATGACAGTAATGCGATGGATTGCGTGCTCAGCGCCGCCCGCTCTGGCATGGTTCCGGCTATGTTTACCTGCGCTAACGCGCTGCGCGACGGGCTGAGCGGCGAACCGGATTATGAACAGGCGATGCAGTGGTATCAGCGCGCGATAGACGCCGGGCACCTGTCCGCCGCCTACTATCGCGCCAGTTGCGCGCTGGATAATGGCTCCGATGCCGAGAAACGTCAGGCAGCAGAAGTGTGGCTGCCGGAAATTCTGCATAACGCCGCGCACCCGGATCGCGCCGAAGCCGCTTATACCCTTGGCATGGCCTGGCTGACCGGTACCGGCGTGAAGAAAAACCGTTATATCGCGGATAAATTTATGGAATTCGTGCTCGAGCTGAACCCGGAATCCGAGGCGGCGAAGCAGGTTCACGATGAACTCAGCGGCTCGCTGCGGGCGAGGATGAATCTTTGGCAGGATAAGCGCAAGACTGAGATTGAAGATCCTATCGCCGGGTTTAGATTGCAGGAGCCGCTGCAATAGCGGCTTGAACCCCTTTTATAAAGGTGCAAATTTTGGGTTTTCATGGCCGTGAAGGCTTGAGCGGGAATATTTCGGTTTCTCAATAACTGTTATCGCAGAGCCTTTCGCGCCGAAACCGACCAAGAGGGAAAAGTGCTTTTTACCTCTTGGATCTCCCTTCGCTTTTTCAACAAGCGCTATCGCGTGCTGGCTATGTTTCAGGTACCACAGCGACAGGCTGGAAATCTTGCCGCTGCGCGGTTCCTTCTCTCGGTCTTCGAGCCACAGGTCTCGAAGCCGCTCCGTTCAGCAAGATTTCTGAATCGCCCGCACGATCTTAAATTCAACGACAGAATGTTTTATCTTTCCTCCTCCCCCTGCGAAGGGGGAGGTTGGGAGGGGGTTTTACGGGCTAACACTTAGTCAAAGCTTACTTTAACTCTCTGATTTTTCTTTAATACCCCACCCCAGCCCTCCCCTTCGCAGGGGTGGGAGCTTTATGGCTATCACTGCGGCAGCTGAAACATAGTCAGCGAGCAGAGCGCGCAGTTAAAAAAGCGCCGGAGTCCAGAGGACGCGCGCTTACGCGTCCTCTGGGCCAGTTTGGGCGGCGAGCCCAAGGTGTTGACCTTAAAGCCGCATCAGCAGCGGCCTCCTGCTTACCTCTCCCTCAGGGATTCTTTCACCTTATTCAACGGTTTAATCAGATAATCCAGCACGCTTTTCTGACCGGTTTTGATATCCACATTCGCCACCATCCCCGGCACGATCGGGAACTGGCGCCCGGCTTTGTTGGTCAGGAAAGCTTTATCGGTGCGGACATACACACGGTAATAATACTGGTCGCGCTTCACTTCATCCTGCAACGTATCCGGTGAGACACCTTCAACTTTACCGTCCAGATCGCCATAGATTGATGAATCATATGCAGAGATTTTTACCGTGGCAGGCAGTCCGGGGCGGATATAGGCGATGTCGCGCGGGTTAATGCGGGTTTCGATCAGCAGCTGATCTTCAATCGGCACGATTTCCATCAGCTTGCCGCCCGGTTGCAGAACACCGCCGACAGTGGAAACCTGAATGTCTTTAACAATGCCGTGAACCGGCGAATACAGTTCAGAGCGCGTCACCTGATCTTCTTTACCGGCCAACACCTGCAATTCAGCGTCCAGATCGGCGTTATTTTTCACCTGCTCCTCACGCGCACGTACCGCGTACTGGTTAGTGGCATCGTCGATTTTTCCGCGCAGTTCGCTGGCCTGACGTTTGAGACGAATGACTTCGACCTGCCCCGCCGCGCCTTTGGCCACCAGGGGTTGCGTCATGTTGATTTCATCGTTCACCAGTCTGAGCGACTGTTGCAGGTTAGTCACCGTTTCATCACGGTTCTGCTTACGTGATAAATATAACTGGCGTTCACGCGCCACCAGTTCCGGTGATTTCATGGTTTCGGGGCTGAATTTCAGCGGTGCGCCGGTCAGTTCGGCGCTCAGACGTTCAGAAGAAGCACGTAATGTCCGCACACGGGAGGCGGCCTCGCCGTAGTTTGACTGAGAACGTGTCGGGTCAAGCTGCGCCAGAAGCTGTCCGCGATTCACCACTGATCCTTCCTGCACCATCAGTTTTAAAATTACGCCACCATCGAGCGAGTCAATTTGCTGTGCTTTGCTCGATGGCGTCACTTTGCCGGTACCGACCGTTACTTCGTCCAGCACAGCAAAACGTGCCCAGACAAAAAACACCAGCAAACTGGCCAGCGTGCCCCAGATAATCCACGAGACTTTGCGGCTTTCGGCTTCCAGTTCATCATGCAATGTCAGATGTGCCATGCGGTGTCCTTAGCAGCTCAGGCTGCGCCTTGTTTTTTATCGTCCATGACCGCCGCTGCCGGAGCGGGCGTGGTACTGGCTACTTTGGCGAGGATCTGATCCCGCGGTCCGTCAGCCACCACGCGCCCGTTATCCATCACGACGATCCTGTCCACCAGCCTGAGCAGCGCCGGACGGTGCGTCACCACAATCAGCGTCCGCCCCACCAGCCAGCTATGTAACTGACGGATGACGTATTCTTCCAGTTGTTCATCCATCGACGCGGTCGGTTCGTCCATCAGCACCACCTGCGGGTTACGCAGGATCATGCGGCTCAGCATCACCATCTGCCGCTGACCGCCGGACAACCCGCGCCCGCCTTCGTTAATGATTTTATCCAGGCTCGACGCGTCGGCCTGCACCATCGACAACGCGCCACTGATACGTAACGCCTGCAGCATTTCCTGGTCAGTCGCGTGCGGATAACCCAGCATCAGGTTCTGACGCAAGGTGCCGAAAAACAGCCGCGAATCCTGCGACAGATAACCGAGCTGGCGGCGGATATCCGCCGGTTCAACTTTAGTCATGTCGACGCCGTCGATGAGAATTTTCCCCTGCGACGGACTGGCCTGCCCCGCCAGCAGTTTGAGCAATGTGGATTTACCCGCACCGACTTTCCCGAGGATTGCCACGCGTTCGCCCGGCTTGATCTCCAGTTGCCCGATACCGAGCACATTCGGCGCATTTTCTTTGTCGTAGGTGTATTGCAGATTACGCACATTGAAATGACCGCTGAGCGTCGGGCAATGTGACAACTGCGCATCCGCTGGCCGGTCAACAGGTTTTTTCAGCAGTTCATCCAGCCCGCGCATGGCGCTTTTCGCATGCTGCCAGCGGGAAAACACCATCGTCAGTTGCATCAGCGGTGCGATGGTGCGCGATGACAACATGCTGCTGGCGACCAGCGTACCGGTGGTGATGTCGCCGCTGAGCACCAGATACACGCCGAAAACCAGCATGCCGCCGTAAGTCAGTTGCTGCACGGTGGAGGCCCAGCCTGTCAGGCGAGCGCCCCACACGCGTTGCTTCATGCCCACCGCCGCGCTCACTTCGTGCGTCTGTTCCCACTGACGCTGGAAATAGGCTTCCGCCTGCAAGGCTTTGATGTCTTCGATGCCTTCGATGGTTTCCACCAGCACGGCGTTGCGCAGTGCACTTTCGCGCATACCTTCTTTCGCCAGTTTGGCCATCGGCCACTGGATCAGAATGCCGGGAATGACAATCAGCGGGATCGCCAGCAGCGGGATAATCACCAGCGGGCCGCCGATGAAAAACATGATGCCAAGGAACAGCAACACGAAAGGCATATCCGCCGCCGCGCTGATGGTGGTCGAGGTCAGCAGTTCGCGCACCTGATCGATTTCACGCAACTGAGAGATAAAGGAACCGGTGGATTTCGGCCGGTCGTCGTTTTTGATATTCATCGCCCGCACGAAAAACAGCGAGGAGACTTTCAAATCGACTTTCTTGCCCATCAGATCCGACACCAGCGTACGCATCAGGCGGATGACATATTCCATCCCCGCCGCCAGCACCACGCCGAAAAACAGCACCCACAAGGTCGGGTAAGATTGTGCCGGGATCACACGGTCATACACCTGCATTGAGAACAAAATTCCCGCCAGCGCCAGCACGTTACCGAGAATAGAGGCCAGCGAGATTTCCGCGATTTTGCGCCCGGAACCCCGGAAGTTATCCCAGAACCAGTGTTTTTTATGCGGCTGAACGAACGGGTCGATACGCTGATCGCGCCCGCGCGGTGCCACGCCAACCAGAAAGACCGGGCCGGTGCTTTGCTCAAGCAACACCACCAGTTCAGCCGAACGCACTAAGTTGCCGCCGTCGCTCAGCCAGTAGTCCACCATGCCGTCGTCGTGCAGATTTTCCAGTACCGCAATGCCACCCTGTTGCAGCGTAATGACGGCAGGTAACACTTCCTGACGCCAGCGCACCTGATTCCAGCTGACCATACCCACCTGAAGCCCCATCAGACCGCTGAGCCGGTCGAGCTGACGCCGCAACGGCTGATGTTCGAACCAGCGCATTTGCTGGCGAAGATAAAGCGGATCTGCTGGTTTACCGAATGTTTCGGCCACGCGCCCCATGGCGCTTATCCAGACGTCGATCGACAAAGGTGTTGTTGCTTCATTACTCATTTCAACCTCGATATCGAATGCTTCTGGTTTATTCCCGTCCTGTCCGCGCCTTACAGCATCGGGATGGTGTCACCTGTTTGTTTGTGTCTGTCGATGCCTAACATATCGACCAGATTGTCCACGGCGGCGGCGTAGCGCACCGTCGCATCCCAGCCGTCATACAGCGCGCCAATGCGCGACGTATCGGCCTGAAAAACGTCCTGCTCAACGCTGAGCAAATCGTTCAGGCTGCGCTTGCTGAGTTTGTATTCATCCTGATAAACGCTGCGGGTATGCGTCGCGCTGCCGAACTGTTCCTCACCCGCCAGTTGCCGCTGCTGACCGCCGATCATATCGGCATAAGCTGCCGACGCTTTCTGGTTGATGTCCAGCTTGGCTTTTTCGACTTCGGCCTGTGCAGCCTGCCGCTGGCCTTCTGCCGCGCGGACTTTGGCGCTGACCGCCCCGCCCTGATACACCGGCGCATCCACCGCCAGCTGTACCTGATCGTCCCAGTAAGAACCGCCACCGCCGCTGTTTTCATAGCGCGTACGTCCTGCCTGCACTTTCAGGGTCGGCCAGTGCTGAGCTTCGGTCTGATTAACTTCCTCAATCGCCGCCTGCTGTTTAGCCTGTGCGGCACGCACCAGCGTGCTGTTTTCATAAGGGATTTTGTCGAGGGTCACTTTCTGGTCCAGCAGACTTTGCGGCAGATCCGGCAAATTATCGGACACCACGCCGGTCAGCACCGTCAGTTGTGCCTGCGCAGAACGTTGCTGCGCGCGGTATTGCTCAACGGTGGCTCTCATTCCGGCGATACGCGTTTCTGCCTGCAACACGTCAGACTGTGAACTCAGTCCGGCGTCTGCCCGCAGTCTGGCGGTGTCCCGCACACGTTCGAGAGAAGCGATATTGTCGCGCGCCGCCAGGCTCAGCGCCTGATAGCGTTTGACCGAGAGATAGGCTTGCAGGGTACTGAGCGCCACATCAGTCATTGTGCTGTAAAGCGAATAACGATAGGCGTCAGACAGGTATTCCTGCTGACTGATGCTGCCGCCGGTACGACCAAAGTCATACAGCAGCTGGCTGAGCTGGACGCCCGCCGATGCGTTATTACTCAGGCTACCTGCCGAGTCAGTCTGATGTGATTTTCCGGCAGTTCCCTGTAAGGAAATCTGCGGATACCAGGCGCTTTTTGCCTCATCAAGGTTGCCTTTGCCGACGCGAATTTGCGCCGCTGCTTCTGAAATTTGCGGATTACGCGCAAATGCCCGCAGGATGGCATCCTGCAACGTCAGGCTGGCACGCATCTCCTCGGTCGGCGCAGCCTGCCAGTTAAATTCCGGCTGTTTAACCGCCGCCGTCACCCCCGTATTCCCTGTTAAACCGGTCAGGCACAAGGTGCCCAACATCACGGTCAGTGACCGCATCACTCTCTTATTTTTCATTACCGACACCACTTAATTACGCCGATTTATATTTTTGGTACTGCGCCTTCCCCTCTCACGAGGGGAAGGTCGGGATGGGGTATTAATGGCATCGCAGTCGCCAGCAAAACCCCCTCCCCGCCCCCCCCCTTCGCAGGGGGAGGCGCACTCATCAACTTTGCTGAACGTGCAGACCGTGCTGCACCAGAACGTCTCCCAGCGTATTCGAGGCTTCTATTGAGGTATTGTGGTAAACGTCGAACGTCAGGCCATCCACCGTGCGTTGCCCGGTTTCGTTCCACGCACCGTCGGTGCCGATGTGCAGATTCACCAGACTGCCCTCGCCGCCTTTGATGATCACTTCATCGGTCGGGTTATCCTTCACGCTCAGCGCCTCATGCAGGTTCAGCGAGATACTGTTGGTGCCGGAATTGCCCAAATCGAAGATGTCGATATGCTCAACTTTCAGCCCGAGCAGGGTCAGATCCAGATGCTGATTGGTGCCCGCCAGCAGCAAGGTATCGACACCGGTACCGCCGTCGATCAGACCGAAGTCCAGCGTGTGAACTGCAATCACGTCATCGCCGGTGCCACCCAGTGCGACACCGTCCGTTGCCGTCAGATCGATAGTGACTCCGCCAATCGAGAAGGCAGTATCAGCATGCGCGGTGGTTTCTGATGTCGTGCTGGCAGTAGACTCCGTAGTCGCCAGCGATGAGACCAGTGTGCTGGTGGCGTGCGTGGTGTCTGTGGGTTCCGATGTGGAAGTGGTCGTAGAATCGGCTACCACACTGGCGGCCAGCGTATGCGTGTCGGTATCTTCGGCAGACAAAGAGGTCGCCATCAGCGTGGCGGTTTCTGGCGGTAATGATGAACCGACAGTCAGCCCGACATGGGCATCAAATCCGTTACCGGCGGCATCGACGGCTTTCAGTTCAACCACCGATCCCAGTAATGCCGACAGCAGGCCCACCAGTCCGTAGCTGCTCAGCAGCGCACTGCTGAATTTCACCGTCCACGAACCGTCTGCCTGCACGGTACCCGCCAGCGTATTCCCCAGCAGGGTTACGCTGACCAGACCGCCCTGCGCGATATTGCGGCTGGTGCCGCTCAGCGTCAGCCCCTGCCCCCCGAGGATATTGCTCACCAGACCGAGCGTCAGCCCGAGAACCGGATTCAGCGCCACCAGCGGCAGATCATGCGTCAGGACGTTCAGCAGGTTGGAAGACGTCGCGGTGTTACCCACACTGTCTCTCACCACCACGGAGACCTGTGTGGAACCGTCCGCCAGTCCTTGCAATTCAGCAGAGGTGAACGGCACGCTCCAGACGCCATTAGTGACAGTACCGGTGTGTGTAACGGTGCCCACCGTGACAGATACCGTGCCGTTGAGCAGATTAGATGTACCGGTAATATTGGTATTCGCACCGGCTTCTGCGGCATTGAGATACTGGTCTCCGCCAAACAGGGTATTAACCAGCAGCGTCGGCAAGGTATGGATCCCCACCGTTGCTGTAGCACTGCCGCTGACGGCGTTACCGGCGGCGTTAGTCACCGAGGCACCGACGTTCAGCGTACCGTCAAGCAAGCCCGCCAGAGTGAGCTGCGGAATCGCCACACTGAAGGTGCCGTCGGCTTTCACCAGCGCCGTCAGGGTATTTCCGCCCACGTTCAGGGTCACCGTTGAGCCCTGCGCGTTAGTCGTGGTACCGCTGATGGTTTGGGTCAGCAGCGCATCTGCCGCGTTCAGCAGACCATCGCCAAACAGCGGATTCAGCGTGATGGTTGGCAGTGACTGCGATACCACACTCAGCAGGCCGGTGACCGACGCCGCGTTACCGGATCCGTCCGTCAGGCTGGCGACCACCGACTGCGTGCCGTTGAGGATGGCGGTCAGATCGGTCACCGGCACGGTGACACTGAAGACACCGCCCGCACCGACCGTCGCCAGATAATTTTTGCCATTCAGGGAAACCTGCACCTGCGTGCCCTGCGCCACGTTGGTCGCGACACCGCTGATGGTTTGTCCGGTCAGCAGGTCAACCACATTCAGCACGCCATCGCCAAACAGCGGGTTAAGCACAATCGACGGCAGATTGTTAATACCGACATTCAGGCCCACGGTACTTGAGGTCGTGTTACCCACCGCATCGGTGACTGAGGCGACGAGGGTGAGGTTGCCGTCAAGCAGGCCGGATAATTGCAGCGGCGTCAGCGACGCTGAGAATTTGCCGTCGCTGTCTACGGTAGCGGTCAGGTTAATCAGACCGCCGCCGACATTGATATTGACGATTTGCCCGACCTGGCCGTTGGTGACCGTGCCGCTGATGGTCTGAGTCAGCAGCGCTTCAGCGGCGTTAAGAATACCGTCAGCACCAAAGACCGGATCCAGCACAATTTTCGGTACCGCATTGATAATAGCGTTCAGCGTTCCGCTGGTAGTAGCGGTATTGCCTACACTGTCGGTCACAGAAACCCCGACCGTGAAGGTGCCATCCCCCAGCGCGTTCAGGTCACCCGGTTGCAGGGTGATGCTGAACGCACCGCTGGCATCGGTCGCCCCGAGGAAAGTTTTCCCGCCCAGCGTGACCTGTACCTGCGTACCCGTCGCCACACCGGTGACCGTACCGCCAATCACCTGCGTAGTCAGCGCGTCAGCCGCGTTCAGCAAGCCGTCGCCCAGAACTGAGGTCAGGTTAATGACCGGCCTGACCAGATCCAGCACCGCGTTCACGGCCGCGCTGCCAACGTTACCCGCCGCATCCGTTACCGTCACGCTGACCGCAGCGGTCGTGCCGCTCAGCAAACCAAGAACAGACGGCGGGACGGTAACCAGGAAATGCCCCGTCGCATCGACCACGCCATCAATGGTTTGCGTTCCGACCTGCACTGCGATTGCTGTCCCCGCAGCCACGTTAGAGACCGTGCCGCTGATGGTCTGATTCACCAGCAGATCGGCGATATTCAGCACGCCGTCGCCAAACACGGTGTCGAGCACCACCTGCGGCAGATTGTGGATCGCAATCCCCACCGGAATATTCGTTGTAGACGAGTTGCCTGCCGGGTCAGTCAGGGTGATGCCCAGATTCAGGTTGCCATCCAGCAACGCGCCCAGATCACCCGGCTGGATCTGCAGATCCCAGGTACCCGCCGTCACGGTAGTGTTGTAGGTTTTACCGCCAAGCGTCACGGTCACCAGAGTGCCGTCAACCGCTGTCGCGACGCCGCCAATGGTTTGTGCCAGCAGAGATTCCGCCGCATTCAGCAGACCGTTGCCACCAAACAGAGGATCCAGATCGCCCAGAACAGGAAGCGTTTTAATGACGTCCAGATTCAGCACAGACGCTTTCACGTTCCCTGCCGCATCGGTGAGGTTCAGGTTGAGCACCTGCTGACCTTCACCCAGCGCACCGAGCAAGGCCGCCGGAATGTTCAGTGACCACGCACCGTTAGCCCCGACAATCGCCGAGAGCGGCGTGCCGTTGATAACCGTCGAGACCACTGAACCCACGCCCGCACCAATCGCCGTTCCGCTGAGGGTTTGCGCTACCTGCGATTCCGCCAGATTGAGGAAACCATCTGTCAGCCCCAGCCCGCTGGTGACATTCAGATTAAGCAGTTTGTTAAAGAAGATATCCAGACCGGTGCTGACGCTGGTGGTGTTACCCGCCGCATCGGTCACGGAGGCCGCCAGTGTCAGGGTGCCATCGTTGAGTAAAATCAGTTGTTCAGGTGTCAGGTTGAGCGACCATGCCCCGCCCGGCTGGATAACCGCCGTACCGATTGATGCACCACCCAGTGTGACGTTGACGGTCTGACCGTCCGCGCCGCTGGAGGTCCCGCCCACCAGTACGTTGAGCAGTGATTCCGCCAGATTGATGACGTTGTTACCGGCCACCGCATCCAGCGCCAGCAACGGCGCAGACGTATCGACGTTCACCGTATGCGGAACCGCCGTCCCCACGTTACCTGCCGCATCCGTCAGGGTGGCGGAGATCACGTTGGTCGCACCATTCCCTTGCGGTAATGCCTGCAAATCGGCGGCGGGCACGCTGACAGACCAGGTACCGCCTGCCTGCACGGTGCCGCTGTAAGTTTTGCCATTCAGCGTGACCGTAACCACCCGGCCCACCTCGCTGGTATCCGCCGTCCCTGAAATCAGTTGTGCGGATTTGGACTCGGTATTATTCAGAATATCGTCGCCGGTAAAGGCGCTGATAGTCAGGGTCGGTGCGGTGGTATCCACCAGCACGCTTTGTGTGGCATTGGTCAACGGAATAAGCGTTGATGCGGTCACCGTGGTGGTCGTGCCATTCACAAATTCAGTGGCAGAAACAGCCACAGACCAGGTTCCCGCAGTGACAGTCGCCAGATGCGGAACGCCTCCCACGGTGATGTTGACCAATGTGCCATCCGGCACATTCACTGTTTTACCGGAAAGGGTAATGTTCGCCGGATTGCCATCCGCCACGTTAATGATGTTGTCACCGGTGACCGGATCAATGGTGATGGCGAATGTTGGCGGCGTCAGGTTGACCGTGATGGCCTGTGGCGCCAGCAGGTTTGCCGTGTTACCCGCCAGATCATTAACAGAAGCGGTGATGGTGTCCGCACTGTTCAGCGTAGCCAGCTCAGTCGGTGTCAGCGTCACACTCCATGAGCCATCGCCCAGCACCGTTGCCTGATGGCTGATGCTGCCGACAGTGACCGTTACCTGCTGTCCCGCCTGTACATTCACCGTTGTACCGGTGATGGTTTGCGTGCTCTGGCTCTCGGCGTAGGTCAGATCAAAACCGGCACCGGCAAAGGACGTTACTGCTACGGCTGGCAGTTGGGTCACAGCAATGCCAACGTCAGCCGAGGCCGAACCGGTGTTGCCGCCGCCGTCCGTGACCGTCACGGAGATTTGCTGTGCGCCCTGCGGCAGATCGGCGATTTCGCCCGCCGTCACAGGCACCGTCCAGTTACCGTCCGCATCCACCGTGACACCCGGAAGAGGTATTCCGGCAATAGTGACCACCACGGTTTGCCCCGCCCCTGTAATCCCCGTCGTCCCGCTCAGGGTTAGCGGTGTGGCGGCTTCCGCAGCGCTCAGATAGCCATCGCCAAACGGCGTGTTGATGGTGACATCCGGCGCGGTGAGATAGCTGGTGAATGGCAATGCCGCTGGCGTGCTGTTGCCTGCGGCATCGGTCACGGTGACGTTAATGTCATGCAGACCGCTGCCCAGAGAGTTCAGCACGCCTGCAGGCAGACTTACCGACCAGTCGCCGGTCAGCGGATCGACGGTGGCGTTATAGGTGGTGCCGTTCACATCAATGGTCAGTTTAACGTTCTGGTTGTTGCCGGTAATCCCGGTGTTACCCGTGATGACGTTCACACCGGCCGCTTCGGTAATATTCAGGCTACCGTCGCCAAATGGCGTGTCGATAACCGGCACCGGCCCGGACAGATGTGCAGTGAAGCTGATGGTCGTATCGTTATGGTTACCAACAGAATCGGTCGCCGTGACGGTAATGTCGTGGGACGCAGTCAATGGCCCCAGCGTTGCCAGCTGCGCTGGCGTCAAGTTCAGGGTCCAGTTTCCGGTATCCGGATCGACGGCTGCCGCAAACGGACTGCCGGTCATGCCCGCGATCGCCACGCTGACGGTTTGTCCTGCGCCAGTTACGCCGGTGGAACCGGTGAGCGTCTGGCCGCCAACAGCTGCGGATTCCGCAATGTTCAGCGTGCCGTCACCGAATGGCAAATCAATCGTAGGTTGCGGAATGTTATGGATCCGCACATCAACCGATGCCGTCAGCGGCGAGGTGTTGCCCGCACTGTCGGTCACGGTCACGACGACCGGCCATGTGCCATCCTGCAAGCCCAGCAACTGCGCTGGCGTCAGGGTAACCGTCCAGGTTCCGGCAGCAGAATCCACCACCACCGGCACGGCGTTACCATTAATGACCACAGTCACGGTCTGACCCGGCGAGGTGATACCGGTCGTGCCGGTAATGCTGCCGCCCGCGGTCGCTTCATCCAGATTCAGGATGCCATCACCAAACGGCGTATTGATTCCAGCCTGCGGCAGAACCTGCGTTACCGACGTGAAATCAAGGGTACCGGCTGCGCTGCTCGGGTTACCTGCACTGTCGGTTGCCGTCACCGAAATAGTGTGTGTGTCATCCGTCAGCCCCTGCAAGACAGAAGCAGGGACGGTGGCGGTCCAGTTGCCATCCGCGCCGACGGTCGCGGTGACCGCCGTGCCATCTATCGTCACCGTCACGGTCTGACCTGCGCCGGTAATGCCGGTGGTGCCGGTAATCAGCTGCGTTGCGCCCGCTTCAGCGGCATTCAGCACGCCATCGGTAAACGGCGTATTAATGGTTGGCACACCCGGTTGGGTCAGCACCACATTCAGACTGGCACTGGAAGACGCCGGGTTAAGCGCGGTATCCGTCGCGGAGACGCTGACCTGAACCGGCCCGTTGTCCAGCCCGCTGAGCAGACCCGGTGCCACGACGGCTGTCCAGCCTGTTCCGAGGCCGTTCACGGTACCGGTGATCGGATCCGCCAGCCCCGGAATAGTGACCAGCACCGTGGTGCCCGCAACCAGCCCGGTACTGGTACCGCTCAGGGTAAATCCTGCGGCGGCTTCAGCAATATTCAGCACGCCGTCGCCTGCAATAGCACCGACGGTCAGGGTTGGCAGCGAATGGGTTGCCAGCGTGAAACTGCCTGAAGCAGTCACAATGTTACCGGCCGCATCACTGACGCTCACGCCGAGGGTTTTGCTGCCATCGGTGGCGAGTGCCTGCACATCAACGCCCGGTAAGGTCAGCGACCAGACTCCCTGATCGTTGGCCGTGGTCAGGTAATCTTTACCATTGAAGGTCACTTTGACCGTCAGATTAGGATCCGTCGTCCCGCTCACCGGCACACCCAGTGCGGCTTCTGCCAGATTGATGATGCCGTCACCGCCGGTATCCACCTCGACAGTCAGCAGCGGAGGAGTTGTATCAACCGTGGCATCATGGGTGCTGGTTGCTACGTTTTGCGCCACATCATCCGCTGTTGCTGTGAAGGTATTGTTCCCGGCGGGCATCGCCTGAACCTGCGCCGCCGTCATCGGGAAGCTCCAGCTCCCGTCAGCCTGCACGGTAGCGGTATAGGTCGCCGTGTAGTTTTCGCCGGTAATGACCACGGTCACCGTACCGCCCACGGGCACATGCGTGGAGGTTCCGCTCACGATCATGCCCTGATTGTGTTCAGTGCTATTGATGTAATCATCGCCGGAAATGGCGTTGATGGTCAGGGTTGGCAGGTCGCCCGGCTGGGTGATAACAGTGGCGTTGTGCGATGCGGATGCCGGGTTACCCGCCACATCGCTGGCGGTCGCTGTAACGGTAACCGGTCCGTCAGACAAGGTGCCCAGATCAGCCAGCGGCACGGTTGCCGTCCAGTCGCCATTCGCACCGACGACGGCGTTGTAGGTTTTACCGTTAAAGCTCACCACCACCGTCTGCCCGACTTCAAGATTGGTGGATGTCCCGGTGATCGGAATATCCGCGCCTTTCTCCGCCGCATTAATGTAATCATCGCCGGACACGGCTGTAATCGTCAGCGTCGGCAAATTAGCGACATTCGCATCCACACTGAAGGTCTGCGTGGCTGTCGTGCTGTTGCCTGCCGCATCGGTGATCGTGGCGGTCAGCGTATAAGTGGTATCCGTCAGCGACTGCACGACGGTACTTGGCAGCGTGAAGCTCCAGGTGCCATCGGGCTGCACGGTTGCCGTGTAGCTGACGTTGTTGAAACTCAGCACTACAGACACCGTACGTCCGGTATCGTCCAGACCGGCAGTACCGCTGATCACCACCGGTTGCAGGGACTCAGCCGCGTTGATGATGTTGTCGGTCGCCACGTCATTAATACTGAGAACCGGCACCGTGCGATCAACCGTGATTTGCGAGCTGGTGGTGCCAGTGTTACCGGCGGCGTCCGTGACCGTCACGCTCAGCGGCAGACTGCCATTGTCCAGCGCCCCTAAATCAGCCGCCGGAATCGTGACACTCCAGGTGCCGTTCGGGTTCAGCGTCGCCGGATAGTCTTCACCGCCTAAGGAAACCACGACCGTCTGGCCGTCAGCCGTCGCACCAATGCTGCCGGTGATGGTTTGCGACTGGCCGGACTCGGTCAGGTTGAGATAGGTATCGCCAAACGGTGTATCAATGTCCGGCACAGGGACGTTATTGGTCGCGATCCCGATATTGACCGGTGGCAGCGTGGTGGTATTACCCGCTGCATCCGTCAGTGTGGTGGTCAGCGGATAGCTGCCATCCGCCAGACCGTTGAGGGTATTCGCCGGAATGGTGGTGCTCCAGCTACCGTCTGGCTGCACCTCTGCGGTATAGGTTTGTCCGTTAAAAGTCAGTGTCACTGACTGTCCTGCATCGGCCGGATCACTGGTCCCGCTGAGGGTGATCGGTGCCCCAGCTTCAGCAGCGTTAATCACATTGTCCGTCGCCACGTTATCCAGCGTCAGCGGAGGCGGTGTGAAGTCTACATCCACGGAACCCGGTAAGGTTGCGGTGTTACCCGCCGCGTCTGTCACATCAACAGTGATGGTCTTCGTGCCTTCACCGAGGCCCTGCAAATCCGCGGCAGGAATGGTCACGGTCCAGCTACCGTCGGTGGCAACCGTGCCGGTATAAGGGACGCCGTCAAGGGTAACCGTCACCGTCTGACCGTCGCCGGTCAGTCCGGTTTTACCGGTCAGTGTCTGATCGGTGGCGGCTTCCGCGCTGCTCAGCAAACCATCGCCAAACGGGGTGTTGAGCGTTGGCTCCGGCAATGTGGCGTAGATGCCCAAATCCTGGGTGGTGGTCACCGGCCCCTGATCCGTGGTGACAGTCGAGGCAATCACGTGACTGGTGCCATCCGCCAGACTGGCAACGTCAGACGCCGGAACGTTGACTGTCCAGTTACCGTCAGCATCGGTCTGCGTGGTGTAGGTCACCGTACCCAGTTTAACGGTTACCGGCGTTCCTTCCGGTACGTTGGCGGTTTTACCGCTGATATCAAAACCCGCAGCCGCTTCCGTAGCGTCGATTTTGTTATCGCCGGTGATCGGATTGATGGTCACACCGCCCAGCGCGCTGTTAACGGTGAAGTCTTCGCTGTTGTTCGCCGGATTACCGGCTTTATCGGCGACAGAAACCTCAATGGTTGCCGCGCCATTTTGCAGGGTCTGCAAGGTGGCAGCCGGTACGCTGACGCTCCATGCACCGCTGGCCAGCACTGTAGCCTGATAATCAATGCCGCCGATGGTCACGGTGACGATTTGTCCGGCTTCCACATGGGTGGTCGTTCCGCTGACGGTTTGCGGGTTCATACGTTCCGCGCCGTCGAGGGTGCCGTCTCCGGCAAAGAGGTCAATGTCGATTGTCGGCAGCAATGCCGGATCCGCTGTCACAGTGACCGGTGCGGTTGCAGTGCCTGCGTTACCGGCGGCATCGGTCACCGTGGCGGTCAGGGTATAGGTGCCGTTCGCCACGTTTGCCAGCGCATCGGCCGGAATGTTGACTGTCCAGCCGCCGCCTGCTGCCACAGTGCCGGTATAAGTGTGTCCGCCAAGGCTGATGGTGACGGTATCGCCCGCCTCACCCGCTCCTGCCGTGCCGCTGACCGGAATAATCGCCCCGGCTTCTGCGGCATTGATGGTGCCGTCGCCCGCAACCGGCGTGGTGATGGTCACCACTGGCGCCACGGTATCAATAGTTACCGGCGTACTGAGATTGCTGGTATTGCCCGCCGCATCCGTGACAGCCACCAGCACCGCCCCGGGTCCCTGAGGAAGGGTTTGCAAATCTCCGGCAGGGACGGTGGCGCTCCAGTTCCCGCTGGCATCCACCGTGGCGGTGTAATCTGTCCCGCCGACGGTGACGATGACAGTCTGTCCGTCGCCGCTGACCCCGGTGCTGCCGGTCAGCGTCTGGCCTGCTGCCGCTTCACTGGCATTGAGCTGCGTATCGCCAAACGGCGTGTTGAGCGTCGCGTCAGGGAGGGAATGGATGATCACACCGAAGTCACTGCTGCCGGACACCGGATTGCCTGCCGCATCAGTCGCGCTGACTTTCACGGTGTTAGTGCCGTCACTGAGCAGCGCCAGATCGGCGGCCGGGATCTGCGCACTCCAGGCACCGCCGGTGCCGACGGTTGCCGTATAAATTTTACCGTTCAGCGTGATGGTCACCACGCCATTTACCGGCACGTTGCTGGAGGTGCCGCTGAGGGTAATTCCTGCGGCAGCTTCACCGGCATTGAGCTGGTTATCGCCCGCCACCGGATTCACCGCCAGCCCGCTGAGCAGGTTGTTGACGATCAGGGTTTCGCTGCCTGTCGCCACATTTCCCGCTTTATCCGCCACTGACACGCTAATTTGTGTGGTGCCGTTGGCGATGGTCGCCAGATCCGCCGCCGGAACGCTGACGCTCCAGCTTCCGCTTGGCTGCACCACTGCCGTATAAGAATGGCCATTCAGCAGGATCAGGACTGTCTGACCCGCTTCAACACGGGAGGTTGAACCGCTGAGCTGCTGCGCGGTTTGTTGTTCTGCTCCATCCAGCACATTATTACCCGCAAAGGTATTAACGGTGATGGTCGGGCCGTTCGCCGCATCGGCTGCAAGCTGCACGCCGGAGTTAACCGTTGTGCTGTTGCCCGCCGCATCGGACAACTGGACGCTCACCGGATAGCTGCCGTCTTCCACACCATTGAATGCGGTGGCTGGCACGGCAACATTCCACTGGCCGTTTGGCTGCACAATGCCGGTATAGGTTTCACCGTTGAGGGTGACGGTGACGGTGCGTCCGGCTTCCGAAATCGAGGCAGTTCCGGTGATCGTCACCCCCTCAGCTGCTTCAGAGGCGTTGATGTATCCGTCGCCGGAAACCGGGTTAACAGTCAGAAGCGGCGCGGTGAAATCAGCCGTAGCGTTACTGTTTAACGTGGCGGTATTGCCAGCGCCGTCAGTGGCAGTGACGGCAATCGCCACATTGCCCTGTGGCAACGCCTGCAAATCTGCTGCCGGAACCTGAACTGACCAGTTGCCGTCTGCGGCCACTGTCGCGTTATAGGTTTTCCCGCCTAATGTGACGGTGACGGTTTGACCATCACCCGATTTTCCAGTGGTACCGCTGAGAGTCTGCCCGGCGGCGGCTTCAGTCGCATTGAGCAGACTATCGCCAAACGGGGTATTGAGAGTGGGAAGAGGATTGGTGTTATCGATACCGATATTAATACTGTTCGATAAAATTATTCCACCAGGCCCTTCGACAGTGGCAGAAATGCTGTTGAGATCTGGATTGCTCCCTTGAATGTCCTCGATCTCGCCCGTGCTTAACAGCATGAACCATCTGCCGTTCGCCCCTACCGTGGCTGTTTTAAACAGCGAGCCGAATTGCACGGTGACTATGGCGTTTTCCGCTACCCCCAGGGTGGTACCACTGATTTCAATGCCGTTTGCGGTTTCCACTGCGTTGATGACGTTATCACCCGTTACCGGGTCAATCGCAATACCGTTCTGAGAGGTATCAACCTCGAAAGTATCAGTGCCGGTCGCCGGATTACCGGCTTTATCAGACACGCTGACATTGATGGTTTTTGTGCCGTCGGTCAGCGTGACCATATCGGCTGCCGGAATGATCACACTCCAGTTGCCGCTGGCCTGCACCGTGGCTTCATAGGTATTGCCGTTGAACGTAATGGTGACGATCTGACCCGCTTCGACGCGGGTAGTGGTCCCGCTCAGCACCTGCGCCGTCTGGACTTCCGCGCCGTCAACGGCGTCATCGCCGCCAAATGCATTCACTGAAATGCCCGGCTGAAGAGTGGAATCGGCTGCAACATGCAGCGCACTGGTGCTGGTGGTGGTGTTGCCCGCCGCATCCGTCAGGGTGGCGCTGATCGGGAAATCACCGTTCAGACCAGTCAGCGTGCCAGCCGGGATTTGTGTGCTCCATGCGCCGTCATCACCGACAACGGCGGTAAATGTCTGGCCGTCAATGGTGATGGTAACCGTTCTGCCTGCATCTGCTGCCGAGGCGGTACCTGACAGGGTCAGTGCGCCTGCAGCTTCGGCCAGACTGATTTGGCCGTCGCCCGCCAGCGGATTGATAGCAAGGGTTGGGGCGACAGTATCGATGCTGACTGGCGTGGTAATGGTGTTGTGGTTGCCCGCCGGGTCCGTCACGGTGACCACGATATTATTGCTGCCCTGCGGCAGGTTACCGAGTACTGAAGGCGGAACCGTCACGGTGAAGATACCGTCTGTCGTAACCGTGCCGGTAATTTGCTGGCCACCAAGGGTGACAGTCACGGTCTGACCATCGCCGGTGAGACCCGTGTTCCCCGTCAATGTCTGGCTGGTGATGGATTCACTGCCATTGAGCGTATTGTCACCGCCGAAAGCCGGATCAAGCGTCGGCGGAACGCCATGGATGGCAACATTCAGATCTGTCGTCTGACTGATGGTATTGCCCTGACTATCGACCAGGCTGACGGTTACGGTCGTCGGGCCATCAGTCAGCGCCTGCAACTGGGCAGGAGAAAGACTCAGGTTCCAGC
Organism: Rahnella sp. CJA17(1/100); assembly: GCF_963881615.1. Lineage (NCBI taxonomy): Bacteria > Pseudomonadati > Pseudomonadota > Gammaproteobacteria > Enterobacterales > Yersiniaceae > Rahnella > Rahnella sp. CJA17(1/100). The sequence goes on along the minus strand of NZ_CAWOJA010000022.1, from coordinate 445,585 downwards.
CCCCCTCCGCTGTTGTTGTGGTCTGATATGCCACGCCGCCGATTGTCACCGTGATCTGCGTGCCCGCAGGGACATTGGACGTCGTACCGGTGATCACCAGCGCGCTTTGCGCTTCACTGGCATTGAGCTGACCATCACCTGAGATCGGGTTGACCATCAAAATACCGGCGCTGTCGCTGATAACGAAACTTTCCGGCGTAGTGGTCGAGTTTCCTGCGGCATCGGTCAGTGACGCGGTCAGCGTATAATTGCCTTCAGCCAGCGCGGAAACCGTGCTGGCGGGTATTGTCACCGACCAGGTGCCATCAGCACCGACCGTCGTGTTGTATTGCGTGCCATTGAGGGTAACGACCAGTGTGCGCCCGGCTTCAGAGACAGAAGCTGTGCCGGTCACCGTCAGCGGTTGCTGATGCTCAACGGCGTCAAGAATGTTGTCACTGGCGACAGGATCGAGCGAGACCACTGGCGGGGTTTTATCGACGACAACGGTGATCCCCTGAGTGACCGATTTGCCATCAGTACCGGTGACAGTGACGGACACCACGTAAGTACCATCTGCCAGATTTTGTAAATCTACCGTCGGCAGATTGATGTTCCATTTGCCGTCAGTGCCTACGGTACTGGTGTAGGTTTTACCGTTGATGGTCAGGGTAATGGTCTCGCCTGCGGCCACGTTGCTTGCGGTGCCTGAAAAGATTTGTGCTAAACGCGATTCCGCGGCGTTAAGGGTGTTGTCACCGGCAAATGCGCCCAGCGATAACGTTGCGGTCTGGCCGGTGTTTCCGCCACCGGTATTCCCACCGTCAGTGTTTCCGCCGCCATCGCTGCCACCGTTATTACTGCTGCTGCCACCGCCACCACCACCGCCGCCACCTGCGGCAATGGCAATACCGGCACCCAGCGCAACAACGCCCAGAATGGCACCTAAAACAGCGGGATCAAAATTAGAGGAGTCGATGACCAGCGCACCGACGTCAGGAATGGTTTCATAAGCGGGAACAATGGGTACGGCGGCTGCCGTCGCGCCGGTATCGACAAACGCGGCATGTTCGATCGGGTGTACACCGTCGTCAAAAATCAGTTCGCTGTGGTGCCCTTTGCCATCGGTATCAAAGAAGCTGTGGTAGCGGACTGTGCGGCCATCTTTCATGTGGATGACCAGATCGTTGCCGACACGCTCATAGCTGGTGACGGCGTCGCGCGTCGCGTGGACGCGTACTATGCTGATTTGATTAAGAGTTACGTCCTGACTGGCGTTTGAAACCTGGGAGATTACTGCACCATTAGTACGAGAAAGAATATCAATAACAACGCTACCGTTCTGAGCCATGTTGTACCCCTGTTACGCCAGTTGTTGTCCATACACGCTAAACACCGCTCTTCCTTTTCAGGTAAAAGCGGTTGAGCGGGTAATAAAGACCATTAAGAAAAATGGATAAACTTCCAACTGGTGTGAGGTATTGCCACAGGCTACAAAACAAACAAAAACGGCTGTTATTAAATTTATATATTTTTTAAGGGCTTTGGTTAACCATCATTTCGGTATTTCTTCCCGAAACTCCATAAGTTATATGCATGATTTGAGTTAATCGCCATAAAAAAACATAATCATTAAGATTGAAATAATTCATTAAAAAAAGTCAAATCATCAGTTTGACAGATGTTAATTTTTGGTTTAACGCTATGCAGATAATTTTATTTTTATAAAAAACAACAAATTAATAAATTATCCACATAATATACATGGTGTTATTGTTAACAAAATTAAGCAACAGACAGTCAGATAATCGATCAAATTAACTTATCAATTGTGTGATCGCCTTGTAGATTTTATGGCAAAAGGGTATTTGGCAAACACATAATTAGGACTATGCGCAATCACAGCACTTATGCTTTCTGATAAAGTGTCCGCCCAGTGCGTCTGTGGGCGGATAAAGGCTTAATTTTTTAAACGCAAAGGGATTTTCACAACATGTCTCACGGCCCGATAACTGCACCGCCCTCGCAGGAAATGTTCGCTGAACATATTTCGCAACCTGGCTTTAGCGGTTCCTGCGCTGACCGGTTTATCGCGCAGGTCAGCAGTTTATCTGTTGCATCAGGTTGCATTGCGGCAACGATGTTGTGTGCCACTGTTTGTGCAAAAACCGTCGTCCGCTAAAAGCGTCATTACAAGAATGAAGGAAAAAACTCATCATCATGGCTGGTAAATATTTATCGCTGACATCAACCAATATCACGCGATTCTTTTGGTTGTTCATTTTGTTGCTGGCTATGGGGCTCGGCCTTTACGGGTATAACTACACCAATGCTTATCTGAACGACAAACTGCGCACGGTGCAAAATACCGCTGACTTGCTGCAAAATCGCATCGATAAGTATCGCTACATGACCTACCAGATTTACGACAATTTCACCGGCCAGCCGATGGCGGCGGATGCCGTCAGTGCACAGGAAATCCGCCTGCGTCAGGATATGTATTTTGTCTCCAAGCCTCACAAGAAAACTGATGCGCTGATTTTCGGTGCACACGACAGTTCCACGCTGGATTTAACCCTGAAAATTTCATCCTTCCTGGATGACCAGTGGGGCTCAACAACTCACCCTTATTCGCTGTATTACCTGAACGGTCAGGATAACAGCATGTTGTTGATCACCACGGTGCCGCTGCAGTTGCAAGACTCCCGCCTGAAGGAAAACTATTTCACCAGCACGCTGCAATCACGCCGTGCCGAAATGTTGCAGCAGGCGAACACGCTGGACGAACGCGAAAGTTATTCTCCTCTGCGCAAATCGCGCCAGAGTAACGACTATTCCTTCTCCCTGCGCACCACCTTTAATAATCCGGGACATCTGGCGACCGTGATTGCCTTCGATTTACCGATGAGTGATCTCATCCCTTACAGTATGTCGAGAGATAATTTCCAGCTTAATGGCAACACCACGGCGGTCAATGAAGGTGATCCGGCCGATGATAATCCGGCGGCCAGCAGCATTGTGATGCAGGGATGGTCGCTGGTGTTTGATGTGCCGCTGAGAAATTCACCGCTGTCACTCACCTACCACGTTCCGCTGTTCAGCCTTGTGGTTGATCTTTCACGCAATAACTTCTGGCTGATCCTGATTAACCTGTTCCTGATCGGGCTGGCGATGACCAGCATCTATTTCATTCGCCATCAGTACATTCGCCCGAGCGAGAATATGGCGGCACAATTACAGATGCAGCAGGCGCTGAATCAGGAAATCATTTCGGGTCTGCCGCTCGGTTTACTGGTGTATAACTTCAGCAACCACAGCGTGATCCTCAGTAATAAAATTGCTGACCAGTTATTACCGCATCTGAGTCTGAACAAAATTGCCAATATGGCCGAGCAGCATCACGGCACGATACAGGCGACCGTCAATAACGAAGTTTATGAAATCCGCATGATCCGCAGCCAGATTTCGCCGGAAACTTACCTGTTTATGCTCCACGATCAGGATAAAGAAGTGATGGTGAACCGCACGCTGCAACAGGCCAAACGTGAGTTTGAGAAGAACCTGCAGGCACGCAAACTGATGCTGCATAATCTGGGCATTGAGCTGAATCAGCCATTGCAGGAACTGAACGGGCTGGCCGTGGCGTTAGTGGAAGAACAGAAACCGGAAGAACGCCAGGCGCTGGAAAGCAAACTCCTGAGTGAGTCGCGTAACGCGCTGACGCTGGTTGATAACATTACGCTGCTGACCCGTCTGGAAACTCAGGACTGGCAACCGGCGAACGATAAGTACGTGCTTTCAACCCTGGTAGATGAGCTGTTGCTTGAGGCCCTGCCCCGCCTGAATCAGAAAGGCCTTGGGTTGCTGAATCATTTCCAGATTGCCCCTGAAGCGGCCTTTGTCGGCGATATGCAGGCAGTGAAGAAAATTCTGTCCCTGCTGCTCGATTATGCCATTGTTACCACATCGCTGGGTAAGGTGACCCTGACCAGCGAACAGGACGAAGATCGCCCGGATCAGCTGATTTTCCACATAAACGATACAGGTAGCGGAATTTCCAAAGAAGAATTGAGTAATCTGAATTATCCTTTCCTTAGCCAGACGTTAGTCGATCGCTTTAACCACGGTTCCGGGCTGACATTCTTCCTGTGTAATCAGCTGTGCAAAAAACTGGGCGGTCAGCTGGAAATCCGCAGCAAGCTCAACATCGGCACACGCTATACTGTACGTGTTAAACAACGTCAGGAAGCGCAGGAAATCGAAGCGGAAGATGAGAAATTACTCAATGATGTGACGGTATTACTCGATATCACATCAGAGGAAGTTCGCGGTATTGTGACCCGGACCATGAACGCTTACGGCGCGGTGTGCATCGTGGCTGACGATCGTCAGGTCGCGCGGGAATATGATGTTTTACTGACAGATAACCCGCAAAACAGTGACAAATTTACCCTGCTGCTGACTGACGATGAGTCGGGATTCCAGCAGCTTGAAAAGCATTATATTCGCGTCAATTACAACATCAGCAATGCGCTGATAGACGCAACCTTACTGTTAATCGAACAGCAATTTTCTGTATCCGATGACAGTGTTTCACCCGAAGAGCCCGGCGAAGACTCTCTCGACCTTTATGAAAAGCAGCTAAAATCAAGCGATTACTATCAGCTTTTCGTCGAGACAGTACCGGAAGATCTTGAGAAACTGTATAATGAAAACCAACGTCGTGATTTCACATCACTTTCCCAAACAGCACATCGTCTCAAGGGAGTGTTCGCTATGCTGAACCTGACCCCAGGCAAGCAAATGTGTGAATCGTTAGAACAATACATCGCAGATGGCGATGCGTTACAGATTACTGAAACCATCAACCACATTGATTCTTTTGTCTCCAGACTGCTCCAGCAAGGTAGCTAATCACATGAATAATATGAACGTAATTATTGCTGATGACCATCCTATCGTCCTGTTTGGTATTCGTAAGTCCCTTGAACAAATTGAATGGGTGAATGTTGTAGGCGAGTTCGAAGACTCAACTGCACTGGTTAACAGCTTAAGCAAACTTGATGCTCATGTGCTGATCACTGACCTGTCCATGCCGGGCGATAAATTCGGCGATGGCATCACCCTGATCAAATACATCAAGCGCCACTACCCGCAGTTATCCATCATTGTTCTGACCATGAACAATAATCCGGCGATCCTGAGTTCTGTACTGGATCTGGATATCGAGGGGATTGTGCTCAAGCAAGGCGCGCCAACTGACCTGCCAAAAGCGCTGGCCGCATTGCAGAAAGGCAAAAAGTTCACGCCGGACAGCGTGGCAAAACTGCTGGAAAAAATCAGCGCCAACGGTTACGGCGACAAACGCCTGTCTCCGAAAGAAAGCGAAGTGCTGCGTCTGTTCGCAGAAGGTTTCCTGGTGACGGAGATTGCCAAAAAGCTGAACCGCAGCATTAAAACCATCAGCAGCCAGAAGAAATCTGCGATGCTGAAACTGGGCGTGGAAAACGATATCGCCCTGCTGAACTATCTGTCTTCCGTCAGCTCCCAGCCGGTGGATAAAGACTGACGTTTCAGGGTGTTATGTAGGTTAAGACGTGAAAAAGGCACCGGAAGGTGCCTTTTGTATTTTCCGACGTCGTCCGTCAGGATTGTCGCTTTCTGCGAACCAGCGCACTGTAATAACGCAGCGTATCGCGCAGGGTTTCCAGTGTGACTGGCTTGGATAAACAGTTATCCATTCCCGCTTCGAGACAGCGCTGCCGCTGTTCCGCCAGCGCGTTAGCGGTGACGCCGATCACCGGTAAGGTATGACCGAGTTCGCGCAGTTTTGCCGTCAGCCCGTACCCGTCGAGGCGCGGCATGTTGACGTCGCTGAGCACAATATCAATTTCATGCGCACGCATGGCATCCAGTGCGTCAATCCCGTCGTTCGCCGTCAACACGATATAGCCCATCGTGCCCAGTTGATCCGCCAGGAGACGGCGGTTAATCGGATGATCATCCACCACCAGCAAGGTAATATCGCTGTAATCCTGCGCCACAGCCGCTTCCGGCGTCGCTGAGCCGCCCTCTTCCGCTGTCGTCTCGAGACGGTAAATCCGGTTGAGCAGCGCAGTGATTTCCAGTGGTGTGGACGTACTATGAATCCAGTAACCCGGACGCGTTTCGACTGGCGGCCCGATATGGCCGATGGAAAATTCAATCTGTGCGGCCAGTTCGCCCTTATGGATCAGCGGCGTGTCAGTAATCAGCACATCTTCCCGCTGGCTTTGCAGTTCCGGCTCGCAGCGCTGAACATTCGCGCCGTGATAACGCATCAGTTGCATCAGGTAACTTTCCAGATAAGCATTGCGTACATCCAGCCAGACCGTTTTGTCCTGCCAGTTGTCCAGCGGCTCACCCGACGGGAAAGTGGCGTTGTAGAGCGGAATACGCACCGTAAACGAGCTGCCCAGCCCCGGTTCCGACTCCACCTCAATATCGCCATCCATCAGGTTAATCAGCTTTTCACAGATAGCCAGCCCCAGACCGGTGCCCTTGAAATGGCGCTGCACGCCGGTTCCGACCTGGAAGAACGGATCAAACAGGCGGGTGATTTCCCGCTCAGGGATCCCGACGCCGGTATCGCGCACCTGAAACTCAAGATAGTTTCCGCAGGTTCTGACATTCAGAACAATGCAGCCGGTGTCGGTAAATTTAATCGCATTGTTCAGGATGTTGGAGATGACCTGTTGCAGACGCACCGGATCGCCGTTGAATGATAACGGCACGTTGTGTTCGATAAAGCAGTAAAGTCCCAGATGTTTTTTCACTACCAGCGGCAAATAGTTACCGGCAATGTGAGTGATCACTTCGCGACAGGAGAATTCCTGCGGCTCGATTTTCAGCTGCTCGGATTCAATTTTGGAGAAGTCGAGAATGTCGCTGATGATTTTCAGCAGCAGTGCCGACGAGTTATTCATTGCCGTCACCAGACGGTCAACGCCCTGAGGCAACCCTTGCGTTTGCAGTAAATCCAGGTTGCCGATGATACCGTAAAGCGGCGTGCGCAATTCATGGCTGACGGTTGCCAGGAACATTGATTTCGACTGGCTGGCCTGCTCGGCCGCATTAGCCATTTCCTGCAAAGACTCTTCCATTTTCACGCGCGCACTGACGTCGATCAGCACACAAATCGCCACGTCTTCATTACGGTAGCGCGAATGCACGAAACTCAGCTGGATGTTGTTATTGTTCTTGGTGATGACATCGACGAAATTGGTCTGCTGATCGCAGATGATCCGCGTAATACGCTGCCGGTCTTCCTGCGTCAGCATGCTGATATAATTATGCGCCAGTTCATTACTCAGGATGTTAACGCCATCGCTGATACGCAAAATGGAAATACCGACCGGTGCTGAGGCCACGATTTTATGGTTAAACTGTTCATGTTCTTCAAGCCGGAATGCGTTTTCCTCGGCCGGTAAAAACATTTTGCGCTCAAAAACCCAGGCCAGAATAAACAATAACAGGCCGGAGAATATATTCAGTAAAACCGCATTAAAAATCAGGATCTTAAATCGCTCGATCACCGTATTAAACGGCATGGAATACACCACACTCAGCGAGGACGGTGTCAGCGGCTTTTTGTAGACCAAATCTTTATAACCATTTACATACCCGAAGAATGAACTGGCCTGCGGATAATCGCCCGGCGCGGCGCTGTAGTGCCCGTCCTCGGAAATCCCCAGCAGCGGCTGATCGTCTTCATCCAGCAACGTCACGGCGGTGTGCTGTGAATTCGGATTCAACAAATCTTCGGCGCGCAAATTTTGTTGAATACCCATCAGCGCTTCGAGTTTATTGCCGACATAAATCGGGGTCAGCACATACAAATTTCCGGAGTCTTTACTGCCGGACTGCGACACCCAGTACAGGCTGTTTTCTTTATCTGTGCTCTTACTGTTGCGATATTGCATAATTTTTTCATGCAATGATTTCAACTGTTCCTGGCTTTCGCGCTCGAACGGTTCGCTGCTGATACCAAAATCAACCAGACACAAACTCTCGCCACTGATGAGGAACACGCGATTGAGATCGTAGGCATCGGAAAAGTTGTCTTTCCAGTAATGGATCATGTTACCCAGCGAAGCCAGCGAATTACGGTAGCTATCATTAATCTGCGAGCAGTCGGACTCAGGGAACAATGAGAGATAAGACGGCGCCGTGTTTTTAGTGCTGATTATGCCGTTGATGATATCCAGCCCGTTCACTGAAGCGCTCAGGCGATTCTCAGCCATAAACTTAATGCTGTGCATCACATCATTGGAATTTTTGATGTAACTCTGCGCCAGATCGTAATTGAGATTATCCTCGTCGCGGATCTCGGATTCTTTGTTATGGAAAATATTCAGCACATAAAAGGTGGTCAGCAGCACACCCAGTGTCCACAACATAAGCGCCAGCACCCGGAAAAGATAACGGGAGATTTTTAGCGTTGTGCGAAACGAAGCAAGATATTTCAAGGATTAACCATTAGCAAAACGGCTCAGCGAGCGGAATGGGGATCAGGATACACTATTGCCAGACTTTCTAAAAAGCGCCGCATAATGCAGTGTAGGTGAAAGATTTGTTTTAAGACGAATCCAATAAAAAAGGGCATAACTATTGTTATGCCCTTTTGTCTGCTGACTAAGAAAACTTATTCTTCTTCGTCATCAGCTGGCTGATCGTCTTCACTTTCCGCGTCGTCTGGCAGATCGGCTGCTTGTGCCGCTTCCAGTTCGCCCGCTTCGGTGGCTACGCCATCCAGTTCTTCGTCTTCAACCGGTTCTGCAACACGCTGCAAGCCAACCACATTCTCATCGTCTGCGGTACGGATAAGCGTCACACCCTGGGTGTTACGGCCAACAGTACTCACTTCGGAAACACGGGTACGCACCAGCGTACCGGCATCGGTGATCATCATGATTTGATCCGCTTCATCAACCTGAATCGCACCAATAACCGGTCCGTTACGCTCACTCACTTTGATTGAGATAACGCCCTGGGTTGCGCGAGATTTAGTTGGGTACTCGGTCGATTCAGTACGTTTACCGAAACCGTTCTGCGTCACAGTCAGGATACAACCGTCACCGCGTGGGATGATAAGCGATACAACGCTGTCGCCTTCGCCCAGACGGATACCGCGAACCCCCGTCGCCGTACGGCCCATTGAGCGGACGGCTTCTTCAGAGAAGCGCACGACTTTACCGGCTGCAGAGAACAGCATGACTTCGTCTTTACCGTCAGTCAGGTCAACACCAATCAGCTCATCACCCTCGTTGAGGTTGATGGCGATAATGCCGGCGCTGCGTGGACGGCTGAAATCGGTCAGCGCAGTTTTCTTCACGGTACCGCTGGCGGTTGCCATGAACACATGACGACCTTCTTCGTACTCACGTACTGGCAGAATGGCGGTAATGCGTTCGTTCGGCTCAAGCGGCAACAGGTTGACGATAGGACGGCCACGGGCACCGCGGCTGGCTTCCGGCAACTGATAGACTTTCATCCAGTACAGACGCCCGCGACTTGAGAACATCAGAATAGTGTCGTGGGTATTGGCCACCAGCAGACGATCGATAAAGTCTTCTTCTTTAATGCGTGCTGCTGACTTCCCTTTACCGCCGCGACGCTGCGCTTCGTAATCAGTCAGAGGCTGATATTTCACGTAGCCCTGATGCGACAAGGTCACCACAACGTCTTCCTGATTGATCAGGTCTTCGATGTTGATGTCAGAGGTATTTGCCGTAATTTCGGTACGACGCGGATCGTTGTATTGATCACGGATCGCTTCCAGTTCTTCACGAATGACTTCCATCAGACGGTCAGGGTTGGACAGGATGAACAGCAGCTCAGCGATTTGCACCAGCAGCTCTTTGTATTCATCCAGCAGTTTTTCGTGCTCAAGACCGGTCAGTTTCTGCAGACGCAGATCCAGAATGGCCTGGGCTTGTTGCTCAGTCAGGAAGTATTTTCCATCATGAATACCAAACTGCGGCTCCAGCCATTCAGGACGGGCTGCATCGTCACCCGCACTTGCCAGCATTGCTGACACGTTGCCCAGATCCCATGAACGCGCGACCAGGCCAGCTTTCGCTTCAGCCGGCGTCGGTGCCGCACGGATCAGTTCAATGATCGGGTCGATGTTCGCCAGCGCGATAGCCAGTGCTTCGAGGATATGAGCACGGTCGCGGGCTTTACGCAGTTCGAAAATGGTACGACGCGTCACCACTTCACGGCGGTGGCGGACGAACGCTGACAGAATTTCTTTCAGACCGAGAATCTTCGGCTGACCCTGGTGCAGTGCCACCATGTTGATGCCGAAAGACGTCTGCAGTTGCGTCAGGGAATACAGGTTGTTCAGAACCACTTCACCGACAGCATCGCGTTTAATTTCAATCACGATACGCATGCCGTCTTTATCAGACTCATCGCGCAGCGCACTGATACCTTCGACGCGTTTTTCTTTCACCAGCTCGGCGATCTTTTCGATCAGACGGGCTTTGTTCACCTGATACGGGATCTCGTGAACAATGATGGTTTCGCGACCGGTTTTCGCATCGGCTTCTACTTCAGCACGGGCACGGATATAAATTTTGCCACGGCCGGTACGGTAAGCTTCTTCGATACCACGGCGACCGTTGATGATCGCAGCCGTCGGGAAGTCTGGCCCCGGGATGTGTTCCATCAGCCCTTCAATGCTGATGTTTTCATCTTCAATATACGCCAGACAGCCGTTGATCACCTCGGTGAGGTTATGCGGCGGAATGTTGGTTGCCATACCGACAGCGATACCCGACGAGCCGTTAACCAGCAGGTTGGGAATGCGCGTTGGCATAACAGAAGGAATTTGTTCTGTGCCGTCATAGTTTGGCACGAAATCGACAGTTTCTTTTTCTAAATCTGCCAGCAATTCGTGTGCAATTTTTGACATGCGGATTTCGGTATAACGCATGGCTGCTGCGGAGTCGCCATCCACTGACCCGAAGTTACCCTGCCCGTCCACCAGCATATAGCGAAGTGAGAAAGGCTGAGCCATACGAACGATGGTGTCATAAACCGCGGTATCACCGTGTGGGTGATATTTACCGATAACGTCACCGACCACACGGGCCGATTTTTTATAGGCTTTATTCCAGTCGTTACCGAGGACATTCATTGCGAAAAGTACGCGGCGGTGCACCGGTTTCAAACCATCGCGCACATCTGGTAACGCACGTCCGACAATAACGGACATCGCATAATCCAAATAAGAGTTTTTAAGCTCTTCTTCGATGTTAATCGGTGTGATTTCTCTGGCAAGGTCGCTCATGGAGCTGCTATCCCTCTACTGATTATTCATGGCCGCTGCCCACGTAGGCATATATAGCGCAAAGGTGTAAAACTATACCACAAACCAGCCAAACGTGGAAAACAACCGCCCCCTTTTGCCGACTATTATCCAACGCGTTTCAAACCTTTGCACGCAGGGCTTCATTTCGTATAAACATTAACCAAAACGACAAAACTGAGCCAAAGCAGATGGAATATGTATAATCCGCTAATCAAGTTATAAGGAGTTCATCACGCTCATGACAACCACACCCTCCGCAACACCGCAAAACATCGACCATGAAGAAATCGCCAAATTTGAAGCCGTCGCCTCGCGCTGGTGGGATCTGGAAGGCGAATTCAAACCGCTGCATCGCATCAATCCGCTGCGTCTGAACTACATTCTCGAACGCGCCGATGGCCTGTTTGGAAAAAATGTTCTCGATGTCGGCTGCGGTGGCGGCATTTTGAGTGAAAGCATGGCAGTGGCGGGGGCGACAGTCACCGGACTGGACATGGGCGGCGAACCCTTGCAGGTAGCACGTTTGCATGCGCTGGAAAGCGGCGTGAAGGTGGAGTACGTGCAGGAAACCGTGGAAGCGCACGCCGACGCGCATCCGCAGCAATATGACGTGGTGACTTGCATGGAAATGCTGGAACACGTACCGGATCCGGCTTCTGTCGTTGCCGCCTGCGCGCGTCTGGTGAAACCTGGCGGCCATGTGTTCTTTTCCACCATCAACCGCAACAATAAAGCCTGGCTGATGGCCATTTTCGGCGCTGAATATGTGCTGAAAATGGTGCCGAAAGGCACGCACGACATCAAAAAATTCATCAAGCCGTCTGAACTGCTGGGCATGATTGACCGCACATCGCTGTTTGAGCGTCACATTATGGGACTGCACTACAACCCGCTGACCGACCATTTCAAACTCGGGCCAAATGTTGATGTGAACTACATGATCCACACCCAGGCGCTGTAATATTCTGACCGCAAAAAAGGGTACAGCCTGCGCTGCACCCTTTTAATTTCACGGCTAACCGACTGACTTACCAGCGAATACTCACCCCAACTGACGCTTCGGTTTGCGAAAAATCATCTGACCCTTCTTGCTGTCCAACCTTGCCCCAGAGCGTGGTATTTTCGCCCAAATTGCCACTGATCCCGGTACTCAGTTCCGCACTGTCTTTGGCGGTGTTATCGGTGAAATTCACGCCATCCACATTCAGGGAAGTTTCCGCGCTGTTATGGCGGTAATTCGCCTCTACAAAAGGTCTGAGATGCAGCGTCGGCGACGGATGAATATTCCATTCACTGCGCAAGCCTAAGCGCGTCTGAACGTTATTATCTCCCTGTTGTGCCACTTTCGACTGATTCGACGCGGTAAAATCTTTCTGCTTCACCCCCTGATAAATCACCTGCGCCTGGGGTTGCACCGTCCAGTTCCACTGGTTTCCCTGCATCAGGGTAAAACGGTAACCACCTTCCAGTGAGGCGGAAAGGCCGGAAGAGTGATAATTATCATCACCTGTACCGTCTTCGCTGACGCTGTTATCAAACCAGGCATATTGCATCCAGCTGTCGAGATACGCGCCCTGATGATCCTGTGCGTTCTGATACCAGGAAGCGGTCAGTCCGACGGCGTATCCCTGACTGTCATTATCTGATTTGCGCCCGGTCAGTACGCTGGTGCTATCGCCGTGGCTGTTACTGTAACCGCCCACCACACCCGCCAGGATTTCCCCGTCACCTGCGTTATTGCGCAGGAAATTGCTGCTGATCTGAACCACTGACGTGTCATTGTGACTGTCAATCTGGCTGGCAAAGGTTGAGCTGTCGCGCGATGAATCGACCCGCAGCTTAATATTGTCATGACCGGCACCGGCATGATCCTGCGCCGTCATACTGAAGGCATTATTGGCGATGCGCAGGTTGCTCATATAGCCGCCCATTTTAGGGTTCAGCACCGGTGTAAAATCTTCCCCGCCAGAGGCTGGCACAGGTTGCGGCTGCGGTTGAACATCGGGATCAGGCTGCGGCTGGACGTCAGGATCGGGCTGAGGTTCCGGTTGAGGCTCCGGCGTCACCACCTGCGAGCGCAGATACCAGTCCTGATTATCCTGCACCAGAGAATAGTCGTAGGCACCCATATTGATATATTGCTGACCACCGGCCAGATGGAAATCTGCCGCGTTCTGGAAGCTTTGCGGGTCGGCAACAAAATCGACAACTTTGATGCCGGTTTGTGTCGCCTGCCCGATGCCGCTGACCGGCACAACCGCCAGCGCGGTATCACCGGAAGTATTGCCGTTAAGAATCAGCTGGTCGGTCGCCGAGGTATCACCATTCATTTCAGTTTCCAGCACCAGCGTGCCGCCGCCGGTGTAATCACCGTTGACCGTCAGCGTATCCCCGGCCTTGCCATTCTCCAGACTGGCGGTTCCTGCGCTGTTATCAAGGCTGCCGTTGACCGTCACACCGGCTAAATAGGTCAATGCATCCAGGGAAAGGTTCGTGTTCAGCGTGCCTTTAAGCGCCATACCGGACGTAGCATTCACCAGCGTGCCGCCCGTGCCGGTAAACAAGCTGGCATCCAGCGCCGAGGAAGTGTCCTGATTTGTCAGGACCAGCTGAGTGTTGTCGGAAATCAACAGTGTACCGGTGGAATCCGCATCAATGCTGCGCACCTGCTGATCCATGCCGGTGGCAAACGTGGCATTTTCGCCGACGTACAATGAAGAGGCGTCTGCGATGATGTTTTCCGCGCCTCCCTGCAAAGTACCCTGTTCGACCCGGACAGCGGAATGGCTGTTGCCCGAATCTTTCAGAATCAACGTACCGTTACCGGTTTTGGTGAACGTGCTGTCAACGTCTGCCTGCCCGCCGGTACTGTCAGCGGTTAAGCCGCCCCATTGCGTGGTCACGCCGTCGTCCACCTGCATCGTCCCTGAGGCCCGCATTTCAATATCTCGTGCCTTACCGGTTTGTGCTGAAGTGGTATCAACCTGCCCGCTGGTATCGCCCGGCGCAGAAATCTCCAGCGTACTGGCCTGTGCCGGATCGGTAAAAATGACCTGACGGTTATAGGCTTCATCGCCCAACTGAGAGTTACCGGTGACCTGCAATGTCCCGGAAGCGATCTGCGTCGTGCCCAGATAAGTATTGTTATCCGCCAGCGTGACGCGTCCGGCACCGGCATCAATCACCGCATACACGCCGCCATCAACGTGATAGTCGCTGCCCGTCCCCAGCGTCACCAGATCAGCATTACCGATTACCGTACCGCCGGACCCTGTAATCGTCAGGCCGTCGTTAGTCTGATTCGCCTCACCGTTGAAAGTGGTCATGTCCGACAAATCCAGCACACCGCCGTCGAGCACAACAGACTGCGGATCGGCCTGCAATATCGCTAAATCTTCAGCATCGCCCTGAACGCTGAGTACAGCGTTTTGTTCCACCACAATGTCGCCATCCAGCCCCATAGACTGCGCGCCGGTCAGGGTGAAACTGCCATTTTCTGCCACGGTCAGGTCGCCTGCTCCGGTGGTTGTCCCCGCCATATAGCCGCTGTTAACAATGACATTACCGCCAGCATCAATATTCAATGTGCTGTTCTCATGCCCCATAAAGGCATTTTTAAAGGTTTGCTGCGTGCTGCCAACATTCAGTATTGCCGTGTCATTCACATAATTATCGTTACCTAACACAATACCGTGACAGGTATCTGCCGCAGCCTGGCAGTTGGTGTCGCCGACATTGATCAGCGTGTCATCACGTCCCAGCGTGACCGTGCCCTCTAAAATGTCGAATACGCCGGTAAAACCGCTGTTATCAGCATTAAGTACCAGTTCACCAGCACCGCGTTTGAAAATCGCGCCATAACCGGCGATCGAGTCATAAGCGCCGTCGTTGGCGGTATTACCGATGACCAGCGTTTTATCTGCGGCAATATCAAAATCGGCTTCGCTGTGGCCGAGATACATGAACCCGCCGCCAGCGGCATCGGGTGCATCGCCATAATTGCCAGCGACGTTATCGTGGTAATAGGCAACACCATCATTTTCTTGATAGTTTTCATCAATATTGATGTTGATCAGGAATGGCGTAGACGCACTGCTGGTGTAGATTGCGCCTCCCTGTCCTTCGGCCTGATTGCCGGTGAATTCACTGTTAGTGATAAACATGCTGCCGTGGGAGTCAGACGTATTGTCCGTGGCATCAATCGCACCACCGCTACCATTACCTGAACTGGCACTTTTGTTGGTTTTTGCCTGATTATCCTCAAATAAAACATTTGTCAGCTGGACTTTATTATTAAGAGAATAAATAGCGCCGCCTTTCCCCTCACTGGAAATATTCCCTGAAAACACGGCATTAGTAATGGCAAGATCAGTATCACCTTCATCATTGGTGCCATTCATATATATTGCGCCGCCGTAATCATGGGCGACGTTATCAATGAACAGGGTATTTTCTAAGTATACCGTCGAGTTTTCTTTCGCAAAGATCGCGCCACCGTTTCCCGAACTGCTGTTTCCGGTAAATACGCTGTAACCGGTGGTGCTCTCAGGAATAATCTCCAGTGTGGTGCTGTTTCCCAGGTGGAAAGCACCGCCCGAGGAGCCTGAACCGTTCAGGCCGGAGAACTGCATCTCAGCGCCATCAGCCACGGTATAGGTATTGAGGGTTTTATTTTCAAGCGTGGTGGCCGTGGCGTTGCAACTTTCAGTAATTTGCAACCCTGAACAGGCCGGGAGAGTTTCTGCGTAAACCATCGCTGAAAAAGGCAATAAATTAAATGCCAAAAACAAACACGCCGTGATTTTATTGAAGACCATTGAAATTCTAATCCCGCACCTGATGAAAGAGGAGCGAAAGTAATATGCACAGTGCCGGGAGACCACTTAATGATAAATTTAGAATATATAAACAACATCATTTATTCATCATATGTATTTATAATAAGGCTCATTTTTCTCAAAAACGCACTTTTCAGAAAGTGAACAAAAACCTGCTAGCAAGGTTGCCCCGAAGCGGCTTAACGGCTGTACGGCGACGCCAAATCGTCATCGGTTGCAAGTCATTTTTTCCGCTAATCCAGTAGAATTTACGTTAAGAGACGGGGTATGCCGGGGTTAAAACCTTAGTTTTTAGGACGTTGGTTGGCGTGAACACCGCAACATGATTTTTTAGAATAGTTATCCAGATCAATATAGCGTTTTTTTCTAACGTTTAATAAACCGGCAGTTGATCACCTTTCATAAAAATATAAGAAAATCGTATCTGAGATATTGACAGGTTTGTCGCGCCAGCAATGACGGACTTCTCAGGCTTGACGTCAAAATTTCTCCCCAACTTATCCACAAATCTGCCCGTTTTGTTCACTTGCAAAAGGGACATTCAATCACTATCTTGTCATCAGAAAATAACAAACCCACAATATATTGTGTTTATATCCTGACCAGCACACTAGGAACCTCTTGTGCTGCCGCGCATGTTTTACGCGGTCAGGTCAGACCCTTTATAAACCTTTAAGGTATCGCACCCAATGAACCAAAGTCTGCTTGTTACTAAACGTGATGGCCGCACAGAACGCATCAACCTTGATAAAATCCACCGTGTCATTGACTGGGCAGCGGAAGGTCTTCAAAACGTATCAGTTTCTCAAGTAGAACTCCGTTCACACATCCAGTTCTATGACGGCATCAAAACCGCTGATATTCACGAAACCATCATCAAAGCGGCGGCTGATCTGATCTCTAAAGATGCACCGGATTACCAATATCTGGCCGCGCGTCTGGCGATCTTCCACCTGCGTAAAAAAGCCTACGGCCAGTTTGAACCACCAAAACTGATCGACCAGGTGACCCGCATGGTTGAAATGGGTAAATACGACAAACATCTGCTGGAAGACTACACGGCTGAAGAGTTCGAGCAGATGGACAGTTTTATTGACCACTGGCGCGACATGAATTTCTCTTACGCTGCGGTTAAGCAACTGGAAGGGAAATATCTGGCACAGAACCGTGTGACCGGCGATATCTACGAAAGCGCTCAGTTCCTCTACATTCTGGTCGCGGCCTGCCTGTTCTCCGGCTACCCGCGCGAAACGCGTCTGGATTACATCAAACGTTTCTACGACGCGATTTCAACCTTCAAAATTTCCCTGCCTACGCCAATTATGTCCGGCGTGCGCACTCCGACCCGTCAGTTCAGCTCATGCGTGCTGATCGAATGTGGCGACAGTCTGGATTCCATTAACGCGACCTCCAGCGCCATCGTGAAATACGTTTCACAACGCGCCGGTATCGGCATCAACGCCGGTCGCATTCGTGCGCTGGGCAGCCCGATCCGTGGCGGCGAAGCGTTCCACACCGGTTGTATCCCGTTCTACAAGCATTTCCAGACTGCGGTGAAATCCTGTTCTCAGGGCGGTGTTCGTGGCGGCGCAGCGACACTCTTCTACCCGATGTGGCATCTGGAAGTCGAAAGCCTGCTGGTACTGAAAAACAACCGTGGTGTTGAAGGCAACCGCGTCCGTCATATGGACTACGGCGTGCAGATCAACAAACTGATGTATCAGCGTCTGGTGAAAGGCGGCGACATTACCCTGTTCAGCCCGTCTGACGTACCTGGCCTGTACGATGCGTTCTTTGCCGATCAGGACGAGTTCGAGCGTCTGTACGAGAAGTACGAGCAGGATGCCAGCATCCGTAAGCAGAAAGTGAAAGCGGTTGAACTGTTCTCCCTGATGATGCAGGAACGTGCCTCTACAGGCCGTATCTACATTCAGCATGTTGACCACTGCAACACCCACAGCCCGTTTGATCCGGCTATCGCGCCTGTTCGCCAGTCCAACCTGTGTCTGGAAATTGCGCTACCAACCAAACCGCTGGATGACGTTAATGACGAAAACGGCGAAATCGCGCTGTGTACGCTGTCTGCTTTCAACCTCGGTGCGATCGAAAGCCTCGACGATCTGGAAGAACTGGCTGTTCTGGCAGTTCGCGCTCTGGACGCCCTGCTCGATTATCAGGATTACCCGATCAAAGCCGCAAAACGCGGTGCGATGGGCCGACGTACGCTGGGTATCGGCGTGATTAACTACGCGTATTATCTGGCGAAAAACGGTGTGCGTTATTCCGACGGCAGCGCAAACAATCTTACGCACAAAACGTTCGAAGCCATTCAGTATTACCTGCTGAAAGCCTCCAACGAACTGGCGAAAGAACAAGGCGCGTGCCAGTGGTTCAACGAAACCACCTATTCACAAGGCATCATGCCGGTGGATACCTACAAGAAAGATCTGGATGCTATCTGCAACGAACCGCTGCATCTGGACTGGGATACGCTGCGTGAAAATATCAAAACATACGGCCTGCGTAACTCTACGCTGTCCGCGCTGATGCCGTCCGAGACCTCTTCGCAGATCTCCAACGCCACCAACGGCATCGAGCCACCTCGCGGCCACATCAGTATCAAAGCGTCGAAAGACGGGATTCTGCGTCAGGTTGTGCCGGAGTACGAACGTCTGAAAGATCAGTACGAACTGCTGTGGGATATGCCGAACAACGACGGCTACCTGCAACTGGTTGGCGTAATGCAGAAATTCATCGACCAGGCGATTTCGTCAAACACCAACTACGACCCGTCGCGCTTCCCGAACAGCAAAGTGCCAATGAAACAGTTGTTGAAAGACTTGCTGACCGCCTACAAATTTGGCGTGAAAACGCTGTACTATCAGAACACCCGTGACGGTGCTGATGATGTACAGGAAGACATGAAAGCCGATGTGGCTGATGACTGTGAAAGCGGCGCCTGCAAAATCTAATCTTTTGTTTTAACTAAGAATATTATTCAAAACCCCCGTCAGGGGGTTTTTGCCGAGAATTTCGAGGAAGTTATGGCCTACAGTACTTTTTCCCAGAATAAAAACGATCAGCTTCTTGAGCCAATGTTCTTTGGTCAGTCGGTTAACGTTGCCCGTTTCGACCAGCAGAAGCATGAAATTTTTGAAAAACTGATCGAAAAGCAACTGTCCTTCTTCTGGCGTCCGGAAGAGATTGATGTTTCCCGCGACCGTATCGATTTTCAGGCGTTGCCGGATCACGAGAAACACATTTTCCTGAGCAACCTGAAATACCAGACGCTGCTGGATTCCATTCAGGGCCGCAGCCCGAACGTCGCGCTGTTACCGCTGATTTCTATTCCTGAGCTGGAAACCTGGGTCGAAACCTGGGCGTTTTCGGAAACTATTCACTCGCGCTCTTACACGCATATTATCCGTAACATCGTGAATGATCCGGCGATTGTGTTTGACGATATCGTGACCAATGAAGAAATCCTCAAGCGCGCGAAAGACATCTCCGGTTACTACGACACGCTGATCGAGATGACCAGCTACTACCATCTGCTGGGCGAGGGCACGCATCAGGTCAACGGCAAAACCGTTGTAGTTAACCTGCGCGAGCTGAAGAAAAAACTCTACATCTGTCTGATGAGCGTCAACGCGCTGGAAGCCGTACGTTTCTACGTCAGTTTTGCCTGTTCATTTGCCTTCGCTGAACGTGAACTGATGGAAGGCAACGCGAAAATCATCAAGATGATCGCCCGTGATGAAGCGCTGCATCTGACCGGCACTCAGCACGCGCTGAACCTGCTGCGTTCAGGTCAGGACGACCCTGAAATGGCAGAAATCGCGCTGGAATGTCAGCAGGAGTGCCATGACCTGTTCGTGCTCGCGGCACAGCAGGAAAAGGACTGGGCAGAATACCTGTTCAAAGACGGTTCGATGATCGGCCTGAACAAAGACATTCTGTGTCAGTACGTCGAATACATCACCAATATCCGTATGCAGGCTGTCGGGCTGGACGCTCCGTTCAAAACCCGCTCGAACCCGATCCCGTGGATCAACGCCTGGCTGGTGTCTGATAACGTGCAGGTTGCGCCACAGGAAGTGGAAGTCAGCTCCTATCTGGTAGGTCAGATTGATTCTGAAGTTCACGCCGATGACCTGAGTGATTTCGAGCTTTAAATGGCCGACAGAACCATCACACTTTCAGCAAACGGACAGCAACTGGCGTGTAAGTCAGAGCACCGGAATTTGCTGGAGGTGTTTGAACATCATCAGGTTGAAGTGGAATACCAGTGTCGCGAAGGTTATTGCGGATCGTGCCGGATGCGGTTGATTAACGGTGAGGTCGCCTACAGCGAGAAACCCCTGGCCTTTATCTCAGACGGCGAGATTTTGCCGTGTTGTTGCATGCCGGTTGGGGATATTGAGATCGCGTTTTAGACTTTACTCCTCCCCCTGCGAAGGGGGAGGACGGGAGGGGGTTTTAAGGGCTAACATCTCATCAAAGCCAACCTCAACTCTTTGATTTCGCTTTAATACCCCACCCCAGCCCTCCCCTTCGCAGGGGAGGGAGCTAAAGCTAAACCTTCTCAACCCGATCCAACCACGGATAATCCGCCACCGGCTCCCAGCCATTCAGATAGCGCCGCAGCATATCCATCGCCACCATCGCCATGGTCTCCTGACGTAATGCCAGTCCGTGACGCGTGGCGGTATAGCGGATTGTCAGGCCGCTGGTGCCGGTTGGGGTATGCAGTGCCAGACTTAATTCTGCACCTGACAGCGCACCCACAGCCAGCGCCAGTTGTGCGCCGGTGGTTTCGGCCAACGTCTGCGCACGCGCCAGTAAGCCTTCGAGGGATTTTTCAGGTGAGGGTTCGTCGCCTTGCGGCAATAACTCGCCGTTGACCAGCGGAACGCCGGCGCTTTGCAGACGCCAGTTCAGCAGGCCGCCGGTGAAACTTTCACTGACCGCCAGACGTAAATCCTGCGCCAGCAGGCGTTCTGCCAGACGATCCGGCAGGCTACCCAGCCCTTCAAAAATCGTGCTCTCCCCTGCGACTTCACGCACGCGTTCAAACGCTTTGTGCATTGCAGCTTCCTGAGAGCGCGGACCGGTGACTTTCAGCTCGATAATCGGCGATGACGAACGGTAACCCATCACCACGCCTTCCGGCAGTTTGAGTTGATCCAACTCAGTGGCAAGGTCACTTTCGCCACGTCCGAACGTGGTCAGACGTAAACATAACGGGGCTTCCAGCGCCGGAAATTGTTTGTGCAGACGTGGAACGATTTGTTGTTCCACCATCACTTTAAATTCGGACGGTACACCGGGCGTGAAGAAAATCTGACAGCGGTTGAGCTTCACGCTGAAGCCGCAGGCGGTGCCCACCGGATTATCCAGCAGCTCGGCATTGGCCGGGATTTGTGCCTGTTTGCGGTTGGATTCGGCCATCGGACGGCCACGTTCATTGAAGAACGCCTGCATGGTTTCAATCCAGCCAGCATCTTCCACCAGTTCCACATCACAGGCTTTAGCCGCCGCCAGCGCACTTAAATCATCGGTCGTTGGCCCCAGGCCGCCGTTCACGATAAGCACATCTGCGATGTGGCTGCGTTCTTTGAGAACAGCCACCAGCGCGTCCAGACTGTCGCCCACGGTTTCACGACTGGTCATCGGTAAACCTTGCTCAAACAGATAATTCGCCAGCCATGCCGAATTGGTATCCACAATCTGGCCGTGCAGCACTTCATCACCCGTACTCAGCATCTCAACCCTAAGCATCCCGTTCTCCTTCTGTCTTTTTTGTTACTCCACTGTAGAAAGGCTGGGACAGAAAAACAATCTCCGTTCGGCAGAAAACAAAAAGGCCCGCACGAATGCGAGCCTTCAGATTTTGCTTCAGACAAAATCAGAAATTAACAGCGCCACCTAAATACGCACCGTCTGCCACCACGTTATCGCGGTTGCCATCTTTGCCATCCATCGCCATGTAACGGTAACCCACGCTCACGGTAACCAGCGGGATGGCCGTCAGACGAATACCTGCGTTCGCTTCTTCATAGTTAGCAATGCCGCTGGACAGGGAATCCGGGGAATAATAATAGTCGCCGTACAGGGTGAACATTTTCGCGATTGGCAGTTGCAGACCACCGCCGACAGCCGCCGCGTACCCTTCGTCACCGTCTTTAGGATTGGTGTACAGGCCCTTACCGCCGACGGTCGCGATGAACGGACCCAACGGAATGTTGTATCCCAAACCCAAGCCTGCCACATCACCGTCGTCATCGTTATGGGTGTAATCACCGCTCAATGCCAGACCCGGAGATGTGGTGCCGAAGCCCACACCCAGATGCGTGTAATGCTCACCGACTTCACCATTGACACTGATTGCGCTGGCAGATGCCGCGACAAACATCAGACTGGCAGCGGCACCAGCGACAAGTAACTTTTTCATTATTTATCCTAAATAACAGTCAAACGACAATAAATCTTCCACGGGAAGTCTAAAGCAATTCACTCAGTCGTAACAACTTTTTGGAACGTGAATGCATTCACCGGGGTTGTGAAAATTGTAAGAAACATCGTTTTCATTGATGAAATGAACGTTTCCCATCGAAATGATAACTCCCACCTATTTGCCTCTGATCAATATAGGGTTTATTTCTAATCGGTAGAGTTAATTTGACTTAAGTAAGATTAAAGGAACCACCCCAACGTTTTTACTTACATACACACGCAATTACCAGAAGGAATTTTTATGACCAAGAAAGGTTTAACCACCGCCGCTGGCGCGCCAGTCGTCGATAATAACAACGTGATTACCGCTGGCCGCCGTGGTCCGTTGCTTTTGCAGGATGTCTGGTTTCTTGAGAAATTAGCGCATTTCGACCGCGAAGTGATCCCGGAGCGTCGTATGCACGCTAAAGGCTCCGGCGCTTATGGTACTTTCACCGTGACGCACGATATTACCGCTTTCACCCGCGCGAAGATCTTCTCCGCAATCGGCAAACAAACTGACATGTTTATCCGTTTCTCGACGGTTGCCGGTGAACGCGGTGCAGCGGATGCCGAACGTGATATTCGCGGTTTCTCGATGAAATTCTACACCGAAGAAGGAAACTGGGATTTAGTCGGCAATAATACGCCGGTGTTTTATCTGCGTGACCCGCTGAAATTCCCGGATCTGAACCACGTCGTCAAACGTGACCCGCGCACTAACCTGCGTAATCCGGCATACAAATGGGACTTCTTCTCTCATCTTCCGGAAGCCCTGCATCAGCTGACCATTGATGTCAGCGACCGTGGTCTGCCAACGTCTTACCGTCATATCCACGGTTTCGGCAGCCATACCTTCAGCTTTATCAATACTGAAAATGAACGCTTCTGGGTGAAATTCCACTTCCGCTGCCAGCAGGGTATTGAAAACCTGATGGACGATGAAGCCGAAAAACTGGTGGGCACCGACCGCGAGAGTTCGCAGCGTGATTTGTATGAAGCGATTGAACGCGGCGATTTCCCGCGCTGGAAACTGTTTGTGCAAATCATGCCGGAAGCGGACGCGGCAAAACTGCCGTACAACCCGTTTGACCTGACCAAAGTCTGGCTGCACAGCGATTATCCGCTGATTGAAGTGGGTGAATTCGAACTGAACCGCAATCCGGAAAACTACTTTGCCGAAGTAGAACAAGTCGCCATGAGCCCGGCCAATGTAGTACCTGGCATCGGTTTCTCACCTGACCGTATGCTGCAGGGGCGTCTGTTCTCTTACGGCGATGCGCACCGTTACCGTCTGGGCGTAAATCATCATCAGATCCCGGTCAACGCGCCAAAATGCCCGTTCCATAATTATCACCGTGACGGCGCAATGCGTGTGGACGGTAACAGCGGCAACGGTGTGACTTACGAACCCAACAGCGCGGGCTTGTTCCAGCAACAGCCCGATTTCAGCGAACCGCCACTGAGTATTGAAGGCGCGGCAGACCACTGGAATCACCGGGAAGATGATGATTACTTCACTCAGCCACGATTGCTATTCAACCTGCTGTCCGAGGCTGAGCATCAGCGTATGTTTGCACGCATTGCCGGTGAGCTGAAACATGCTTCGCCGGAAACGCAGGCACGCCAACTGGCACTGTTCTATAAAGTCGATCCGGCTTATGGCGCAGGGGTTGAGAAAGCACTGAAAGACTGACTTTTTACCATCAGAAATCATAAAGGCCGCATTATGCGGCCTTTATTGTTTATTCCGGGCTATTGTTTTACGAAAGCATTTCTACCCATTGCCGGACGCTCGCCCGCGAGATTTTAATCCCCCCCTGCGACAAAGCCCCGGGCAGCGGATGATAGGCCACCGGCAACTGGAAACGCGGGATCTTATCGCTCAGCCAGCGATTGAGTTCTTCATACACCAGCCCGGCTTGTGCTTCGAGCACGGCGACCGGTCGCTGACCAAATTGCTCATCTTCCACCGGAACCACAAATGCCTGCGAAACCTGCGGGTGGCTGACCAGCACGTTCTCGATATCTTCAGGTTGGATCCCTTCTCCGCCGCTGAAAAACAAATTATCCATCCGCCCGGCCACCTGCAGTTCATCGTCAATCCACGTGCCACGGTCGCGGGTATGCAACCACCCTTGCGCATCAGTCACCGGTGATAGCTGACCGTTTTTCCAGTAACCACTGGCCATACTGGCGGTACGGATCAGGATCTCCTGATCAACGATTTTGACTTCCTTCCCCGCCAATACCTGACCGACACCGGCGCTGCCATCGGCTCGTTTCGCCGTCACTGTGGACGCAGTTTCCGTCAGCCCATATCCGCACCAGCAGCGTATTCCTGCTCTTTCTGCCTGTTCAGTCAGCGCCAGAGGAATTTGCGCCCCACCAAGCAAAACGTCTGTCAGCTTTTCAGGCACCGGCGTGCCTTGCAGCAGACGCCAGAGTTGCGTCGGTACCAGCGAAGCGTGGCTGCATTCTGCCAGCGCTGCATCGAGCGGTTGGTCTTCGGACAGCATCAGCGTAGCGCCAGCCAGCAGCCAGCGCCAGACGATGCCTTGCCCGGAAACATGAAACAGTGGCAGAGAAAGTAACCAGCTATCATTACGGGTGAAAGGGATCAGGTTCAACACACCCGCAGCACTTGCAAGATGGGCGGCAACCGTATGTGCTGCGGCTTTCGGTAAACCGCTGGAACCCGATGTCAGCGTCAGTGTGGCAATACGCTGCGGTTGCCATCCGGCAGAACTGAGCCAACAGGCATTCTGCATGGTCAGTGCGGGAATATTCAGCGGCAGTTCCGGCTCCGCCAGATCCAGTACAAAAGCGATATCGAGTTGCGAAAGCAGTTCATCACATAATGCCCAAGGCAGTTGCGGATTAAGCGGTAACAGGCGCGCGCCGGTTTGTAATAACGCCAGATAGCTGAGTACGGCATCAAGGGTGTTTTTACTGCGCAAAACCACACCCGCGCCCTCGCCCACACCCTGCGCAATAAAACCGGCTGCCAGCGTGTCGATGCGGTGCTGTAAATCACGCCAGCACCAGGTGATATCTCCCGCTTTCAGCGCTACGGCAAAAGGTGAAAGGTTTGCCCTTTCGCGCCATGGCCAGTCGTTGATCATTTGCTCTGCCACACAATCTCCAGATCAGACACATCCGTTAGCGGTAATTCAGAGCCCGGCCAGCGACGGATCAGCTGCGTCCGCATGAGATCCAGCGTATCCAGCCCCGGAATGGCGTCCGGCGTCAGCCATTGGGCAATGCGCGCCAGTTGTGTCAGCCCGAGACTCGACTCGATGGAGGAACTGATCACAGCTTCCAGCCCTGCGGCATGTGCCTGCGCGATCAGCTGACGGCAACGCATCAGACTGCCGGTCAGCGTGGGTTTGATGATGATCGCCGCCAGCCCGGGTTCGGCCTTCACGGTAAAACCGGTTTCGCGCACGCTTTCATCCCAGGCGATCGCAATACCGGTCAGACGGGCGAAATCGCGGGACTGCTCGCGGGTCAGGCACGGTTCTTCGATAAACGCGATGCGTGAACGCAGTTCGGGCGCCACATGACGGGCAAACCCTTCGGCTTTGACCGGCGTCCAGCTGCGGTTGGCATCAAGGCGCAAATGCAGTTCCGGCAAGGCTTCCAGCAACATACTGACATTCAGACCATCGCCGACGGATTCGTACAATCCCACTTTCACCTTAGCCACTTTCCTGCCGCGAAAATCGCCCGGCAGCGCACCCAGACGCGCATAAAGTTCATTCGGATCGCCATGACACAACGGTGCACAGCGCGTGCTCAGCACTTCGGGCAATTCGCCGCGTAATTCGGCGTCCGCACAACTCAGCCCGAAAGCCACCGAAGGTAGAGCACTGAACGCAGAGGCAACGGCAGCCAGCGAGGCCCCCTGCACCCACTGGCTCAGGCCATGCTGAACGGCATCCTGCGCCTGAGACACATCTTCCACACTAAAACCGGGCAGCGGCGCAACCTCGCCCCAACCCGTTGCTTCGTCCTGCCACAGTGACACCAAAAAACCGTCGCGGGTTTTCAGGCGCTGATTGCGCAGCACCACCCCAGCCTCCATCGGCACGCTGTACCGGTACACCGTGGCGCGACGCATTATGGATTACGCTTAAATTTGCTGAAGTCCGGCTGGCGTTTTTCATTAAACGCGTTGCGACCTTCCTGACCTTCATCGGTCATGTAGAACAACATTGTGGCGTTCCCCGCCAGTTCCTGAAGCCCTGCCTGACCGTCGCAATCGGCGTTCAGTGCGGCTTTCAGGCAACGCAGTGCCATCGGACTGTTTTCCAGCATTTCACGACACCAGCGCACGGTTTCTTTTTCCAGATCAGCCAGAGGAACTACGGTGTTGACCAGCCCCATATCCAGCGCCGCTTTGGCATCGTACTGACGGCACAGGAACCAGATTTCACGGGCCTTTTTCTGACCGACGATACGCGCCATATAGGATGCGCCCCAGCCGCCGTCGAAAGAACCAACTTTCGGGCCGGTCTGCCCGAAGATGGCGTTATCTGCCGCAATGGTCAGGTCACACATCATATGCAGAACATGACCGCCGCCAATGGAATAACCGGCAACCATCGCCACGACTGGTTTCGGACAGGTACGGATCTGGCGCTGGAAATCCAGCACGTTGAGATGATGCACACCGCTGTCATCCTGATAACCACCGTAATCGCCACGCACTTTCTGATCGCCGCCCGCACAGAAGGCTTTTTCGCCTTCACCGGTCAGCACGATCACGCCGATGCCTTCGTCGTTACGGGCATCGTCGAGTGCGCGGATCATTTCTTTGACGGTCAGCGGACGAAACGCATTGCGAACCTGCGGACGGTTGATGGTGATTTTAGCGATGCCGTCGGTAGATTTGTGGTAACGAATATCTTCAAACTCGCCGGTACAATCACGCCATTCGACTGGCGCGTACAGTTCTTTTTCATCAGGATAAATCATGTTCAACTTCCTTTAAGACAGGTGAAGTAATAAATGCCAGCGCCTGACGGGCAAACTCCGCCGGGTTATCACGGTGGGCGTTATGCCCGGCATTAGCGACAGTGCGTAGCCCGAAACCGGATTGCTGCGCAAGATGAATAAATTTGGCGTCCTGACTGCCACACAACCACACAACCGGCAGGGAAAGCCGCAGCAATTGTGCGCGTAAATCAGGCTGTACCGAAAGCGACATGGCCGCCAGCATGGCAGAGACAGTGTGCGGGTTGTTGTTCTCACGCAGCACGATCATTTGCTGGCGTTGCGCATCAGTCAGGCTGGAAAACACCGGCTGGCGATACCAGCTTTCCAGCGCCTGTTTCCACGGTACTTGCAAAAAGCGAGCCGCCCATTGCTGATCATGATGGCGGCGTTGTGCGCGTTCAGCCTGACAGGTCAGCCCCGGATGTGCGCCTTCCACCAGCAGCCCCTGCAATCCGCTGCAATCACCCTGACAGGCGTGATACAGACTGATGCGCCCCCCCAGCGAGTAGCCGATCAGCCAGTACGCAGTGACGTTATTTTCGTGCAGGGTATCGGTTAACAGCTGGCTGACATCCGCAAATCCGGTAGCGGTCAGCGACGCGGAACGACCATGTCCCGGTAAATCCACAAACAGACAAGGCCAGCCTTCAAGCGCAGGAAGTAAGGGTTGCCAGTCATCTGCACTGCCCAGCAGGCCGTGGAGAAACACCAGCCACGGACGGTCTTTAACCTCTGGGTTGAGTGTGTGACAGGCCAGCGTCATGATGCGCTCATCTCCTTCACCAGCGAACGCAGGCATTCTGCCCCTTCTGTCTCACTGACTTTCAACTCGATCAGTTTCACGCCGCCATGCTGCCAGCATTGTCTGACGGCATGATGAAGCTCAGACAACGATGCCGGACAGGCATAATCCAGACCAAACATCGCTGCCGCATGGCTGAAGCTGACGTTCTGCGGCATGCAGTAAAAACGCTGCCGCTCGGCTTCGGGCGTTGGCAACAACGAGAAAATTTGTCCACCATTGTTATTCACCACAATAATCACCGTCGGCGCGGAACACTGACGCATCAGCGCCAGCGCGTTTAAATCATAAAGTGCAGAGATATCACCCAGCAGCACCAGCGTCGGTTTGCAGGTCGCACGCTGCACACCTGCGGCGGTGGACAGCAGCCCGTCAATACCGCTTGCCCCGCGATTGGCGAAAACAGGATAACCGGCGGGGAGTTGGGCAAAGGCATCCACCAGACGAACAATCAGACTGTTGCCGAGAAATAACTGGCCGTGCTCAGGTAATAAAGCCGGAAGCTGCCACGCTGCGGCGGCCTCGCCAAATACACCGTCGAGACGGATTTCAACCGCATGTAACGCCCGCTGCGAGCAATGCTCAAGGGCTTCTGCCCAGTCAGGCTGAGGCTGTGCCGGGTGAGCCTGTAACCATTCACTGACGCGGGCCTGTAGACGACGACCGCGATGCTGCGCCGGATCCTGACGGCCTGACAGCGGGTCAACCAGCCAGTATTCATCGGGTTGACAGGTCGCCTGCCATTGCAGCAGGCGCTTACCGGTCAGACCGCCACCGAACTGGATAACCAACTGGACGTGCGCCAGTATCGCCTGCGCCTGCGGCGATGCCAGCCACAAATCTGCGCAGGGAAGCGGATTGCCGGTTGATGCCTGCACATCACTGATCAACGGCCAGCCCAGTTGCGCCGCCCACTGTGCCACCTGTTCACTTTCGCAGGCAGAAAGACGGCCAGCGATAATGACGCCGCGCTTTTGCCGCCAGGAAAACCAGTCCGGCTGCGCGATTGCAGGCAAAACCTGAGAATAACTCAGCCACGGCTGATGCCCCTGCCACCAGTCGCCCAGCGCCAGCAACCAGTCCTGATGCTCGCCGTTGTCCTCGCCATACAACGGTTCGGCGAACGGACAGTTAATGTGCACGGCACCGTGCGTCTGCTGCGCCAGCGTATTATCCAGCGCAGAAACCAGCCAGCGCGCACTGATTTCAGGCGTCGGACGCGGTAAATCCAGCGTCCCGACGGGGTGACTGGCAAACATGCCGGTCTGGCGGATAGCCTGATTCGCACCGCAATCGATGAGTTCCGGCGGACGATCAGCCGTGAGCAACACCAGCTTTTCGCCGGTCAGCCCGGCTTCGATCAGCGCCGGATATAAATTTGCCACCGCCGTGCCGGAGGTGACGATGATCGCCACCCGCTGCCAGCTGGCTTTTGCCAGCCCGAGAGCCAGATGGCCAAGGCCGCGTTCATCAAAATGGGTGTGGCAGATAAGGTGCGGATGCGCGGCGGCGGCAAGGGTCAGCGGTGTAGAGCGGGAACCGGGCGCGATGCACACATGCTGCACCTGATGTCGGGTTAACGCTTCGAGGATAAGCGTCGCCCAGCGGCGGTTAAAGACGGCAACAGACATGTTCAATTCACTCCGGCAAGGGGTTATCCGGCCTGAACGGCAGGCGTGTAATGCTCTTCCAACAAAGTGCGTAAACCAGCGGCTTTGTTTTCGATTTCCTGCCATTCCTGTGCAGCGTCAGAACCGGCGACAATCCCCGCGCCTGCGTAGAGTTCAAGATGATGTCCTTTCACCGTCGCCGAACGTAACGCGACGGTAAATTCACTTTGTTCAGCGCTGAGATACCCGGCGGAACCGGCATACCACTCGCGGTCAAAAGGCTCAAATTCGGCGATAAATTCACGCGCGGCCTGACGGGGTAATCCGGCCACTGCCGCGGTCGGTTGCAGACGTTGCAGACAAGCAGCGTCATCGGGGTCGGTCAGCTCACCGTGAATATTGCGGCGTAAATGCTGCACCTTGCGCAGACGTAAAATCTCCGCTGGCGTCACATCCAGCGAATGCGCCCCGCCCTGTAAGCGCTGGCAGATATCGTCGACGACCAGTAAATTTTCGCGTTGGTTTTTGCCATCGCTGAGCAGCCAGTCCCCCAGCGCCCGCGCTTCCCGGTCATCGGGATGATTGGCCACGGTTCCCGCCAGCGCTTCGGTATAGAGTTCGGTGTGATCACGCAGGAATAAACGTTCCGGGCTGGAGCCCAGAAACGCCTGTTGCGGGGTAAAAGCCAGCATGAAATGGTAACAGTGATGATTAACGTCGCGGCTGGCGGCAAGAAATGCGCAGGCATTCAGCGGCTGGCTGAGCGTTAAGGTGGTTTTTCGCGCCAGCACCACTTTGTCGAACTGATGCTGCTCAATACCCGACAGCGCGCGGTCTATCAACTGTTTCCACTGAGGCTCGTCCGGTAAATGATGATGTTGCAATACACGGGAAGCGATCGACGGTAAGGCGCGGCTGACGACCAGTGAACGTAAAAATAAGCGGGTGCGGCGTGCCTCATCGCGTAAAGAATGTGGGCTGAAAACGGTACACCGCAGCCAGTAACTGTTTCCCTGACGGCAAAGTTCGATGCGCGGAAGAAACAGTGCGTTGGCAGCTATTGCAGCCCCGTCAGCCCCGTTAAACGCATTCAACCCCCAGATATGCAAATCGGGTTCATCCTGGTGCTCGCGGATGAACGCCTGTGCCCGGGCGGTATCGCAAAATGAGTAGGCATCACCACAAACAGCGGCTTCTTCATTGCCATCACGATGTTGCCAGTAGAATTTCGGGTAGCAGGGTTGCGCAGACAACCATTCCAGCAGGCCGGTGTCAGGCTGTTTTTGCAGGGAATAACTGAACTGCCGGATCCCCGCCGCATCAGGCCATTCGCCTGCCAGCGTCGTATCAAGCTGCTCAATGATTGCTGATATTTGTTTCACCGCTACCTCAGGCCATACCGGATGTTTAGTGACGGGCAGAAATACCCTTCTGGATCAAAAAACGGGTTGGATCAATTACGGATGAATTATGCGGCGATACGAAAAATGAAAATATGCGACAGATCAAGCTGAAGTGAGTGCCATTAGCTAAGAAGGAGTATAGGCAGGGAGAAAGGAGTAAGCAAACCGGGAGAAACAAAACAGGAGCAGCACACGCTGCCCCTGTTCAGTCAGATTAGCGACGCAGAAGCAGGCCGACAACCAGACCTACGGCAGCACCGACACCCACACCATGCCATGGGTTTTCATGCACATAGTCGTCAGTTCTTTCCGCTACCAGACGGGCTTTCTTGCAGTAAGAGCGTGCAGCCGGGTCAATACGTGATTTGATGTCTTTCAGCGCATTTTCTGCGCGTGCTTTGACCTGAATGTACTTCTCATCCGCTTTGTCACCAGAGGACTTCAGTACTTCTTCCAGCGTTTCAGTCAGCATGCGTAAATCGTCGTCCAGCGAATTTTGCTGTGTCTCAAATTGGTCAGCCATGGTTATCTCCTTATGATGTGTTCGTGTAAAAGCATAGACTGCTTTTAACCCTAGCGTATATCAGGAGTAATTGCCTGAAGGATCCGCCCTAAACTGCAGAAAAACCGAGGAATTAAGAACCTTCTGACCCTTTCGTTTCAGTGAAAACCGCCCCTTTCCTGGCGTCGCTTTGCTGCTTTTCACGCTGTTTTGCCAGCCATAATCCGCTGTTTTTCATTGCATAACCGAATACCAGCCCGACCATCAAAGATACCACCACCTGACGCCAGTCACCTTGTGCGGCGAAAGTCGCGCAGGCACCAATAAAGGTACCCGGTACAAAGGCCAGCCACTGCTGACGCGCCTGAATACACATCAGGAATGCGACGATGCCGGTCAGCAGATAACCAAGAATGCTCCATTCCGGACGCATTGCGCTTCCCGCGATGATCACGACAGCCCAGAATACACCGCTGAGACAGGTCAGCGTGCTGATCAGCAATCCGCGTAATCCGCCCTGCGGACACGCAAAATATGCCGTGCATCCAAGAAAACCCGCCCAGCTTATCAGGCCAAAGCTAATCGCAACCCAGCCCCAGATGCCGGAGAGGATACCGGTGGTAATGGCGATCATCACTAAAACATTCATGGTGTGAACCTGTACTAATCTGAACAAGCGCGCAGTGTACGCATTGGCAGGAATAATGAAATGGGAGAGATCACAAAACCAATGTAATAATTTATTGAACGTACATATAAATGTGATTCATATCACATAAAACAATCAATACGATTAAAAAAGCCGCTCATGTGAGCGGCTTCGTCATGACTTAATGTTTTCTTAAAGCAGCGGTTGCGCCATCTGTACCAGCGAAATCAGCGGTTGCGGGAAGATACCCAGCAGCAGCACCAGAATCGCGGAAATCAGTACGACTACCCCACCCGCCGTGAGCGCCCAGTTGTTTGGCGTATCACGAACCAGCGTTTCAGGCGCGCTCAGATACAGGCTCACGGTGACACGCAGATAGTAGTAGAGACCAATCGCAGAACCGACAACCACAGCACCGGTCAGCCACCACAGATGCGCGGTCACACCGGTCGCAATCACGTAGAACTTACCGATAAAGCCGAGCGTCATCGGAATACCGGCCAGTGACAGCATCATCACGGTCATCACCGCAGACAGAATTGGCTTATGCCAGAACAGACCACGATAAGAGAACAGTGATTCAGCATCCGGCCCTTTGTACGGGCTGGACATCAGACTGACCACACCGAAAGCGCCGAGGCTACTGAACAGATAACCCGCCAGATATACGCCCACAGTTTCCATCGACAACTGGTGCGTTTGTACCGCAATCAGTGCCACCAGCAGATAACCCAGGTGCGCGATGGAGGAATAACCGAGCAGACGTTTGATGTTGCTCTGACTGATGGCCATCAGGTTACCCACCAGAATCGAGCAGAAGGCAATAATGCCCAGCACGATGCGGATGGATTCGCTGTCAGCTACCGGCGCATACAGGAACAAACGCATGACCACAGCAAAGATCGCGATCTTGCTGGCGGTTGCCAGGAAAGTCGAGACCGGTGCAGGTGCGCCCTGATACACATCTGGCGTCCACAGGTGGAACGGAACCAGCGACAGCTTGAAGCCCAGCCCCACAATCATCATGCCCAGACCGGCCATCAGCAGCGGCTGGTGCAGCATCACGCCGTCGCCCAGGTTTTTGCCCAGTGACGCAAAGGACAAATCACCGGACTGTGCGTACAGCAGCGCCATACCAAACAGCAGGAAGGATGATGCGGCAGCCGACAGCAGCATGTATTTGATGGCAGCTTCCAGCGAGCGTTTCTGGCGGTAGGCGTAACCAATCAGGCCGAACAATGGCAGGGAAATCAGTTCGATCCCGAGGAACATTGACGCCAGATGGTTAGAGCATGCCAGCAGAATGCCGCCCATCGCCGCAATGAGAACTAACAGATAGAACTCTTCGCGGTTGTCCGGATAACCGGCCAGCCAAGGGTAAGCAAACGTGCTGGTAGCCAGGCTCGCCAGCAGCACCAGCCCGATGTAGAACATCGAGTAGCCGTCAACGCGCAGCAGCGGTGTGACGTCCTGCGGGCCGACCTGCCCGACGTAGTAAAGGGAAAGTAAGGCAACGTTCAGCCCGATGACTGTCAGTGTGGCATTAAGAAAATGGTCGCGTCGCCACGCAATGGACAGCATCACCACCACCACCGTCAATCCGACGATCATCAGCGGTAATAGTGCGATCAGATTTTGAAGTGTAAATGTCATGGCGAGTTACGGCCTTGTCGTTGAAATAGTGGAAACTGAAGACCCGAACCAGTGCTGAATGTTGCTCATCGCAGCACTTGAAGTATCCAGAATTGGCTGCGGGTAGAAGCCCAGCGCCACCAGCAATACAACAAGTAACAAGATGATCGACAGTTCGCGTGAGGTCATGCCCGGCAGCGGTTCGTCAGATTTTGCTTTGCCATAGTAAGCGCGCTGCATCATCACCAGTGAGTAAACCGAAGCGAACACCAGACCAAAGGTTGAGATGACAGTGATCACCGGCACAACCGGGTAGCTGCCGAACAGGATCTGGAATTCACCGACGAAGTTACCTGTACCCGGCATCCCCAAAGTAGCGACGGCGAAGAACAGCGACAACGCTGGCAGGTATTTAATCCGGCCCCACAATCCGCCCATCTGGCGCATATCACGGGTATGCAGACGTTCGTATAGCTGACCACAGATGATGAACATGCCGGCTGCGGAAAGACCGTGTGCAATCATCTGGATAACCGCGCCCTGGTACGCCAGCTGGCTGCCGGTGTAGATGGCAATCAGTACGAAGCCCATGTGCGAAACGGAGGTGTACGCAATCAGACGTTTAATATCGGTCTGGCAAAACGCCATCCACGCACCGTAGAAGATACCAATGACACCCAACCACATAGCAATCGGTGCGAACTGGTGAGACGCTTCCGGGAACAGAGGCAGACAGAAACGCAACATCCCGTAGGCCGCGGTTTTCAGCAAGATACCGGCTAAGTCAACGGAACCTGCGGTCGGTGCCTGACTGTGTGCATCCGGCAACCAGCCGTGCAATGGCACAACCGGCATTTTCACCGCAAAGGCGATGAAGAAGCCAAGCATCAGCAGATATTCAACACCGTGCGACATTGGCGTTTTCAGCAGGTCGGCATAGTTGAATGTCCATACGCCAGTGGCATTGTAGTGCACAAACACCAGGCCGAGGATAGCAATCAACATCACCAGTCCGCTGGACTGTGTATAGATGAAGAATTTGGTTGCTGCGCTGATACGCGTTTTACCGTCTGACGCTTTGTGACCCCACAAGGCAATCAGGAAGTACATCGGCACCAGCATCATTTCCCAGAAGAAGAAGAACAGGAACATGTCGATGGCAAGGAACACACCGATGACGCCGCCGAGGATCCACAGCAAGTTCAGGTGGAAGAATCCCTGATACTTCTGGATTTCACGCCAGGAACAGAGGATCGCCAGAACACCCAGCAGACCGGTCAGCACCACCATCAGCAGGGACAAACCGTCCAGTGCCAGATGGAAGCTGATGCCAAAACGTGGGATCCATGGCAATGAAAACTCGGATTGCCACTGTGGAATACCCGCAGGCGTCGTTAATGAATATCCTCCCTGCAACCACAATTGCACGGAAAGAGCCAGCGTCAGCCCCATCGCAATCAACGCGATCCAGCGCGGTACTTTGCTCCCAAAGCGCTCAGTCTGCCAGCACAGCAGCCCGCCGATAAAGGGGATAAATATTAGCCAAGGTAATAGCATGGCGTGTCGTTCCCTTCTTTTATGCCCGAAGGCTATTTCACTTGCTGGCCAGTTACGGGAACAGGCCAGCATTGATAACTACACCTGTAATGCAGGCTTAAATCACCAGCAGCAGCGTCAGAACAACGACTGCACCGAGCCCCATTGACGCGACGTACCAACGTACCTGACCGTTTTCGCTGAGAGTCAGACCACGGTTACCCAGACGGGCAAACAGCGCAGGCAGATTCATCATTGAGTTCAGCGGATCACGTTGCAGGAGTTTCGCAACCAGCAGATAAGGTTTGACGAAAATCATGTCGTACAGCCAGTCGAAGCCCCAGGCATGGAACCACCAGGTCGTGAAGAAACGTCCCGGTGCGCTTTTCGCAATGCTGTTGACCAGCGAGCGTTTACCCAGATACAGGGCTGCCGCCAGCAGAATGCCAGCAATTGCAATCACGCCTGATGTGATTTCCAGCGTCAGCACGCTGCCGTGCGCCAGCTCAGTGGTATCCGGCAGTACGCCTTTCAGTGGCGGAACAATCATTGCGCCAATGAAGGTGGACAGAACCAGTAACACCAGCAGCGGCAGGTGGTGAGTGATGCCTTTACCCGCATGGGCTTTAATTTTTTCTTCGCCGTGGAAGACGATGAAGATCATGCGGAAGGTGTACAGCGAGGTCATAAACGCACCGACCAGACCGGCAACCATCAGATTCAGGTGGCCGTTAGCCAGCGCACCCGCGAGGATTTCGTCTTTACTGAAGAAGCCCGCAGTGATGATTGGCAAGGCGGACAGCGCCGCGCCACCGACCAGGAAGCAGAGATAGACAAGAGGAATGGATTTACGTAATCCACCCATTTTGAAGATGTTCTGCTCGTGGTGGCAGGCCAAAATGACCGAACCGGAAGAAAGGAACAACAGTGCTTTGAAGAACGCATGCGTCATCAGGTGGAAGATGGCGGCATCCCACGCCTGAACACCCAGCGCCAGGAACATGTAACCAATCTGGCTCATGGTCGAGTACGCGAGAACACGTTTGATGTCGGTTTGCACCAGCGCAGCGAAACCTGCCAGAACCAGCGTGACCGCACCAATAATACCCACCAGATGCAGAATTTCCGGCGCCATCAGGAACAGGCCGTGCGTGCGGGCAATCAGATAAACACCGGCAGTCACCATGGTCGCGGCGTGGATTAGCGCGGAAACCGGCGTCGGACCGGCCATGGCGTCTGCCAGCCAGGTCTGAAGCGGAAGCTGTGCGGATTTACCCACTGCGCCACCCAGTAACATCAGGGTCGCCCAGGTGATCGCCGTATCGCCTACTGCCAGTTTCTGCGGTGCCAGGATCATCAGTTCACGGAAGTTCAGCGTACCCAGCTCGCGGTACAAGATGAACAGCGCGAAAGCCAGGAACACATCACCCACACGGGTCACGATGAACGCTTTCATCGCAGCCGCACCGTTCGCCGGATGGGTGTAGTAGAAACCGATCAACAGGTAACTGCACAGGCCCACACCTTCCCAACCGAGGTACATCAGCAACAGGTTGTCTGCCAGTACCAGAATCACCATGCTGGCGATAAACAGGTTGGTGTACGCGAAGAAGCGTGAATAGCCTTCTTCACCGCGCATGTACCAGGAAGCGAACATGTGGATGAAGAAACCGACACCGGTGACCACAGACAACATGGTCATCGACAAACCGTCGAGCGTGAGTGTGACGGGAATATTGAAATCCCCGACCTGCATCCAGTTCCACAAATGCTGGTTAAAGACTTCAACACCCGCCGCTTTCTGGCTGAGGAAATTGATACCCACATAAATAGTGGTCAGCGCTGCCAGACCAATCGACCCGACACCAATGGTAGCGGAGGTATTTTCAGACCAGCGACCGCGTGAAAAGGCCAGTAACAGGAAGCCAATCAGTGGGAACAGAATTGTTAAATAGAGTAAGTTCATCCGCGCATCTCACTGACAGTATCAATATTGAGAGTGTGGCGACGGCGATACAGTTGCAGCAACAACGCCAGACCAATACTGGCCTCCGCCGCAGCCAGGCTGATAGCCAGAATATACATCACCTGACCGTCCGCCTGACCCCAGTAGCTTCCCGCCACGATGAACGCCAGCGCTGCCGCGTTGATCATCACTTCGAGGCTGATCAGCATAAACAACAGGTTACGACGAACCAGCAGCCCGGTAAGCCCCAACACAAAGAGGATCGCGGCCAGAATAAGACCATGTTGTAGAGGGATCATGCTCTCTCCTCCGTTTTTCTTTTTGTTGCCATTTCGGTCGTCACCGGTGCGTCACCAAAGACTTCACCGGGTTTGTGCTCACGACCAATATGGAATGCCACGACCAGACCGGCCAGCAGCAACATTGATGCCAGTTCAACCGCCAGAACGTAAGGTCCGAACAGTGCGATACCGACGGCTTTCGCATCAACCATGTCACCTTTGATGCCGTGATCGTGTAACCCGAGGATTGACATGATCATCACCACCAGCAGGATGACAGACAGAACCGAAGGCCCGATCCAGGTGGCAGGTTTGAGCCATGCGCGTTCCTGCTCCTGGACGTTGCCAAGGTTGAGCATCATCACCACGAACACGAACAGCACCATAATGGCACCGGCGTATACGATGATCTCCAGGGCACCGGCGAAATACGCACCGAGCGAGAAGAAGACCGCAGCGATCGCCAGTAAAGAGACGATCAAATACAGCAGTGCGTGTACCGGGTTGGTATGCGTGATCACACGCAATGTCGCCAACACGGCCACCAGGGCTGCAATATAAAATGCAAATTCCATGCTTGCGGCTCCTTAAGGCATCAGACCTTTGACGTTGATCGGTTTGGCTTCGTTTTCAGCTTCGCCTTTCGACTTGCCGTCAATCGCCATACCGGCCATCCGGTAGAAATTGTATTCCGGATATTTACCCGGCCCCGAAATCAACAGATCTTCTTTTTCATACACCAGATCCTGGCGTTTAAATTCGCCCAGCTCAAAGTCCGGCGTCAGCTGAATGGCTGTTGTCGGGCAAGCTTCTTCACACAGACCGCAGAAAATGCAGCGTGAGAAGTTGATGCGGAAGAATTCCGGATACCAGCGGCCATCTTTCATTTCTGCTTTTTGCAGAGAAATACAGCCTACCGGACAAGCTACTGCACACAGGTTACAAGCAACGCAGCGCTCTTCACCATCCGGATCGCGCGTCAGCACGATACGGCCACGGTAACGCGGAGGTGGATTGACCGGAACTTCAGGGTACATCTGGGTTTCGCGCTTGGCGAAGGCGTGCATGCCTATCATCCACAAGCTGCGAACCTGGGTACCGAACCCGACCACTATGTCTTTCAATGTCATGGTTACATCACCCCTTATTGCGCGTTGTACAAAATGACCGCAGCGGTCGCCAGCAGATTAAGTAATGTCAGTGGCAGGCAAACTTTCCAGCCAAATGACATCACCTGGTCGTAGCGGGGACGCGGCAAAGCAGCACGGATCAAAATGAACATCACCATGAAGAAAGCAGTTTTCAACGCAAACCAGATAAACGGCGGCAGGAACGGCCCCTGCCAGCCACCGAAGAACAAGGTGACGATCAGCGCAGAGACCGTCACGATACCGATGTATTCCCCCACGAAGAACAGACCGAATTTCATACCGGAATATTCAATGTGGTAACCATCGGCCAGTTCCTGCTCGGCTTCCGGCTGGTCAAACGGGTGACGGTGGCAAACAGCAACGCCGGCAATCGCAAAGGTCACGAAGCCAAAGAACTGCGGAATGATGTTCCACACATGCGCCTGAGAATTGACAATATCTTGCAGATTGAAAGAACCCGCCTGCGCCACAACACCCATCAGCGATAAACCGAGGAATACTTCGTAGCTCAGCGTCTGAGCGGATGCACGCATCGCCCCCAACAGCGAGTATTTGTTGTTACTGGACCAGCCAGCGAACAACACCGCATAGACGGTCAGACCGGCCATCATCAGGAAGAACAAAATACCGATGTTCAGATCGGCGGCGAACCAGGTCGGGCTAACCGGAACAATCGCAAAGGAAATCAGCAGGGACGTAAACGCAATCATCGGTGCCAGCGTAAAGATGGCTTTGTCGGTGAATTTAGGTACCCAGTCTTCCTTGAAGAACATCTTGATCATGTCAGCGACCAGTTGCAGGGAACCGCCCCAGCCGACACGGTTTGGCCCGTAACGGTTCTGGAACAGGCCCAGCAAACGGCGCTCGCCGAAGCTCATGAAGGCCCCGCAGGTCACCACAACCAGCAGGATCACCACCGCTTTCAGAATGGCGATCAACGAATCGATGACTACAGGTGTAAACCAGCTCATTGTGCTGCCTCCCGCAGATTTTCAACCGTTGCGCCAACCAGCACCGGAGGAATACCCGGTAAGCCCAGCGGCAGGCCAACCTGGCCCTGACTCAATGTTTCGCTCAGACGAACCGGCAATCTGAGGGTCTGACCGGCACAGATGAATTCCACCTGAGAACCTGCGTTCACCCCTAACTGCGCGGCATCTGCCGGGTTAACCATCACGTAGGCTTCTGGCATACGTTGCTGGATAACCTTCGAGCGCTGTGTCATTTCTTCGCTGCCGAACAGGTGATAGTAAGGCGCGACACGCCAGTTATCGCGCTGTGCAGTAAAGGCAGCCGGAATAGTGGTGAAGTAATCGAGTGTCCCCTCACCGGCTTCAATCAGACGCACACCCGGATCACCATGGCGCAGACTGCCGCCAACTTCGCTCTGGAATTTGTTCCAGGCTTGCGGTGAGTTCCAGCCCGGCGCCCAGGCGAATGGCACCTGATTGCGGTTAGCTGTCGGGCTGTTGTTCCCTTCCATCGAGAAGGCAAACATGGTGTCTTTATCTTGTGGCTGACGCGGTTCATGCACGCTGATGTTCGCGCGCATGGCAGTACGACCACTTGAACGTGCCGGAGAACGAGCCAGTTTCTGACCCCGAATACGGAAGCTGGCGTTTGGCGCAGCTTCTACCATGCCTTTCAGCTGTGGCAGTGCTTCAACACAGGCTTCGATCACGTGATCCAACTGAGTCCAGTCAACATGACGGCTGTTGATGGTGGAATGCAGCGAGTGCATCCAGCGCCAGCTTTCCAGCATGGCAACCGTTGTGTCGTAGTAAGCCGGGTCGTAAACCTGGAAGAAGCGCTGTGCGCGACCTTCCTGATTCACCAGCGTACCGTCGCTTTCAGCAAAACTTGCTGCAGGCAGGATCAGGCTGGCTCTATCCATAATGCGCGTACGCTGATGGTCAACAACCAGCAGATTCTGCACCTTGGCTAATGCGGCATCCACTTTCGCTTCCGGCGCCTGACGGTAAAGGTCATTTTCCATCACGATGGCGCTGTCAGCATCACCACGGGTTAGCAACTCAAGCGCTTCATCCAGCGAACCGCCGCCAATCATCGAAAGACCGATGCTGTTGGCCGCAGAGGCCACGAACGTAATGCCTACATCGCTGCCTGCTACTTTCAGCGCTTTGGCGATATTGGCGGCCGCTTCGATGATGGCGTCAGAACCGGCGCTGGTGCCGGTAATGATCAGCGGCTTGCGCGCACCGCTCAGTGCCTGCACGATCACGTCGATTTTCTTGTTCAGGCCATCAGCCAGATCGCTGACCGCGGGCGCAGAATTATCCAGCGCATGGGCGATAGCAAAGCCGAAACGCGCCTGCTCATCGACCGGTGCACGGTAATTGTAAGCCGCGATGTCGTCGAGTTTGGTGTTATCCACGTTGGTGATAAACAACGGATGTTTGGCATGCTGACCGATATTCTGGACTGCCGCGATCTGCCAGTCGGCAACACGCTGCGCCGCCGCCATCGCGCGGGCTTTGCCTTTAACGGCCTGACGCACAGACAGTGCGATACGCGCGCCGGTCTGGGTTAAGTCTTCGCCCAGCACCAGAACCGCATCGTACTCTTCGATTTCACGCAGCGCCGGTGTGTGAACACCGCTGTTGCGCAGAATGTTCAGCATCAGTTGCAGACGGCCCTGCTCTGCTGCGTTGATACCGGTATAGAAGTTTTCGGCACCGACCAGTTCACGCAAAGCAAAGTTGCTTTCAAGGCTGGCGCGCGGAGAACCGATACCGATGGTTTTCTTCGCCTGACGGATAATATCTGCTGCGCCCTGCATCGCCTGTTCAGCGTTAAGTTCGATCCAGTCGTTACCACGCAGCTGCAATGGTTTCTTCGGACGATCTTTCAGGTTCACGTAGCCATAACCGAAACGACCGCGGTCGCACAGGAAGTAATGGTTTACGGTACCGTTATAACGGTTTTCGATACGACGCAATTCGCCGTAACGCTCACCCGGGCTGGTGTTACAACCAACAGAACATTGCTGACAGATGCTTGGCGCAAACTGCATGTCCCATTTACGGTTATAACGTTCAGAGTGCGTTTTATCGGTGAATACGCCGGTCGGACACACTTCGACCAGGTTACCGGAGAACTCGCTTTCCAGCGGACCATCTTCCGGACGGCCGAAATAGACGTTGTCGTGTGCGCCATAAACACCCAGATCGGTGCCGTCCGCGTAATCCTTGTAGTAACGGACACAGCGATAACAGGCGATACAGCGGTTCATTTCGTGTGAGATGAACGGGCCGAGATCCTGGTTGTTGTGGGTACGTTTGGTGAAGCGGTAACGGCGCATACTGTGGCCGGTCATGACTGTCATATCCTGCAGGTGACAGTTACCGCCTTCCTCACACACCGGACAATCGTGCGGGTGGTTGGTCATCAGCCATTCCACGACGCTTTCACGGAATTCTTTCGCTTCTCCGTCGTCGATGGAAATGAAGGTGCCATCAGACGCTGGTGTCATACATGACATCACCAGACGACCGCGCGTGTCTTCCGCATTTTGGTATTGCTTAACCGCACATTGGCGGCAAGCGCCGACGCTTCCCAGCGCCGGATGCCAGCAAAAATAAGGAATATCGAGGCCGAGAGAGAGGCAAGCCTGTAACAGGTTGTCCGCTCCGTCTACATCGTATTCTTTGCCGTCTACATGAATCGTAGCCATAGTCAGCATGCTTCCACGTGGCCCGCCTGACGGCGGGCGTTAATCAAAAATTCTTGCCGGGTTGGCGTATATCACTCGACAGCGCGTCCCTTGTTCCGGGAATTCGCGCACAGCGGGCTCACGTCCGCTGCCTGTTGCCCTCACTACCAACGCTCTTTCAGCAGATTGTTTGGCTGAATGCCTGCAATCGCACGCGCGTTGTTGTAATGCTGTTTGGCGATACCCGCCTCAAACTCTTCCCGGAAATATTTAATCGCACTCTGCAATGGCTCCACAGCACCCGGCGCGTGTGCGCAGAAGGTTTTGCCCGGGCCAAGCTGGCGGCAAAGCTGTTCGAGAGTTTCGATATCCCCTGGCTGGCCTTCACCACGTTCCAGCGCACGCAGGATCTTCACACTCCACGGCAAACCATCGCGGCACGGTGTACACCAGCCACAAGACTCACGGGCGAAGAATTCTTCCAGGTTACGCACCAGCGGAACCATGCCAATTTCATTGTCAACGGCCATCGCCAGTGCAGTCCCCAGACGACTACCAGCTTTACCAATACTGGCAAAGTCCATCGGCAAATCCAGATGATCGGCGGTCAGGAAGTCTGTCCCCGCCCCGCCCGGCTGCCAGGCTTTGAATTTCAGG
Source organism: Rahnella sp. CJA17(1/100) (assembly GCF_963881615.1). Lineage (NCBI taxonomy): Bacteria > Pseudomonadati > Pseudomonadota > Gammaproteobacteria > Enterobacterales > Yersiniaceae > Rahnella > Rahnella sp. CJA17(1/100). The sequence goes on along the minus strand of NZ_CAWOJA010000022.1, from coordinate 402,054 downwards.
CCATCGCGCATGCCACCGGCATACTCTTCAAGAATTTCACGTGCGGTAGTCCCAAACGGCAGTTCCCAGACGCCCGGATTTTTTACCCGGCCGGAGAAACCCATCAGTTTGGTGCCGGCATCTTCGCTTTTGCCCGCAGAAATACCTTTGTACCAGTCCACACCGTGCTCAAGAATCGCTGGCACGTTGCACAGGGTTTCGACGTTGTTGACACACGTCGGTTTACCCCATGCACCGGCAGATGCCGGGAACGGTGGCTTGGAACGCGGGTTAGCACGGCGGCCTTCAAGGGAGTTGATCAGCGCGGTTTCTTCACCACAGATGTAACGCCCTGCCCCGGTGTGAACAATCAGTTCGAAATCAAACCCGGTGCCGAGGATATTTTTACCCAACAGACCTGCTTCAGTCGCTTCAGCAATCGCACGGCGCAGGTTCACAGCAGCTTCGATATATTCGCCACGCAGGAAAATGTAACCACGGTAAGATTTCAGCGCGAATGCGGAGATCAGCATGCCTTCCACCAGCAGGTGCGGCATTTGTTCCATCAGCAATCGGTCTTTATACGTACCGGGTTCCATCTCATCGGCGTTACACAGCAGATAGCGGATATTCATGCTTTCGTCTTTCGGCATCAGGCTCCACTTCAGACCCGTGGAGAAACCTGCGCCACCGCGCCCTTTCAGGCCAGCGTCTTTTACCAGATTGACGATTTCTTCCTGGGCCATGCCTTTAAGGGCTTTTTCCGCACCGACGTAACCGTTTTTGCTGCGGTATTCGTCGATCCAGACAGGTTGTTTGTCGTCACGCATACGCCAGGTCAGCGGGTGCATCTCCGGTGTGCGTTCAATGTGTCTTGGGGTATATGTCATGCGTAGCGCTCCAGTAGCGAGCCGATCGCTTCCGGCGTCAGATGGCTGTGCGTGTCCTCATCAATCATCATTGACGGGCCTTTGTCACAGTTACCGAGGCAGCAGGTCGGCAGCAGGGTGAAGCGCCCGTCTTCGGTCGTCTCACCCGGCTTGATGTGCAACTGTTGTTCCAGCGCGGCCTGGATCCCCTGATAACCGGTGATGTGGCACACCACGCTGTCACAGTAACGGATCACATGGCGGCCGACCGGCTGACGGAAGATCTGGCTGTAGAATGTCGCCACACCTTCGACGTCGCTGGCAGGAATGCCCAGAACATCGGAGATCGCGTAGATAGCACCGTCCGGCACCCAACCACGCGCTTTCTGCACGATTTTCAGCGCTTCGATAGAGGCCGCGCGGGCATCCTCGTAGTGATGTTTTTCGTGCTCAATCGCTTCACGTTCAGCGTCACTCAGCACAAACACCGGCGGCGCAACAGGCTCGCTGATATTGATGTACTGAACTTCAGAGTCTTTATTGATATCTGTCATCGTTAGCGGTCCACATCTGACATTACAAAGTCGATACTGCCCAGATACACGATCAGGTCGGATACCAGGCTGCCACGGATTACGGACGGGATCTGCTGCAAATGCGGGAAGCTTGGTGTACGGACACGGGTACGGTAGCTCATGGTGCTGCCGTCACTGGTCAGGTAGTAGCTGTTGATCCCTTTCGTTGCTTCAACCATCTGGAAAGATTCTTGCGCAGGCATGACCGGCCCCCACGACACTTGCAGGAAGTGCGTGATCAGGGTCTCGATGTGTTGCAGTGTGCGCTCTTTCGGTGGCGGCGTGGTCAGTGGGTGATCCGCCTTGAACGGGCCTTCCGGCATATTTTTGTAACACTGTTCCAGAATACGCAGGCTCTGACGCAGTTCTTCTACTTTGAGCATGACGCGGGAATAACAGTCACTGACGCCATCACCGGTCGGCACTTCAAAGTCAAAGTTTTCGTAGCCAGAGTATGGACGCCATTTACGCACATCGAACGGGATCCCCGTGGCACGCAGGCCAGCACCGGTGGTGCCCCAGGCCAGAGCGTCGTCTGCGTTGTAAGCAGCCACGCCTTTGGAACGGCCAATCAGAATGGTGTTTTTCAGCGCCGCTTTGACATAGGAGTCCAGACGAGCTGGCATCCAGTCAAGGAACTCACGCAGCAGACGATCCCAGCCTTTCGGCAGATCATGCGCTACGCCACCAATACGGAACCAGGCCGGGTGCATACGGAAACCGGTAATCGCTTCCACCAGATCGTAGATTTTCTGACGATCGGTAAAGGCGAAGAACACCGGAGTCATCGCGCCCACGTCCTGAATAAACGTAGAGATGTACAGCAGATGGCTGTTGATACGGAACAATTCGGACAGCATGACGCGAATGGTGTTAACGCGATCCGGCGTTACGATACCGGCGAGTTTTTCAACAGCCAGCACGTATGGCATTTCGTTTACACAACCGCCGAGGTATTCGATACGGTCGGTGTAAGGAATGTAGCTGTGCCAGGACTGGCGCTCGCCCATTTTCTCAGCACCACGGTGGTGGTAACCGACGTCAGGCACGCAGTCGACAATCTCTTCGCCATCAAGCTGCAAAATGATACGGAATGCACCGTGCGCAGACGGGTGGTTAGGACCGAGGTTGAGGAACATGAAGTCCTCATTTTCGGTGCCACGCTTCATGCCCCAGTCTTCAGGCTTGAAGGTCAGCGATTCCATCTCGAGTTCTTCTTTCTGCTTAGTCAGCTCGTAAGGATCGAACTCGGTGGCGCGCGCCGGATAGTCTTTACGCAGCGGATGTCCTTCCCAGGTCTGCGGCATCATAATGCGCGTCAGGTGCGGGTGACCGTCGAAGGTAATACCGAACATTTCCCATGTTTCGCGTTCGTACCAGTTAGCATTCGGGAACACTTTGGTGATCGTCGGAACATGAAGATCGTTTTCTGCCAATGCCACTTTGATCATGATGTCGCGGTTACGCTCGACGGAGATCAGGTGGTAGAAAACGGAAAAATCCGCGGCCGGTAAACCGTCGCGGTGTGTACGTAAACGCTCATCAAAGCCATGCAAATCGAAAAGCATGACATAAGGTTTTGGCTGTTTTCGTAAAAAGGTAATCGCTTCCAGTAACTGTTCACGCTTGAACCACACCACGGGAATTCCGGTGCGGGTTGCCTGAACAGTAAAGGCCTCTGGCCCAAAACGGTTACGCAATTCGCCAATAACCGGGTCATCGAGATGATCACGGGTATGCCATGCTGGCAGGGCAGAATCTTGCGTCGTCAAATCTGTCATATTTTTTTCACCACACTAAATGGTCATTTATGCCGTAAGGGGGATATTCATACACACCGCCCCTCAGGGTTGACTCTCAGACCGCAGTGTTAAATCTCGTCCGGCGAACGCAGATTTGTCACGGCAATACGCTCAGCACGTTTACGCTCTTTTTCAGACTGCATATTCGCGCGGTAAACACCCTGGTCGCCAACAACCCATGACAATGGGCGACGTTCTTTACCAATGGACTCCTGCAACAGCAGCAGAGCCTGCATATAGGCTTCCGGACGCGGCGGACATCCCGGGATGTACACGTCGACAGGCAGGAATTTATCCACGCCCTGCACCACAGAATAAATATCGTACATGCCGCCGGAGTTCGCACAGGCGCCCATCGAAATCACCCATTTCGGTTCCAGCATCTGATCGTATAAACGCTGGATAACCGGAGCCATTTTGGTGAAGCAGGTTCCCGCCACCACCATAAAGTCAGCCTGGCGTGGTGAAGCACGCAGAACTTCTGCACCAAAACGCGCAACGTCATGCACCGCAGTGAATGACGTCACCATTTCGACATAACAGCAGGAAAGGCCGAAGTTGTAGGGCCAAAGGGAGTTTTTACGACCCCAGTTCACCATTCCGTGAAGCGACTCCTGGAGATTTCCCATGAAGACGCTGCGTTTAACCTGTTCCTGAAGAGGATCGCCGACGACCTCCTGAGACTGCAGGGGGTAACGGTCGTTCTCACCGTCCGGGTCTATGCGGGTGAGCGTATAGTCCATCTTAATGCCTCGCTTTGACTGCTTACTGAGGGTGACTGTTGGTATTAATCGCCGGGCTTGGTTTAACAGGTCCTTTCGAACGTGTTGGTGTCCAGTCGAGTGCGCCAATTCGCACCAGATAGAACAAACCTGCCAGCAGTACCAAAATGAAAATGGTAGCTTCCACGAATCCGGTCCAGCCGCTTTCGCGAATAGACGTTGACCATGCATAGAGATACAGGGCTTCAACGTCGAAGATGACGAAGAACATGGCGACCAGATAGAACTTGGCGGAAAGACGTAGCCGGGCAGTGCCGACAGAGGCGATACCTGACTCAAAAGGCGTGTTTTTGTAGCGTGCTCTGGCTCTCCCGCCAAGGAACGCGGCGCCCAGTAACATCAGGCAGCAGAGGCCTACTGCAACGACAAGAAAAACGGCGAACGCCCAGTGTTGAGCGATGACTTCAGTGGCTGTTGACATACTCATTGCTTACTCATCAAAAGTGGCACTTTGGCATCTGCTCTGTAAGGTCGGCAGTTTGCGCACCACATCGATTCAAGGGAAGGATTAAAAACCACACAGTTCACGGTTCAACAAGGGATTAAGCCAGTGATTTGTTGTGGGCTTTTTACCCTTTTCTATAACCTTTTGTCAACTTTGACAAAAGTATCTCCACATTAGTTTACATGCTTATCATTTAATTAACATATCATGCGCCGGGACTTAAGCTAAATCGTGTCAGTTAAATTCTGTGATAAAGCATGGGCCTGTGACGGGAGTTATGACATCTTTCGAACTTTACTATTGTCGCAGGAATAGACAGCGCTTCCACTCTCTTAATGGGGTTATTTTTTTGATCCATGTCAGAGTTCTGTCAATTTTGATAGAAAAAAAGGCACACATTTAACAAGTTTTATTGATTTTCAAAAAACGACAAGCGATTTACGGAAAAATTTGATGCTTTTTTTTAACCTGAAAAAAGTCAGCATTTTACGCCATTTACTGTAGTCATTGGTGATAAGGATGGCAGTCATTACTGGGAAGAAGAAAGGCTAAAGAACAAAAACAGAGGCTTTAGGAAGGATATTAAACAAAATCACTAAAAGAATGACTTTCCCGCCCCTTAATAGGTAGAAGCCTTTACCCCCGCCTCGTTAGACAGAGGCGGAAGGTAAAGCCGGGGGATTACCTTAACTTTCAGAGTCTGCCAGTAACTCATGATCGTCATCCACTACCGGACGAGGACCATAGGCACTGAGAGAATAGGGATCATTCCCTTGCTCAACTGCATTGAAGATCGCCATTGCAAGTTCATTTTCACAACGGGCATTTTTGTACAACACATACTGCGTATCCGGCAAACGTGGTAAACCGTCCTGTTCACCCAGAACACGCAGCTCCGGACTCATCATTTCGATGGGACGTGCCGTCACACCCAGCCCCGCACGCACTGCCGCACGAATTGCCGATAATGTCGACGCGACATAAGCAATACGCCACGGAATACCTGCCTGACTGAGGTGCTCTATCGCCATCATCCGGTAAGGGCTTGGCTCATCGAGCACTACCAGCGGAACACTGTCGCCGGAGGGATATGCAAAATCAGCCGAGCAATACCAGAGTGTTGGCGACGTGCGCAATACGATGTGCGGGTGATCAGTGTTTGTCATCGTGGTGATGGCCAAATCCACTTCTTCACTTTCGAGCATCGACAACATGAAAGGACTGCGCTTGACGCGGACATCAATAGACAACTTTGGATATACGGATGTCACGCGGCTGAGCAGGAAAGGTAAAATGGTGTCAGCAGTATCATCTGATGCACCAATTGTTATCCCACCTTGAACATTGCTGTACATCAAAGAGGTACAGGCTTCATCATTAAAACGAAGGATTTTGCGTGCGTATCCCAATAACTGAATACCGTGTTCAGTTAATAATTTATTGCGTCCATGTCTGGCAAACAGTTCTTTTCCAACGAGTTGTTCTAGACGTTGCATTTGTTGGCTTACCGCCGACTGAGTACGACACACCGCAGCAGCAGCCGCAGCGAACGTATTAAGATCAGCAACAGCTACAAATGTCCTCAACAGATCAAGATCGAGATTGAGGATTGGACGATTTGCAATTGTCATAGTTTTTCTTCACTTTATAGAATCTAATAACAAGCTACCCTGATGGTGCGTCAAAGTACCCGCAAAAAGCAGAATACCAGATATGTCGGATACTCACTCATTTGATAACCTAAATTGAGAAATATTTGTGCATGAAAGTTTTCATCATTGTGAGCGTTCAGTCATTAAACCTGTGCACAATAATTCCTCACAAAGGCTGAATGATTAGAACCTCTTATTTAATATAGCCTTTCCCCGCAAACCATTCCATATCCCTTACAGTACCGCTTGCCGCAACCATAAAGCTAAGTTTCGGCAATATCATCGTCAGAAAAACATAAGCTAAATTAACTAATAAAGGTGATTATTAAAAATATAATTCAATAAATTCATTGAGTCACCCTAATAACCATTTTATGCCCAAGGTGTTTTGTTTAAGTAACATTAAGATTTTTCTTGTTTCATCAAATTTTGTTTACGCCCGCCTGTTGCAATATATCCTTTGAAAGCATTTATCTAATCCTGGAAAATACGTTTAAGACTTTACTTAGAACATGATCATTCATCCAGCATTCGCTATTAATCATTAGATAAATAAAACTAATTCCTGTTAAAATTTTTCAGCGGTAAAACAAAGCCTCCTGAACTTTTTTCAGAATTTGTCGAGCTTTGGTAAGATTTCATGATGTTCACCCCATTAAAGACAACAAACTGGCATCGCCGGGAATAGATGTGACGCAGCAAAAACAGTGAATTTATTGTTCACAAAGCACTCATTTGCAAAATATAAAATCACAAAATAACAATAATACAGCATAATAAACCATTAAGCTTCTCATCCTTTGAGGTAATAACCCACCATAACCCGCTTTACTGCTGTTTTTCACCAAAACGGTGCGCAGCCCTTCTCATGCCCTCTGCGGGAGAGTAAATTGAGCCCTTCGCACTGTTCTACGGTCGCTCCGCACCAGGGAAGAACAGGCTTTATTGCAAAAGGCTCTCATTTACATGTCCCCGATTGAAAAATCCCGCAAACTGGACAACGTCTGTTATGACATTCGCGGCCCGGTGCTCAAAGAAGCAAAACGTCTTGAAGAAGAAGGTAATAAAGTCCTCAAGCTGAACATCGGCAACCCTGCGCCATTCGGTTTTGATGCACCTGATGAAATCCTGGTCGACGTTATCCGCAACCTTCCTACCGCACAGGGTTATTGTGATTCGAAAGGTCTGTTTTCTGCACGTAAAGCGATCATGCAGCACTATCAGGCACGCGACATGCGCGACATCACGGTCGAAGATATCTATATCGGCAACGGTGTTTCCGAACTGATTGTTCAGTCAATGCAGGCATTACTTAACACCGGCGATGAAATGTTAGTCCCGGCACCTGATTACCCCTTGTGGACAGCGGCGGTTTCGTTATCAGGCGGTAATGCGGTGCATTACCTGTGTGATGAAGGGGCTGACTGGTTCCCGGACATTGCCGATATTCGTGACAAAATCACCCCACGCACCCGCGGCATTGTGATCATCAACCCGAACAACCCGACCGGTGCGGTATACAGCAAAGAATTGCTGATGCAGATTGTGGACATCGCCCGGGAACATAATCTGATTATTTTTGCCGACGAAATTTACGACAAAATCCTGTATGACGAAGCCCAGCACATTTCCATCGCTTCACTGGCGCCGGATTTACTGACCGTCACTTTTAACGGTCTGTCAAAAACCTACCGCGTGGCCGGTTTCCGTCAAGGCTGGATGGTTCTGAACGGACCGAAGAAACATGCGAAAGGTTATATCGAAGGTCTGGAAATGCTGGCCTCGATGCGCCTTTGTGCCAACGTGCCGATGCAACATGCCATTCAGACCGCGCTGGGCGGCTATCAAAGTATCAGCGAGTTTATTCAGCCGGGCGGACGTCTGGTCGAACAGCGTGATCGTGCATGGGAACTGATCAATGAAATCCCGGGCGTTTCCTGCGTGAAACCTAAAGGGGCGCTGTATATGTTCCCGCGCATTGACGCCAAACGTTTCAACATCCATGACGATCAGAAAATGGTGCTCGATTTGCTGTTACAGCAAAAAGTCTTGCTGGTTCAGGGTTCTGCATTCAACTGGCCGTATCCGGACCATGTGCGTATCGTGACGCTGCCACGCGTTGATGAGTTGGAAATGGCCGTTAACAAACTGGGACGTTTCCTCGAAACCTATCGCCAGTAATGCAGTAAGGGCGCTGATAATGGCGCCCTTTTCTTTCTTCCGCCAGTTTCCGCATTTGCATAACTGTTTCGCACTGCTCACAATAGTCACTCATTCACCGTAGTTATTGAGAGTGCTATGAACCAGAGCCATTTTTTCGCCCATCTTTCCCGCCTCAAACTGATCAGCCGCTGGCCGCTGATGCGCAATGTCCGCACCGAAAACGTGTCGGAACACAGTCTGCAAGTCGCTTTTGTCGCCCATGCTTTAGCCGTGATCAAGAACCGCAAATTTAACGGCAATCTGAGCGCAGAACGCGTTGCCCTGCTCGCCATGTATCACGATGCCAGCGAAGTGATTACCGGTGATATGCCAACGCCAATCAAGTATTACAATCCGCAAATCGCGCATGAGTACAAAAAGATTGAGAAAATTGCTCAGCAGAAACTGATTGAAATGCTGCCAAAGGAATTACAGGAAGATTTCCGACCGCTGATTGACGAGCATTATTACACTGAAGAAGAAAAACTGACCGTCAAACAGGCTGATGCGCTGTGTGCTTACCTGAAATGTCTGGAGGAATTGTCGGCAGGCAATAATGAATTCACACTGGCGAAAGCCCGTCTGGAGAAAACGCTGGCAGACAGAAAAAGCCCGGAAATGGACTACTTTATGGAAGTGTTCATTCCGAGCTTCAGTCTGTCATTGGATGAAATCAGCCTGGATTCCCCGCTCTGATCTTAAGGTCAAAACGGGAACAGCACCGGCACCAGAAAAACGCTGACCAGCATCACCAGCAGAGTGAACGGCACACCGATGCGGAGAAAATCGCCAAATTTATAGTTACCCGGTACCATAACCAGCGTGTTTACCGGTGAAGACACCGGTGTCATAAAGGCGGCAGAAGCCGCAATAGCGATAATCATGGTGAACGGGTATGGCGATACCCCCATCTGGTGTGCTGCTGCGATAGCAATCGGTGCCATCAAAACCGCAGTCGCCGTATTGGAAATAAACAGCCCGATACCTGCACAGAGAATGAATAAACTCAGCAGCATCATATATGGCCCATAGCCGCCGCTTACCTCCATTAACCCCTTCACAATCAGCGCCACACCGCCGGTTTTTTGCAGCGCCAGCGCAAAAGGCATCATCCCGACTATCAGCAGCAAACTGGGCCAGTGAATGGCTTTGTAGGCCCCTTCCATCGTGATACAGCGGAATTTACCCATCAGCATGCAGGCGATAATGGCGGCGATAGCATTAGGCACATCATCGGTGAGCATCAGCGCAACCATCAGCGCCAGACAAAACAATGCATGCGGTGCCTGACTCAGGGCTGGCGCGACTTCGTCCACTTCGGCAGGAAGGTTAAGCACAATGAAATCATGCATTTGTTGCTGAAGCTGGCGGATCAGCTTCCAGTCGCCAATGACCAGTAGCATATCGCCGAGCTGTAATTCTTCATCCACCAGTTTTCCGTCCAGCGCTTCACCCTGACGGCGGATCCCGACGACATTCAGCCCATAGGTCGAACGGAAGGCGACGGCACGCAACGTTTTACCCAGGAGCTCCGAATCCGGGATCAGCGAGACTTCGGCCATCCCGACATCCCGCGATTGCTCAGAGAAATACTCGCCGCGTAGCACCATAGGCTCGAGCATTTCGTCAGTGCAAAATTGCCTGATGGAGATGTCTGGATCTGACATATCAAGCAGTAACACATCGCGCGCAAACAGTTCGGTATTCCCCGTTGCGCTGACCATCACGCGGCGAAATTTACGCCAGCGTTCAATGCCCACCACGTTCGCGCCGTAGCGGGAACGCAGATGCACATCATCAAGTGTACGCCCGACCAGAGGCGAACCCGGACGGATAGTGACGCGACGCGCCCGGCCGGTCAGGTGATAATCGCGGATCAAATCCCGGAACGTTCGCCGCTTCCAGCGCTGCTGGCCTCGTGACGCATCTTCTGATGACAGCCAGCGACGGGCGATCAACATGTATCCGATACCCATTATCAGCACCACCAGCCCGACAGGGGTGACGCCGAAGAAACCAAAACCGTCGAATCCTTCACGCAACAGTTCGCTGTTGACCACCATGTTCGGCGGTGTGGCGACCAGCGTCATCATGCCACTAATAAGCCCGGCGAAACTTAGTGGCATCATCAGTCGTGCGGGAGAGGTTTTCATTCGCGCCGAAACGCTGATCACGACAGGAATGAAGATCGCGACTACGCCGGTGGAACTCATAAAAGCACCGAGACCGGCAACCGTGAGCATCAGCAAAACCAGCATCCGCGTTTCACTGTTGCCCGCCACCTTCATCAGCCAGTCGCCGACCTGATACGCCACACCGGTTCTGACCAGCCCGTGCCCGACGACAAATAGCGCCGCGATCAAAATGACGTTCGGGTCACTGAATCCGGCCAGCGCTTCATTGATGGTCAGCGTGCCGCTCAGGACGAAAGAAATAATCACCAGCAATGCCACAATATCCATTCGCAGCGTATTGCGCGCGAACAGCACCATAGCAATAACCAGTAACGTGACTACCCAAAGCAATTCACCGGTCAAAACACACTCCATTTGCGTTGAGAGAGGAGGATAAATAGCTATATACCCTAAATAATTCAAATTGTATCAAGGCGGCAACTGCGTGAATCTCCGGGGCTTACATGAGTAAGTGACCGGGGTTCGGGACCAATCTGCCGGGAGCAGACTGGTACGCTGCTTGCAGCGACTCCTTCAGGGGCGAGGCCCATGGATGAGCCGGGTAACGCAGCCAACGCAGAGACAATTTGAAATATGACTGGGTATGAGAATGGCATAAAAAAACCCCGCACAGGCGAGGTTTATATCAATTTATACAGGGAAATTGTATTTTTTCTGTCCTTAACGCAGGCTGACTTTCACACCTTCGTCGGAACTGCTGACCAGCAGAATTTCGAGCGTAGTCAGATCGAAATCAACATTTTCAATCCCGGGTGTATCGTCTGGCGCATTGACTGCAATGACTTTGCAGCCCGCAGCCAGCCCGGCCATCACGCCGGCTGCAGCATCTTCAACCACCACACAATCTTCCGGGGCCAGACCTAAACGTTCTGCCCCCAGCAAATAGGCATCGGGTTGTGGCTTGCCGTGTTTGACCTGTTCAGCAGTGATAAACACTTCGGGTTCAGGCAAATGCGCCGCTTTATGGCGCGCACTGGCAACAGGCATTGATCCGGAAGTCACAATCGCCCAGGGAATATTCTGGCGATTGAGTTCGCTCAACAACAAATGTGCGCCCGGGAGAGCGGCGACACCCTCGGTGTCCGTGGCTTCAATTTGTTCCAGCTTGAGAAACTCTTTTTGAATCGTTTCTTCACTTTCACCCGCCATAAAATGACGCAAAGAAGTGATCGCCTGCTTACCGTGAATAAACGCCAGTACATCCTGCGGGCTGACACCCCAGCTAAGCGCCCAGCTCACCCAGGCACGCTCAACGGCAGGTAATGAATCAACTAACGTTCCATCAAGGTCGAACAAAAAACCCTTACAAAGCACAGGCGACTCCTTTAAGTGTTTACATCAGGCATTGATAATTTGCGCGATCTCTACCGCGCTCAGGTGATACTGACGCGGGCACGACTGCCAGACCGCCAACATACGCTGGTATTTATCCCACATTTTGGTCTGCGAGTTAAACCCATGAGTGCCTGCATCAAAATCAGTGTAACGTCCTTCGGTGTTCACCATAAAGCGGACATAGCTTAAATAACGGGATTCCGTTGCGGCATCAAAACCCAGGAAATCAATTCGGCGGCGATCCAAGTCTTGCGTGTCTTTCAAATTGGTCCACGAAACCTGCATCGCATGATGCATTTCCATAATGTTAATGACTGTGCGACAGGTTTCTTCCGGCAATTCGCCGAAATCTCTGTCCAGCTCGCGCATTTGCAAACCAAAACCCCGTTCGATCACTGTTTGTAACCGGCGATAGCGTTCTGCGTTATCGGGATCCAGCATGGTCATCATCTTGTATTGATTGGACAAAATCAGGCGTTGAGCGTTCGTCATTTCCATCGTGAAAATCCTCATGTCTGCATAATGAGCAAAGCATGGCATAGCGCAAAGTTCTGCGAAATCGCAAGCACACCATTCTTTGATTTGGGTCGGGATCTCATCTGAAATAATCACCGGGGGAGACTTTCCCCCGGTGAAATGCGACTTATGAAAGACTATAGATGATGACAGACGCAGTAAGCGGGGAAATCAGGCTTACAGATCGTCTAAAAAGGTTTTGTCCAGTTGTTTGAACGCGCGCTTAAGGACGTCAGCCAGTGACTGATACGTCGGCGTGCCTTCAACTGGCGCCAGCGCCAGTCCGGATTCAGTGAGTTTATTGCGTACATCGTGGAACCAACCGAGTAATCCTGGCGGCAGTGGCGTCAGAGAACGGCGACCCAGCCACCACAGTCCCTGCATCGGCAAGCTACAGGCAAAAATTGCCGTGGCGACGGCCAGCCCGAGTTGTCCGCCGAGCGCGATTTGCCACGTCAGGGTAAAGACCGCAACCGGTGGCATGATGCGTACCGCGAAGCGTGTAGCAGTAGAAATCCGGTTCTCCGGAAACATCGGAGCCAGGCGCTTATCTGACGGCCATGTCTTCATATAGTGCTGCCCGCGCTGGAATACCTGGAACCAGCCTACCGAGCCTGTTGGCTTACTCGTCATCTTTGCACCTCAACTTCACGTGTAAAATTTAAAAAATAGTTGTAAAACACAAACTGGAGTTTATCACGATAAAATATATTTTGTTTTTGCTGGCACCTGTCGGTATTCTATCGCAGCCTCGCAACCCTCTCAGGCAACGAGATCAATATAAACTTGGGGCAAACGCGGTGAATTGCAATCTTTCGCCCCCATAATAACCATAGTGCCTCGGTCTGAGAGGATTTGTAATTAATTATTGTATTTTTTGTTAGTGTTTTTGCTGATTAGTAACACCCTGAAGATACGTAAACCGAAATATGCGGCGCAGTAAACCGCTTTATTTCTGTCATCCGGACGCTTAAAAAAACCAAAGCCCGGCAATTCTTCAGCTTTTTCATCGTCATGCCTGTTTTGGCTCTCTGGCATGATGTTAATCATAATTGTCGCCGCCATTATGCGCTACGCTTGATGTCAGACTGACGATTTATTAACCACGTGTATTGTTTTTTTTAAACAGCACCAACAATAAATAGGTACTTCCATGTCGAGTAAGCTTGTACTGGTTCTTAACTGTGGTAGTTCTTCCCTAAAGTTTGCCATCATTGATGCTGCAAATGGCGAAGAACACATTTCAGGTTTAGCCGAATGTTTCCATCTGCCAGAAGCGCGCATTAAATGGAAAATGGACGGTGGCAAAGAAGAAGCCGCTTTAGGTGCGGGCGCCGCACACAGTGAAGCGTTGAAATTCATCGTTAATAACATTCTGAGCAAAAAACCTGAGCTGTCCGCAGAACTGGTTGCAATCGGCCACCGCATCGTTCATGGCGGCGAGAAGCTGACCAAATCCATGCTGATCAACGACGCTGTCATCGAGGGTATCAAAGAGTCTATCCCGTTTGCGCCGCTGCATAACCCGGCTCACCTGATCGGTATTGATGAAGCACTGAAATCTTTCCCTAAACTGGCTGATAAAAACGTTGCCGTTTTCGACACCGCTTTCCATCAGACAATGCCAGAAGAATCATACCTCTACGCCCTGCCGTACAGCCTGTATAAAGATCACCATGTCCGTCGTTATGGCGCACACGGCACCAGTCACTTCTACGTGACTCAGGAAGCCGCAAAAATGCTGAACAAACCCGTGGAAGAAGTGAATCTGATCACTTGCCACCTGGGTAACGGCGGTTCTGTCAGTGCCATCCGTAACGGTAAATGTGTGGATACTTCCATGGGGCTGACCCCGCTGGAAGGTCTGGTGATGGGTACCCGCAGCGGTGACATCGACCCGGCAATTATCTTCCACCTGCACGATTCTCTGGGCATGAGCGTTGATCAAATCAACAAAATGCTGACTAAAGAATCGGGTCTGCTGGGCCTGACTGAAGTCACCAGCGACTGCCGTTATGTTGAAGACAACTACACCACTAAAGCTGATGCCAGACGTGCCATGGACGTCTTCTGCCACCGCCTGGCGAAATACATCGGTGCGTACACTTCACTGATGGAAGGCCGCCTGGACGCCGTCGTATTCACCGGCGGTATCGGTGAAAACGCCGCAATGGTTCGCGAATTGTCTCTGGCTAAATTAGGTCTGCTGGGCTTTGAAGTGGATCACGAACGTAACCTGGCTGCCCGTTTCGGTAAATCCGGGGCGATCAACAAAGAAGGCACTCGCGCCGCTCTGGTTATCCCAACCAACGAAGAGCTGGTGATTGCACAAGACGCCGCGCGTCTGACTGCATAATTCGATTCAAGACTGCCCGCGTAATGCGGGCAATTTTTCACTTATAGGCAAACGCCGCCCGTTTGGACGCACCGCGCAGGATAATCATCGCGCTTATGCTGATCATTATCCCCTCTGCACAAACCTGCGAATGTCCCTGCCTGGCAACCGTTAAAGAGGTTTAGCCGTGTCCCGTACAATTATGTTGATCCCTACAGGCACCAGTGTCGGTCTGACCAGTGTCAGCCTGGGTGTGATCCGTGCCATGGAACAAAAAGGCGTCAGCCTGAGTATCTTCAAACCTATCGCCCAGCCGCGTACTGGCGGAGATGCTCCTGACCAAACCACGACCATTATTCGCGCTAACTCCACCGTGACCGCAGCCGAACCGCTGAAAATGAGCCACGTTGAAACCTTGCTGAGTTCAAACCAGCAAGACGTGCTGATGGAAGAAATCATCGCGCGTTATCATGAAAACACCAAAGATGCCGAAGTGGTGCTGGTTGAAGGTTTAGTGCCTACCCGCAAACACCAGTTCGCCAATGCGCTGAACTACGAAATTGCCAAAACCCTGAATGCAGAAATCGTCTTCGTTCTGGCGCTGGGTAATGATTCTCCTGCGCAGCTCAAAGAACGTATCGAACTGGCCCGTTCCAGCTTCGGTGGCAGCAAAAACAAAAATATCACCGGCGTAATCATTAACAAACTGAATGCACCGGTTGACGAGCAGGGGCGTACACGTCCTGACCTGTCTGAAATCTTTGATGATTCCACCAAAGCCAGCGTGGCAAATATCGACCCGACTCAGCTGTTCGCTAACAGCCCGCTGCCGGTTCTGGGCTGCATTCCGTGGAGCTTCGAGCTGATTGCCACCCGCGCAATCGACATGGCTAAGCACCTGAACGCACGTATCATCAACGAAGGCGACGTCAAAACCCGCCGCGTGAAATCCGTCACTTTCTGCGCACGCAGCATTCCGCATATGCTGGAGCATTTCCGTCCTGGCTCCCTGCTGGTGACTTCCGCTGACCGTCCTGACGTGCTGGTTTCAGCCTGTCTGGCAGCCATGAATGGCGTGGAAATCGGCGCTATCCTGCTGACCGGTGGCTACGAAATCGACGCCCGCATCAACAGCCTGTGCGAACGTGCATTCCAGACAGGCCTGCCAGTGTTCATGGTAGAAACCAACACCTGGCAGACTTCCCTGAGCCTGCAAAGCTTCAATCTGGAAGTGCCTGCAGATGACCATCAGCGCGTAGAGAAACTGCAACAGTACGTGGCTTCTCACATCAATGCTGACTGGATCAACTCCCTGAGCGCACATTCTGAACGTTCACGCCGTCTGTCACCTCCGGCATTCCGCTATCAGCTGACCGAACTGGCCCGTAAAGCCGGTAAACGTATCGTTCTGCCGGAAGGCGACGAGCCACGCACTGTGAAAGCGGCAGCGCTTTGTGCTGAACGTGGTATCGCGGAATGTGTTCTGTTGGGTAACCCTGACGAGATCAAACGCGTTGCAGCAGCTCAGGGCGTGACGCTGGGTAAAGGCATCGAAATCGTTGATCCGGTGGCTGTCCGTGAAGAATACGTGGCGCGTCTGGTTGAACTGCGTAAAAGCAAAGGCATGACCGAAGTGGTTGCGCGCGAACAACTGGAAGACAACGTGGTTCTCGGCACCCTGATGCTGGAACAAGGTAACGTTGACGGTCTGGTTTCCGGTGCTGTTCACACCACCGCAAACACCATCCGCCCGCCGTTACAGTTGATCAAAACCGCGCCGGGCAGCTCACTGGTTTCCTCTGTGTTCTTCATGCTGCTGCCTGATCAGGTTCTGGTTTATGGCGACTGTGCGATCAACCCGGATCCTACTGCTGAACAGCTGTCTGAAATCGCGATCCAGTCTGCGGACTCCGCTGCGGCCTTCGGTATCGAACCCCGCGTTGCCATGATCTCCTACTCAACCGGTAACTCCGGCGCCGGTAGCGACGTTGAGAAAGTGCGTGAAGCGACCCGTCTGGCCCAGGAAAAACGTCCGGATCTCATCATCGATGGCCCGCTGCAATATGATGCTGCGATCATGGCTGATGTTGCACAATCTAAAGCGCCAAACTCGCCGGTTGCGGGTAAAGCAACCGTGTTCATCTTCCCTGACCTGAATACCGGTAACACCACGTACAAAGCGGTACAACGTTCTGCGGATCTGGTCTCTATCGGGCCGATGCTGCAGGGTATGCGTAAACCGGTTAATGACCTGTCGCGTGGCGCACTGGTTGACGATATCGTCTACACCGTTGCACTGACTGCGATTCAGTCTGCTCAGGCAGAAGCAGCGGTTGCGGCCAAATAAGCCAAACCCTCTGAACGCAAGACGCCGGGCTTTTTGAGTCCGGCGTTTTTTTTGGTCTTTTTTGCGGAGCGCTTCATGGCTGATCGATAAAGATTCAGAGCAGTGTTTTTGCTGCTTCCAGAATATGTTCAGCCGTCAGGCCATATTCCTGCTGTAAAAACTCCTGGGTGCCCACCTGTCCGTAACGCTCTTTGACACCAACCCGGCGCATCGGCACCGGCTGGTTTTCCACCAGCACTTCCGCCACCGCCGATCCCAGTCCGTTATGAATACTGTGGTTTTCACAGGTCACAATTTTGCCGGTTTTCGTGGCGTATTTGATGATGACATCTTTATCAATCGGCTTGAGGGTAAACATGTCGATGACTGCCGCACTGACCCCTTCGCGTTCCAGCATTTGCGCCGCTCTCAGCGCTTCCGCCACCATAATCCCGTTCGCAATCAGCGTCACGTCTGTGCCATCACGCAGCACATTGGCCTTGCCGATGGTAAACGTCGAGCCTTCCTTGTAAACCTGCGTAGCCTGTTTGCGAATGGTACGCACCCAGTAGAAACCTTTTAAATCCATCAGTTGCAGCAAAATATTGCGGAACATCACGGCGTCGGTGACTTCCATCACCACCGAACTCGCCAGCCCGCGCACAATGCCCATATCTTCGAACGACATATGCGTGCCGCCGTTATGACAGGCGCTGACGCCCGCATCTGACGCAATGATTTTGACGTTATTCTTCTGGTAATCCAGAGACATAAACAGCTGATCGAAACAGCGGCGGCTGGCAAAGGCGGTAAAGGTATGCACAAACGGCACGCGACCGGTCAGCGAAAGCCCGGCGGCAACACCGATGACATTCGCTTCCATGATGCCGCAGTTAATCACATGCTCAGGATGATCTTTGTGTACGCCGTCCATCGCCATCGAGCTCATCAGATCGGCTTCCAGCGCGATAATCGGTGTATTCTCTACAATTTTTTCACGCACGGTATTGGCGTAAACTTTGCGCATTTCCACTGCGTCTTTTTGCAATTCAAGAGAAACTTCAAACATGAGTGGCCTCCAGCTCAGCGATAGCATTTTCGATTTCCAGTTTCACATCCGGCGTTAAACGCAGGTGATGTGAGTTCGCCAGTTGCTCGAGATACTTCACGCCCTGCCCTTTGATGCTGTCGAGGATCACCACCAGAGGACGCTGCTCGGCGTGACGAACCGGCGTGACCGCCTCGCTGATAGCCACAATGTCATCGCCTTTAATGGTCTCTACATCAAACCCGAACGCACTGAATTTTCCGGCCAGATCGAATGGCTTAATCACTTCATCCAGCGTGCCATCGAGTTGCTGTTTGTTGTAATCGATGAACAGTGTCAGGTTATGCAGATTGTGGTGCGCAATAAACTGGAAGGCTTCCCAGCACTGGCCCTCGTTCAACTCACCGTCGCCAAGAATGCAGAAGACGCGGTTGCTGCGACCAGCCAGCTTATGCGAAAGTGCCATGCCCGCCGCAATGGAAACGCCTTGTCCCAGCGAGCCGGTGGTGGCATCCACGCCGGTGGTCCGCAGCCGGTCCGGATGGCTCGGCAGCTTTGTGCCATTCTGGTTGAGCGTGTGTAATTCGCTGACCGGGAAATAACCTTTCAGTGCCAGCGTGGCATACAACGCCGGACCAGCATGGCCTTTGGACAGCACGAAATAATCACGTTCCTGCCAGTCTGGTTTTTTCGGGTCGATGCGCATCACATCGCCATACAACACGGCCAGCGTTTCCACCACGGACATGCTGCCGCCATAGTGCCCGAATCCTAAACCGGTCAGCATTTTTAGCGTTTCGATACGGATATGGCGGGCCAGATCACGAACCTCCTGGACATCTTTCATCTTCATTGGTCCTTATTTTAATGAGCACTTATCCTGGCCTGTTATTTCTAACAGGCAGGACAGTGTTTCCCGGATGGAGTTAAAAAACGTAGTGATGCAGGGAATTACTTTTCAGTGATTTCTTTCTCAGCCGCCGGTTTTTTGCCGAGATAGTTCCAGGCAACCAGTACCGCGAAGATACCGACAATCAGCGCCATGATGCCTTCCTTCGACATAAAGCGAGCCAGGTTACCCAGCAGGATGCCGATAACGCCGAAGTCCGCATCAGAGAAGGTGGCATTCGCAAAGCCCAGCGCGCCCAGTACTGGCAACAGCAGAACCGGCAGGAAGGTAATCAGCACGCCGTTGGCAAATGCACCGATCATTGCCCCGCGACGCCCGCCGGTCGCATTACCGAACACACCTGCCGTCGCACCAGTGAAGAAGTGTGGCACCACGCCCGGCAGGATCAGCACCAGATGCATTTGCCCTAACAGGAACAGTCCCACCAGACCGCCAAGGAAGCTGAACAGGAAACCGATCAGCACCGCATTCGGCGCGTACGGATACACCACCGGACAATCCAGCGCCGGACGGGCATTAGGCACCAGTTTCTCGGAGAAGCCGACGAATGCCGGAACGATTTCCGCCAGGATCAGACGCACACCCTGCAAAATGATGAACACGCCTGCCGCGAAGGTAATTGCCATGATGATGGCGTACACCAGGTAGTTCTGGCCTGCACTGTAGGTCGCCTCAACAAAGACCTGCCCCGCGAACACCGCCATAATCAGGTAAATAATAATCATGGTGAGCGAGATAGAAATGGAACTGTCACGCAGGAAACTGAGGTTTTTTGGCAGATTCATTTCTTCCGTAGAACGTGAACCTTTACCGACCTTGCTGCCTATCCAGCCCGATAAGACGTAACCAATGGTGCCGAAATGACCAAATGCCACGTCATCGCTGCCGGTAATTTTACGCATGTAACGTTGCGCCAGTGCCGGGAAGAACGCCATGATAAGGCCCAGCGTCAGGGAACCGGTGAACACCAGTGAAACACCTTCAAAACCGGCCACCGTCAGAATAACGCTGATCATACAGGCCATATAAAACGTGTGATGACCGGTCAGAAACACATATTTAAGACGGGTGAAACGGGCCACGATCAGGTTTGCCACCATACCAAACGCCATAATTAACGCTGTCGGTGCACCGAATTTCTCCAGCGCGATGGAAACAATCGCTTCGTTATTAGGAATAATACCCTGGATATTAAAGGCGTGTTCAAACATACCGCCTAAAGGATTTAATGAGCCAACTAATACTGTTGCACCACCGCCCAATACTAAAAAGCCAAGTATTGTTTTAACCGTGCCTTTCACCACATCAGAAAAGTTTTTCTTTTGTGCCACCAGACCGATTAATGCGATGAGCCCCACCAGTATGGAAGGCACTTTTAATATATCGACCACAAACTTGAGCGTTTCCTGGATAAACATATCCACCTCGTTTGTCTATTTGTTTTATTTGTAGGGTTATTCAGTGCCGGTCAGGACACTGGATGTTTTTCAAAGTGAGCAATCAGTTTTGTTTCAAGTTCATTAATATCAATGATGTTAGTAATCACCACTAACTGGTTTTCAGGAATGCTGGCACTGGCAGCGATGTCCTTTGCCATCACGAACAGGTCGGCTTCACCCGGAATGGCTGAGGACAAATCGGAGTGCTGAACATCTGCCTGAATATTGAGTTTCTTCAGGACTTTCTTGATGTTCATTTCAACCATAAAGCTGCTGCCTAAACCGGAACCACAAATCGCCATGATTTTCATATTATTCACTTGTCCTTTATCTGTTTTTTAAACGATTAAAATATGTAGAACCGTACTCCATCTGCACATGTTAATGCATCTGAATGGTCAGAATATCCTTAGATTTAAGTCGCACTCCCTTTACAATATTAAGTCAAATTAATAGCGGGATATAACGTCCTGAATTTCTCTGATGGTTTTTGCCTGATGTATTTTCTGCATATCTTCTTCACTGGAAAATAATTCTGCCAGTTCAGAAATCAGTTCAATATGGCTGTGCTTATCTGCTGCCGATAACATCACCACGGTATACACCGGATCGTTATCCTCTGAATTAAACGCCACGCCGTGCGGCAACGTCAGCAACGAGAGTCCCAACCCGTTCGCCCCTTCTTCTGGTCTGGCGTGTGGCATCGCAATGCCCGGCGCCAGAACAAAATACGGCCCCAGTTTTTCCCGTTGAGCAAAAATTGCCGTCAGGTAATCCGGGGTAATTGTCCCTTCTTTCAGCAGTGGCTCAGCGCTCACTTCCACTGCCTGCCGCCAGTCCGTGATATCCGTTCTGATCTGAATTCGTTCAGATGTCAGCCAATCATTCAGCATAGTGATGCTCCGTTTTTATTTTTAAAGATGGCCGGTCAAATTTCCCCCAGACCGCACCAACGATCCAGACTCTACTTCAGCGGTAGCGTTAACATCTGTGATACAGATCTCAAAGATAGCGCTACCAAACTTCTATCATTGAGAACTGTGATAGCGCTATCAAAAATAATCACACAGCGGTATCGCCGTCCCGTGGATCGCATAAATAACGGTATACTTTGTCGGGAAATTGCCGATAATTTACCGAATTCTGCCGTGGTTCCCGATTTACCGGTCCTGCTGCGGCCCGCTTTTTTCGCTATACCTGTGGGTATACATTTTGCGCAAGATGCGCAGTTAAGGTCAGGATCGTGAATGTCCATTAACAAGAAAAGACGCAGTACCGGAAGAGTGACGCTGGCTGATGTCGCGCAACTGGCGGGCGTGGGCAGCATGACTGTTTCCCGTGCGCTGCGCACACCCGAACAGGTCTCCGATAAGCTACGGGAGAAGATCGAAGAAGCGGTCAGTCAGCTGGGATATCTGCCCAACCAGGCCGCCAGTTCCCTGGCTTCCGCCTCCTCAAATACCATTGCGATGATTGTGCCGAGCCTTTCCGAAGCGGGCTGCGCCGAGATGTTTGCCGGGCTACAGAAAGTGCTGCAACCGGCCGGTTATCAGATCATGCTGGCGGAATCTCAACATCGTATTGAGCGGGAAGAAAAACTGCTGGAAACGCTGCTTTCCTACAATCTGGCGGCGGCGATTTTACTGTCCGTTGAACACTCCGCCAATGTACGTCAATGGCTGGATAACCTGACCATCCCGGTGCTGGAAATCGGTGCGCTGACCAATTCGCCAATCGACATGAATATCGGCATTGATTATGTCGAGGCGATGTTTCAGTTGACCCAGACGGTGGTGGCGAAGGGATATCAGAATATCGGCATGCTGTGTGCCAATCAGGAACAGTGGATTTTCCAGCAGCACCTTCAGGGTTGGCGTAAGGCCATGTTGAAAGCACATATGTCCCCGCACCGGGTGATAAACGCCGCCGAGCCTGCCAGCTTTTCCACCGGCGCTCAGCAACTGCCGGAGTTCCTGCTTGCCTGGCCGGAAATTGACGCGCTGGTGTGTGTTTCCGACGATCTCGCCTGTGGCGCACTGTATGAATGCCAGCGCAGACGCATCAAAGTGCCAGATGAACTTGCCGTGGTCGGCTTTGGCAATGCCGATGTCAGTAAAGTATGCCAGCCGCCGCTGACCACTATTGCTATTCCGCATAAAGAAATCGGGGTGCGCGCCGCCCAGGCATTGCTGGCGAGGATTAATGACGAGGAATGGGAAGAAGTGACGATCGCTTCGTCGTTGTGCAAGCGGGAGAGTTGCTAAAAAGAGAACGGGCGATATGAGTTCGCCCGTGATGTGATTCAGATATCATCTTTCGCTGACGATTCTTCTTCATCGTTTTCTTTATTACCTGGAACAGACGCATCCGCCACAGGGGCTGCGGCTTCACGAGTCAGCGGCTTACCGTGTTCTTTCTCATTGTTTCGCGTCATCCACAGAGAAAGTGCTTTCAGGGAGTCCGGCGTAAATTCATCACAACGCGCAGTGATTTCTTCCGGTGTCATCCAGCGGACGGCATCAATTTCTTCTTCCTGCAGGGCAAACGGGCCATGGGATACACAGCTAAACAATGCTCCCCATACGCGACATTTGTTCTCTTCTTCAAAGTAGAACTGACCGTGCTCTGCAAACGGCACACCGGCAATACCCAGCTCTTCCTCGGCTTCACGGCGAGCTGAATCAAGTATATTTTCACCGCTTTGCACCACACCACCGGCCGTTGCATCGAGCCAGCCCGGATAGAAATCTTTGGTTTCAGTCCGACGCTGAACCAAAATATTCCCCATTCCATCATGAACCACAATATAGCTGGCACGATGACGCAGGACCTGAGCACGCATTTGTTGTCGGCTGGCCTGGGCAATGACCTCGTTGTCTTCGTTGACGATATCAACCCACTCATCCGTACTGATGTTTTGCTCTTGTTCTGACATCCGCTGGAACCTTCTCTTTTAAGCGCTGGTCTGTGCGCAATAAGTCTGTGCGCTGTGATTTTGCAACACGTCGATAATGTCCGGAGATTCTATCTGGGTCTGCTGGGTGGCTTCAATAGCTATGGATGCGTTGATGCAACCTAAAAGCTATGTTACCCCGCAAAGTTCGCCATCAGACAAGTCCGACATAGACTTCTAAACATCTGCATTATGATACCCTACTCAATCGGATAAGAAGCTTGTGATTACCCGTTCCACATTAGCGCATCCCGCCCCGCCATTCGCGGAGAGTGATTAAAACAACGCAGGAGGCAATATGATTGATCTTTATTACGCACCAACACCGAATGGCCATAAAGTTTCTCTTTTTCTTGAAGAGAGTGGCCTGCAATACCGGCTCCACCGTATTGATATCAGCGCAGGGGAGCAATTCAAACCTGAATTCCTCGCCATTTCACCCAACAACAAAATCCCGGCCATTGTCGACAGTCAGCCCGTTGACGGCGGCACACCGGTCAGTATTTTTGAGTCTGGCGCAATTTTGCAATATCTGGCAGAAAAAACCGGAAAATTTCTCAGCAAAGAGTTGCGTGAGCGCACGGTGACACTGGAATGGCTGACCTGGCAGGTTGCCGGATTTGGCCCGATGCTGGGTCAGAACCACCATTTTACGCATTATGCGCCGCAGCCGGTGCCTTACGCCATTGAGCGTTATTTACAGGAAACTCAGCGTCTGTATGGCGTGCTGAACCGCCAGTTAGAGAAAAATGCCTATATCGCCGGGGAGAATTACAGTATCGCCGACATGGCCACTTATCCGTGGGTCGTGGCTCATGAACGCCAGCGTATTGATCTGGCTGGATACCCTGCCGTACGCAACTGGTTCGAACGGGTTAAAAGCCGCCCGGCAACACAAAGAGCCTACGCGCTGGCGCAGGTTCAGTAAGCCCCTTCAGCCTGCCGGAGGCGTTCTGGATATCTCAGAATAAAAAACCCTTAACTGTGCTCCATATCGCGAGTTAATTGCGATGACTCATCTATGATTAAAGACAGTTCATCCGCGTATTCAGACAGTTAAGGATCCCGATATGAAGATCTTGATTACCGGCGCCACCGGCCTCATCGGAAGAAAATTGACCGAACGGCTTCTTGAGCAATCTCATCAGATCACCGCCCTGAGCCGTGCCCCTGAGCGCGCGGCGAAAATACTCGGGTCGCAGGTTTCCGTCTGGGAAACGCTGGAAGGAAAAACCTCGCTCGACGGTTTCGATGCCGTAATTAACCTTGCCGGTGAACCCATTGCCGACAAACGCTGGACCAAAGAACACAAAGCGTTGTTATGCGAGAGCCGCTGGAAGCTGACAGAAAAGCTGGCAACGCTGATTAACGCCAGTGAAAAGTCCCCTGCCGTGTTTATCTCCGGTTCGGCGGTCGGCTATTACGGCGATCAGGGCCAGGCTCTGGTGCCTGAAGATGAGCCGCCTAACAAGCAGTTTACCTGGCAATTGTGTGCCCGCTGGGAAGCACTGGCGATGTCAGCACAAAGCGCGGCGACGCGTGTTTGTTTGCTGCGCACCGGCATCGTACTGGCTGAAAAAGGCGGTGCGCTGGCCAAAATAGTTCTGCCCTACCGCGCCGGTCTCGGTGGCCCGCTCGGTGATGGTCAGCAATACATGCCGTGGATCCACATCAACGACATGATTGACGGGATTCTGTTCTTGCTGGAACACGAAACACTTTCCGGCCCGTTCAATATGGTGTCGCCGTATCCGGCGCGCAACGAGCAATTCAGTGCCCTGCTCGGCGAAGTATTGCACCGCCCGGCGTTTATGCGGGCACCCGCGCCTGTGGTGCGCTTGCTGATGGGCGAATCAGCTGTATTAGTGCTGGGTGGTCAGCGGGCAGTGCCGCGCCGGCTGGAAGCAGCAGGGTTTATTTTTAAGCATCAGGAATTGAAAGAGGCGCTGGAGGATTTGCTGTGGTGACGGGTCTTGCAGCCCTTCACCCTGCTCAACCAGATTGGGGATGTTTCGGTTTCTCAATAACTGCGCTCACATGGGCTATTTCGCCCAAACCGAGCAAAGGGGAAAGGCTTTTCCCCTCTGCTCTCCCCTCGCTTTTTCACTGCGCGCTGTCGCTGGAATGAAGGACATGTTCCGGCGCATTAGTGTGGCGCAAAATGCCAATCAACTTATCTAAAAGATAAAAAACGGTCAGCCGTTGAATTTAAGATCTCACGGGCGAATCAGAAATCTTGCTGAACGGAGCGGCTTCGAGACCCGGGGCTAGAAGACCGAGAGAAGGAACCGCAAAGCGGCAAGATTTCCAGCCTGTCACTGTGGTTGCTGAAACATAGCCAGCGAGCGAAGCACTTGTTGAAAAAGCGAGGAGGAATCCAAAGGAGGAAAAGCACTTTCCTCCTTTGGGCGGTTTCGGCGCAGAAAATTATGTGAGCACAATTATTGAGAAACCGAAACTTTCACAGTTCTCATTTTATCCGTTCAAACCCGCTCTTACTCCTTCACATCCACCTGATAAAACACATGTTTCCCAAACGGGTCCACTTCATAACCGCTCACTTCTTTGCGTACCGGTTCGAAAATGGTCGAGTGGGCGATCATCACCGCCGGTGCCTGATCGTGCATCATCTGCTGGGCCTGCTCGTAAAGCGCCACACGTTTCGCATGATCGGTGGTTTCTTTCGCTTCGGTGATCAACTGGTCAAACGGCGCGTAACACCATTTCGCTGAGTTCGAACCGCCCTTCGCGGCATTACAGGTAAACAGCGGACCAAAGAAGTTATCCGGGTCACCGTTCGCCGTTGTCCAGCCCATCAGCGCTGCCATATGTTCGCCGTTACGGATACGGGTCTGGTATTCACCCCATTCGTAACTGACGATATGCGCTTTCACGCCAATTTTTGCCCAGTCCGCCTGGATCATTTCCGCCATACGCCGGGCGTTCGGGTTATACGGACGCTGTACTGGCATCGCCCATAAATCGATATCAAAACCGTTCGGCATCCCGGCTTCGGCCAGAAGAGCTTTGGCTTTCTCCGGTGAGTAATCGTAATCCACCAGTTTGTCGTTGTAACTCCAGACACCCGTCGGCAGCAGCGTTTTTGCGACGGTTCCCGTACCGTGGAACACCGCTTCAATGATCTGTGGTTTGTTAATGGCCATGGTCAGCGCCTGACGCACTTTCACATTATCCAGCGGCGCTTTCTGCGTATTGAACGACAGGAAACCGGTGTTCAGGCCAGCCTTGCTCATCAGGTTGATGTCTTTATTGGCGCGCATACGATCCAGATCAGCCGGATTCGGGAACGGCATCACCTGGCATTCGTTTTTCTCAAGTTTGGCGAGGCGCATTGAGGCGTCAGGCGTAATGGTATACACCAGACGGTCAATTTTAGATTTGCCCTGCCAGTAGTCCGGGAACGCTTTGTACAGCAGGCGCGTATCTTTCTGGTACTGCACCAGCTCAAACGGCCCGGTCCCAATCGGATCCTGATCCAATTTTTCCGGCGTACCGGCTTTAAGCATCTGATCGGCATATTCCGCCGAGAGGATGGAAGCAAAATACCACGCCAGATCGGCCACGAACGGCGCTTCGGGACGTGTCAGGTTAAAGCGCACCGTGTAATCATCCACCTTATCAATGCTGCCGATAAGATCGCCCATTTTCAGGCTGTCGAAGTTAAGGTAAGTGCCGCCGGAAATTTTATGATAAGGGTTATTCTCGTCTTTCTGGCGCATGAACGAGAAGATCACGTCGTCAGCGTTGAAGTCGCGGGTCGGTTTGAACAACTTGCTGCTCTGGAATTTCACGCCTTTACGCAGGTGGAAGGTATAGGTTTTACCGTCTGCACTGACCTCCCAGCTTTCCGCCAGACTTGGCACCAGTTCTGTGGTACCGATTTTGAAATCCACCAGACGGTTATAAATTGGCGCAGCGCTGGCATCCACGGAAGTGCCCGATGTATAAAGTTGCGGGTTGAATTGCTCAGGCGAGCCTTCGGAGCAGTAAACCAGCGTTTTAGCACAAACGCCGCTGGTGATGGTTAACGCCAGTAAACCTGTGCTTATTTTTAAGATGTTGTGTTTCATTCTTTTCCCTATTTTCCCTGTCCGGAGAGTGTTTAGATCTTCTTCATCGTGGAACCTAAAGCAAAAACAGATTAACATCTGGATAACACGTAGTAATACTTTGTTATATATGAAAATCTTATAACAGGGAACAATATTTGCGCACATTCAGAGGTTAAGATGTCGACAACAATCGCAACACAGCTTACCGAACGCTTCTACCGCTATCTCTCCGTGACATCACAAAGTGATGCCAGCGCGACGACCTTACCCAGCACGCCGGGCCAGCACGACATGGCGCGGTTGCTGGCTGAAGAACTGCATCAGTTGGGTCTGGAAAATATTCAGATCGATGAACATGCCACCGTGACGGCAGTCAAATCCGGCACCAAAAAAGGCGGCCCGCGTATCGGTTTTATCACGCATATCGATACCGTGGATGTCGGCCTGCGCCCGGATATTCATCCGCAGACATTGCGTTTTACCGGTGAGGATGTGTGTCTGAACAAGGCGCTGGATATCTGGCTGCGCCCTGCGGAACGCCCGGAAATCTTACCTTACAAAGGTGAGGATATTATTTTCAGCGACGGTACCAGCGTGCTGGGCGCGGATAACAAAGCGGCGGTCACTGTCGTGATGACGTTGCTGGAAAACCTGACGGCTGAGCAGGAATACGGCGATATCGTGGTGGCGTTTGTGCCTGACGAAGAAATTGGTCTGCGTGGTGCCAAGGCGTTGGATCTCGCCCGCTTTGATGTCGATTTTGCTTACACCATCGACTGTTGCGAACTCGGCGAAGTGGTATATGAAAACTTCAATGCGGCAGCGGCAGAAATTACCTTCACCGGCGTGACAGCACATCCGATGTCGGCCAAAGGCGTGCTGGTGAATCCGCTGCTGATGGCGCAGGATTTCATCAGTCATTTTGACCGCGCTGAAACCCCTGAAAACACTGAAGGCCGGGAAGGTTATATCTGGTTCAACGGCATGAGCGCTTCGCAGCAAGGCGCGGAACTGAAAGCTTCTATTCGCGATTTCGACAGCGCCAGTTTTGCCGCCCGTAAGCAGAAAATTCAGGATGTGGCGAAAGAGATTGCCGCGCAGTATCCGACCGCAAAAGTCTCAGTTGAGATCAGCGATACCTACAGCAATATCAGCAGCGCCATCGGCGAAGATCGGCGGGCGATCGACCTGATCTTTGCAGGCCTGAAAGAAATTGGCGTGGAGCCGAAAGTGATCCCGATGCGTGGCGGCACCGACGGCGCAGCATTATCGGCCAAAGGATTACTGACGCCGAACTACTTTACCGGCGCGCACAATTTCCACTCGAAGTTTGAGTTCCTGCCGGTGAATTCGTTTGTGAAGTCCTATGAACTGACCGTTCAGCTGTGCCTGCTGGCTGCGAAAGGTTGATTTGCTTTAAACCTTCCCCTCATGTGAGGGGAAGGCGCGTACAGATGTTACTTCAGCGCACCGGAAAGGAACTGTTGCAGACGGGCGCTTTTCGGATTGCCAAAGACTTCAGCAGGATCGCCCTGCTCTTCAATCACACCCTGATGCAGGAAGATGACATGGCTGGAGACATGGCGGGCAAACTCCATCTCATGCGTTACCACCACCATGGTTTTCCCCTCTTCCGCCAGCTTTTGCATGATACGCAGCACCTCGCCGACCAGTTCAGGATCCAGCGCGGAAGTCGGCTCATCAAACAGCAGCACTTCCGGTTCCATCGCCAGCGCGCGGGCAATAGACACACGCTGTTGCTGACCGCCTGACAAGTTCACCGGATATTTACCTTGTGCACGGGCGTCGATGCCCACTTTATCGAGGTATTTCACCGCACGTTCACGCGCTTCGGCTTTGCTCAGCCCCAGCACCTGTACCGGCGCCTCCATGACGTTTTCCAGCACCGTCATGTGGCTCCACAGGTTGAAATGCTGGAACACCATCGTCAGTTTGGTACGCAGCAGTTGCAGTTGCTTCTTATCAAACACTTTCAGCTGACCGTCGGTGTCGCGCACCATGCGGATATCCTGATTATTAACGCTGATCGAGCCTTCGCTTGGTTTCTCGAGGAAGTTAATGCAGCGCAGGAAGGTACTTTTCCCGGAACCTGATGAACCGATAATACTGATCACATCACCCGCATTGGCCGACAACGAAACACCTTTCAGCACTTCGTGGTCGCCATAGCGCTTGTGGAGATCGAGAACCGCTAATTTATTTTCTGGCATAAAGTTATTCCGCAAAAATAATTCTTATTAATGAGCTTGGGGCTTTACGTGAGCCAGCCAGCATTTTTCCGCCTTGCGGAACAGCCCGATCAGGACAAAAGAAACACAAAGATAAATCACTGCTGCAATCCCGAAAGCATAAAACGGCTGATACGTCGCCGAGTTGATGTCGCGGGCGATTTTCAGCACGTCCGGAACCGTGGCGGTAAATGCCAGCGCGGTGGAGTGCAACATCAGAATGACTTCATTACTGTAAGCAGGCAGCGCCGTACGTAATGCCGACGGCAAAATAATGCAGGTGTACAGTTTAAAGCGTGAGAAACCGTAGGCATTGGCCGCTTCGATTTCGCCGTGCGGTACTGCGCGGATGGCACCGGCAAAAATCTCGGTGGTGTAAGCACAGGTGTTGAGCGTCAGCGCCAGAATCGTACAGTTAAGCCCGCTGCGGAAGAAGGCATTGAGGAAGTCGGTACCACGCACGATTTCCAGGCTGTACATCCCCGAATAAAACACCAGCAACTGAACATACAGCGGCGTTCCGCGGAAAATATAGGTGTACAGCCAGATCGGATAACGCAGGAATTTGTTAGAAGACACGCGCCCCACCGCCATCGGCACCGCCAGTAATCCGCCTATCACCACGGAGCTGATCAGTAACCACAGGGTGATCGCCAGACCGGTAAAACGGTAGCCATCGCTGTAGAGCAAAGACATACCGTACTGTTGTAAAATTTCGATCATAGATCAGCCCTCTTCACACCCAGCGAATAACGGCGATCAAGCCATACCAGCACGCCGTTCGACAGCGTGGTGAAAACCAGATAAACCACTCCCGCCACAATCGCAAAATAGAACGGCTGATAAGTGCCTTTCCCGGCCAGTTGCGTGGCTTTCACCACATCATTCAGGCCCAGCAAGGACACCAGCGCGGTGGCTTTGAGAATAACCTGCCAGTTGTTGGCAATGCCCGGCAGTGCAAAACGCATCATGGCCGGAAATAAAATTCGTCGGAAAATCTGTGAACCGCTGAACCCGAAAGCCGTCGCAGCTTCGATTTGTCCACGCGGGACCGCCATAAACGCACCACGGAACGTCTCAGTGAAATAAGCCCCGTAGATAAAGCCCAGCGTGATAATACCGGCGCTCATCGGATCGATATCAATTTGCGTCAACCCCAGTGATTCGGTGACGCTGTTAAGCGCAATCTGCAACCCGTAGAAAATCAATAACATTAATACCAGATCAGGTACGCCGCGAATAAGCGTGGTGTAGCAACCAAAAAAACCAGACACGATCCGGTTCTTTGACAGTTTCCCGCCCGCGCCGATTAACCCTATCACCAGCGCCAGAATGACTGACGAAATCGCCAGCTCCAGTGTCACTAACGTGCCCTGGATAATTACCTGGGAATACCCATACAGCATGGTTTTTTCCTGTCTTTAGTGGATCCCTGCGCAGACAAAAAGACGGCCAGCGTCAGAACCGCAGGGAGCGGTACACCGCCCCCTTTGGCACATCTCACGACGCGTATCAGCCGCCGTAAACATCAAAGTCGAAGTATTTTTTCGCCAGTTTGTCGTAAGTCCCGTCTTTACGCATGCTGTCAAATGCCTTATTCAGTGCGTCTTTCAGGTCAGTATCCGTCTTACGCAGACCCATGCCGGTACCCACGCCGAAGAATTTATCGTCTTTAACTGACGGGCCAGCAAACGCGTAATCTTTACCTGCAGCCTGTTTCAGGAAGCCTTCGCTGCCTGCTACTTCATCCTGGAATGCCGCGTCAAGACGACCGGAAGCCAGATCCGCATAAATCAGATCCTGGTTCTGGTAAGCGACTACGTTGATGCCTTTTGGCTGCCACATCGCGTTGGCATAAGCTTCCTGAGTGGAACCCTGCAGAACGCCGACATTTTTACCTTTCAGCGCATCCAGAGTAGGCAGAACTTTAGAACCTTTAGGCGCGATCAGACGGGCGTTAGCGGCGTAAAGTTTCTCTGTGAAATCAATTTCCTGCTGGCGTTTTTCAGTGATGGATAATGAGGAAATAATCGCATCAATCTTTTTCGCTTTCAGGGACGGGATCAGCGCATCAAAATCACTTTCAACGTAAGTGCATTTAATGGCTGCACGTTTGCACATCTCGTTGGCCAGGTCGATATCAAAACCAACCAGCTTGCCGCTGGAGTCTTTTGATTCAAATGGGGCGTAAGTCGGATCAGTACCGATATTAATTGCTTTAGGCACGGCAGCAAATGCACTACCTGCACTGGCTAAGACCAGAACCAGCGGGAGAACCTTGAACAACTTTTTCATACATTAGCCTCAGTGATTATTCATCTGTTGTGGTTGTGTGTGCGTGAATGAACGTCTTTTTATAGTTTGCTGAACGATGCAAATGGCTTTTTGCCAGATTTTCTCATGCACTTTTCGTGCCGTTTCTCCGCATCGCGACTTTCCGCAGCGAGAGAGTGAAAACCGGTCAAAAAAGCATCGGGATAATGAAAGTTTTCAAAGGTCTGAGGGAAGGATAGCTGAAGGGAGGTTTAACACTGCACCCCAATGAATCAAATTGTGATCATTGTTGGTGCAATGTAACTGAAGTGCGCGAAATGAGTGCGTATTGGGACGTGAAAGTTTAACGACTGCCCTGCCATCGAACAAATAAGTCTTCCGGCAGTTCGATATCAAACTGATCAATCACCCGGTTTACCGTCTGATCGATGATATCTTCCACCGAGGCCGGACGATGATAAAACGCCGGAACCGGCGGCATAATGACAGCACCCAGTTCTGCGGCCTGGGTCATCAGCCGTAAATGGCCGAGATGCAGCGGCGTTTCACGCACACACAACACCAGACGGCGGCGCTCTTTCAACACCACGTCGGCTGCACGGGTCAGCAGACCGTCGGTGTAACTGTTTACGATGCCGGAAAGCGTTTTGATCGAGCAGGGCAAAATCACCATTCCGGCAGTTTTAAAAGAACCGGAAGAAATGCTGGCCGCGATATCGCGGGAATCATGCACCACATCGGCCAGCGCCTGAACGTCGCGTAGTGTGAGATCGGTTTCCAGTGTCATCGTCTGGCGGGCCGCATTGCTCATCACCAGATGTGTTTCGATATCAGGTACGCTCTGCAATACCTGCAAGAGCCTGACACCATAGATTGCGCCGCTGGCGCCGGAAATACCGACGATAAGTCGTTTCATGAACACTGCCTTAGAAAAATGAACCCGGACCCGATGGTGCCAATACTGACATAAATTCAGGCATAAAAAAACGCGCCCGCCCGGTGTTCACCGGAGGGGCGCGTTTATGCGGATGTCAGCAACCGGCTAATCAGCCTTCGTTGTGCATCTCAAGGTTTTCAGCTTCCTGCTGGCCACGCAACGCCTGAGCGTCGTCATTGCGCAGGGCTTCGAGGTATTCCAGATAGTTCTGGTCAACGTCTTTGGTGACGTAAACACCATCGAAAACTGAACATTCGAATTTCTCGATATCCATATTGTCTTCTTTCACTGCGGCGATCAGGTCGCTCAGATCCTGGAAGATCAAGGCATCAGCACCAATTATCTGGTTGATTTCACTGACTTCACGGCCATGGGCAATCAGCTCGTTCGCGCTTGGCATATCGATACCGTACACGTTCGGGAAACGAATTTCCGGTGCCGCAGAGGCCAGATAAACACGTCGCGCTCCGGCTTCACGCGCCATCTCAACAATCTGTTGAGAGGTGGTGCCACGCACGATGGAGTCATCCACCAGCAACACGTTTTTATCACGGAATTCAGCGCGGTTAGCGTTCAGTTTACGGCGTACAGATTTACGGCGTTCCTGCTGGCCCGGCATGATAAAGGTACGGCCGACATAGCGGTTTTTCACAAATCCCTGACGGTACGGTTTATCCAGGATGCGGGCGATTTCCAGCGCGATATCGCAGGAGGTTTCCGGGATCGGGATCACCACATCAATATCCAGGTCTTCCCATTCACGGGCAATTTTCGCGCCCAGCTTTTCACCCATACGAACACGGGCGCTGTAGACGGAAATTTTATCGATGAAGGAATCCGGACGCGCGAAATACACGTATTCGAACAGGCACGGATTATACTGCGGGTTCTCGGCACACATACGGGTGAACAACTGACCTTTTTCGGTGATATACACCGCTTCACCCGGCGCAACGTCGCGCAGGAACTCAAAGCCCAGCGTATCGAGTGCCACACTCTCAGAAGCCACCATGTACTCATTACGGCCATCTTCCAGCGTACGTTTACCAATAACCAGCGGACGGATACCGTGCGGGTCACGGAACGCCAGCATGCCATGACCGATAATCATCGCCACACACGCGTAGGCACCACGGATTTTCAGATTCACTGCGGCAACCGCAGCAAAAATGTTGTCAGCTTCCAGCGGGTAATGCTGGAAACGATCCAGTTCACTCGCCAGGATATTGAGCAGAATCTCAGAATCGGAAGTGGTGTTCACATGACGGCGCTGGCCTTCGAACAGGTTGCTGCGCAATTCGTGAGCATTGGTCAGGTTGCCGTTATGGGCAAGGGTAATGCCGAACGGAGAGTTGACGTAAAAGGGTTGAGCTTCTGAAGCGCTGGAACTGCCAGCCGTTGGGTAGCGCACATGGCCGATACCCATGTTGCCCTGTAAGCGTTGCATATGGCGGGCTTCGAAAACATCCTTCACCAGGCCATTCGCTTTACGTAAACGGAAGTTATTATTCGCGTCGATGGTGGTGATGCCTGCGGCATCCTGACCACGGTGTTGTAACACCGTTAACGCGTCATAAATCGACTGGTTTACCGGCATGAAACCGGCGATACCGACAATACCGCACATGTTGTCTTTTCCTCTTCAGCGCTGCCAAAACTAAATATGTTTTGGCAAGAAACTCGACGTGCTCTGCAGGTAGTCAAAGAACCACCTGATGATATAACTGAACTGTGGGATCAACTGGGATTGTTTCCAGTCTTCACTTTGCGAAAAACCGGTAAAAGTATCGAGGAAGAACAGCATCGCGGAGACAATTAACACCCCGCGCAGTGCGCCGAAGCACACACCTAACACCCTGTCAGTGCCGGACAACCCGGTTCTTTCAACCAGTGAACCAATCACATAGTTGACAATTGCACCTACGATCAACGTCGCGATGAACAAGATGGCAATTGCGATCCCGTTTCGAACTAACTCATCTTCGAAACGTGTGAAGTAGATGGCGAGGTAAGGGTAATAATGGCTGGCAACAAAAAAGGCGCAAGCCCAGGTTACCAGCGATAAAGCCTCACGAACAAAGCCACGGATCAAACTGACTAAAGCAGAAAATCCGATAGCCGCAATAATGACGTAATCAATCCAGACCATTAACTATTCCAGTGTCTAATCCAGTCACATCTGCCCCGGCATCCAGTTCGCGGCGAATTCTAACAGAAAAAGAAAACGTTTGCGTAGGGGAAATCAGCCGGTCAGACAAATTAATAATAGCGATTAAAAAAACCTCAATCGCAGCATAAACCTATAAAAATCCAACCAGAGGATCTTATAGAAAAAGGGCACAAATCGCTTGTGCCCTCCGTGGTATTTTTTATGTTTTAACGACTCCCTCCCCTGCGAAGGGGAGGGTTGGGGTGGGGTATTAATGGCAACGTTGAATCTGGCGTTGCCCGCTAAACCCCCTCCCCGCCTCCCCCTTCGCAGGGGGAGGCGCAAAGTCAGTGTGCGGAGTAAGCGCGAACCTGCCCACCCAATCCGCTCAGCTGTTGCAGTTGCGGAAGTGACGCTTCGAGTTTTTGCTTCGAGGCATCCGGGCCGACGTACAGGCGCGTGATCTGCCCCTGTACCGGTGTTGCAGGCACTGTGTAAGCACGGAAACCAGACAACCGCAAATTCGCCACAATCTCATTGGCTTTGGCGGCATTTTTCAATGCGCCAAGCTGCACCACATAAGACTGCCCTGTCGGCGCTTTTTCTGCCGGCGCAGCCTTCGGCTGTTCAACCGGTTTTGGCTGTTCAGCAACGGCCTTCGGTTGCTCAACCGGTTTTGGCTGTTCGACCGGCTTCGGTTTCACCGTTGGCTTCGCTTCCACCATCGGTTTCGGTTCGATCACTTTGGGTTTTTGAGGAGCAGGCTGCACCGTTTTTTTCTGCTCAGGCAGTGTGGTGACCGGCGGCGCTTCTATCGTGGTATTACCCGGCGCCACATTGCCATGATTGGCGGCGTTGGTGTTATTGGCAGGACTTGTATCGTCCTGTTCACCATTCATCATCTGATCGGCACCTTCCGGCGGCTGAGCAGGCAAAGATTGCGTGACCGGTGGCACCGAGTCCTGTTCCTCAACATCACCCGGTTTTGGCACCAATGGAATAGACGCAAATTCGTCTTCGTAATGCTTTTTCTTGCCGTCGAGTAAACCAGGCAAAATGATGACACCCAGTGCCACCAGAATGACCGTCCCGACCAGACGATTTTGAAACTTACTTGCCACTGGTTTTCCCCGTGTCTATAGCATCCATTACGTGAGCTACGGTATGGAACGAGCCGCAGACAATCACAATATCCTGAGGAGCCGCCTCCTGCATAGCCTGTTTCCAGGCAGACTCCACATCATCAAACTGGCGCGCCTGCGGCAGATGGACGGTCAGTTCTTCGACACTGGCCCCGCGCGGGCCTTCCAGCGGCGCGCAATACCATTCATCCACCTGCGGCGACAGGCAAGCCAGCGTACCGGCAATATCTTTGTCTTTCAACATTCCGACGACGGCACGCACTTTGCCACCCTTTCGCGGCTGTTCCGCCAGACGTCCGGCCAGATACGCTGCCGCATGCGGATTGTGCGCGACATCCAGGATCAGCCTTGGCGATTCACTCACCGTCTGGAAACGTCCCGGCAAAGCAGCGCGCTGTAAACCGCTGCGCAACGCAGCTTCAGGAATATCCAGTGTTGAATAATGCAGTGCAGCCAGCGCGGTCGCGGCGTTAGCCAGCGGTACATTCGGCAACGGTAAACCTTCCAGCACGTTAACCTCATTACCTTCTTCCCGCGCTGCCCAGCGCCACTGTCCGGCATCCGCAGAAAAATGCCAGTTCACATCGCGGCGGTGTAAATCCGCCTGTTTTTCCTGCGCAACCGCAGCAATGGATTGTGGCATATCCGGCTCACCAACCACGGCCGGTTTACCGGCGCGGAAAATACCGGCTTTTTCGCGGCCAATGCTTTCGCGGTCAGATCCCAGCCAGTCGGTATGATCCAGCGCAATACTGGTGACGACAGCCACGCTGGCATCGACAATATTAGTCGCATCCAGACGACCGCCCAGCCCGACTTCAAGTATCACCACATCCAGCTTAGCCTGTTTAAACAGCTGCAACGCCGACAATGTGCCGTATTCAAAGTAGGTCAGCGAGATATCGCCACGGCCAGCTTCCAGCCCCGCAAAAGATTCGCAATGCGCAGATTCCGCTAATTCTTCCCCCTGAATACGGACACGTTCAGTGTAGCGCACCAGATGCGGGGAGCTGTAAACGCCCACACGGTAACCCGCCGCCATCAGGATGGATTCCAGCGTCGCGCAGGTGGTGCCTTTACCATTGGTTCCGGCCACGGTGAAAACCAGCGGCGCTGGCGTCAGTAAGTCGAGTTTGGCGGCAACCGCTTTGACCCGATCAAGGCCAAGCTCAATAGCCTGAGAGTGGAGATGTTCAAGATAATAAAGCCACGTGGCCAAAGGCGACGTGGCTTGGGGAATAAGTTGATTTTGCATGAGTCCCGTTCAACCTTGTCAGGTTCACTTCGACACTACATCACCAGACTGTGACAGCAGGCAATGCCCTCTTTGTCAGATCACACCAACAGAGTAAAAGCACGGCTGTCTGTTTTGCAGAAAAACAGTGTGGGCGGCACAACACGCGGTGGCCGCCCGAATAACTGACCGGCGTTTACCCTGTTCGATCAGGCATCCTGGTTGTCAGCGGCAGAACCGTTGACAGCAACATGGACGTCAGCCACTTTCGGCTCCGGTTGCCCGGTCAGTTTCGCCAGAACGCTGCCCAGTTTGGCGCGCATTTCCGGACGACGTACGATCATATCAATCGCACCTTTTTCGATCAGGAATTCACTGCGCTGGA
This sequence comes from Rahnella sp. CJA17(1/100), assembly GCF_963881615.1. Classification (NCBI taxonomy): domain Bacteria; kingdom Pseudomonadati; phylum Pseudomonadota; class Gammaproteobacteria; order Enterobacterales; family Yersiniaceae; genus Rahnella; species Rahnella sp. CJA17(1/100). Next base: position 364,248 of record NZ_CAWOJA010000022.1, on the reverse strand, counting down.
AGCCCGGCGGCAGTTTTTCACGAACGGTTTGCTCGATAACGCGTGGACCGGCAAAACCGATCAGCGCCTTCGGCTCCGCGACGTTAATGTCACCCAGCATTGCCAGACTGGCAGAAACACCGCCCATCGTAGGGTCAGTCAGTACAGAAATGTATGGCAGGCCACGTTCCTGTAACTTCGCCAGTGCTGCACTGGTTTTCGCCATCTGCATCAGCGACATCAGCGCTTCCTGCATACGGGCGCCGCCACTGGCAGAGAAACAGACCAGCGGGCAGTTATCTTCCAGTGCCTGCTCAACGGCACGAACAAAACGTGCCCCCACGACGGACGCCATTGAACCGCCCATGAAAGCAAATTCAAACGATGCGACCACGATTGGCATGCCAAACAGCGTACCTTTCATGACGACCATGGCGTCTTTTTCGTTGGTTTCTTTTTGTGCTGCAACCAGACGATCTTTGTATTTCTTGGAATCTTTAAACTTCAGAACATCTTTAGGCTCAAGCTCACTGCCTAACTCAATCTCACTGCCCTCGTCCATGAAAGTGGACAGACGCATACGCGCGGTAAGGCGCATATGGTGGTCGCACTTAGGGCACACCATGAGATTGCGCTCAAGCTCGGCGCGGTAAAGGACCTGCCCGCAGCTGTCACATTTAGTCCAGACGCCCTCAGGAATACTTGCCTTACGGGTTTGCGAGTCAGTGCTCTTACTAAGAATTCGTTCAATCCAGCTCATCGATAACCTTTCTGTTTGAACCCGGCCGAAGCCAGTCCGCTGTTCATGCTGTAACAAGTCCCCTGAAACCTACCCAAAATCGCCTGTGTACGGGGTGATAAAAAACCTCACACACCGCGCCACAGAAGGGTTGTTCGCAGGAACAGACCATAAATTGTCGCTCATTAAACCATAACGGCCAGACACTGTGGATAAAAAACTGGTCCTACCCTCAGGTTTAATGCCTTAAATTTTAAAGCGCTTGCGTAAAAAACGTACGGAATTAATCCTGTTGACGCTTTTCTTTGGCCGCTGCGCGTTTGTGCCGCCAGATTTCAATCACACCCGGCAGGATGGAAACCACAATGATTGCCACGATCAGTAATTTCAGATTTTCCTGAACAATCGGCAGATCGCCGAAAAGGTAGCCAGCATAGGTAAATAACAGCACCCAAACCAGTGCACCAATCACGTTATACGCAGCGAAATGGCGGTAAGACATATGCCCCATACCGGCCACAAACGGTGCAAACGTGCGGACGATCGGCACGAAGCGCGCAAGAATAATCGTTTTGCCGCCATGTTTCTCGTAAAACTTATGCGTCTTGTCCAAATAACTGCGACGGAAAATCTTTGAATCAGGATTACTGAACAGACGTTCACCAAAGACCCGTCCGATAGTGTAGTTCACCGCATCGCCGAGTATCGCCGCAATCGCCATCAGGAACACCATCAGATGAACGTTCATGTCGTTGCCCGGCAACGCCGCCAGCGCACCTGCTACGAACAATAATGAGTCACCCGGCAGGAAAGGTGTCACCACCAGACCGGTTTCGCAGAACAAAATCAGGAATAAAATGCCGTAAACCCAGATGCCATACTGCGCAACCAGCTCCGCTAAATGCACATCAATATGCAAAATGAAATCAATGACAAAGTGAATAAAACCCATTTGATTTTCCACCTCTTTCCGGTTTAACAGCCCATTTAAACAATCGCTTGATCCGTTCCTTAATCTTCGAGGAACAGGGGTCCCATATTCACCTGAGGCAGCGCAAATTTCTCAGGGTAATCCACGCAGACCAGATATAACCCTTCAGGCTTGCCCGTAGCTGCCGCAAGATTGCGATCTTTCGCTGCCAGTAGTTCTCCCATCCAGCCAACAGGCTGATTACCGGCACCGATTTCCACCAGGCTCCCCACGATATTGCGCACCATGTGATGAACAAACGCATTAGCCTTGATATCGACCACCACATAGCTGCCGTGACGGCTCACATTCACATGCATCACATAACGCCACGGCGTACGCGACTGGCACTGTGATGCACGAAAAGACGTGAAATCGTTCTCACCCAGCAACGCCTGACCGGCAAGCTGCATTTTTTCGACGTCGAGCGGCATGTGAACATGGGTCACGCCGGCATGCAAAATCGCTGAACGGTAACGGTTGTTATAAATAACGTATCGATACCGGCGGGCGGTGGCGCTGAAACGGGCATGAAAATCCTCGCCCACATTCGCACACCAGCGCACAGCGATATCTTTGGGCAAATGGGTATTCACCCCCATCGTCCACGCCGCGTCTTTGCGCAGCACCGGCGTGTCGAAATGCACCACCTGCCCCGTTGCGCTGACGCCTGCGTCTGTACGCCCGGCGCAAAACACGACGATCGGTGCATTGGCCACACGGCTCAGTGCTTTTTCCAGACACTCCTGCACGCTGGCGACGCCCTGCTGACGCTGCCAGCCAAAATAGGCACTGCCGTCATATTCAATGCCTAACGCCACACGTCCGGCAACCGGTACGGTGCTGACGTCAGCGATCACTTCATCGGACATAATCAGTACCAGTACTCGTTAATCAGCTTCTCGGCAGTTTCCACCGCCATCAGTGCGCCGCCAAAACGGACGTTGTCAGCCACTGACCAGAATTGCAGTAACTCAGGAATGCCGTAGTCATTACGGATACAACCGATGCTCAGATTGGCATTACCGGACGCATCGCTGACCTGCGTCGGGAAATCATCTTCATCGCTCAGATTAATATCATCAATGCGTTCGAGTTCGGCGCGCGCTTCTTCCGCTGACAGCGGACGCAAACCTTCCATATGAACCACCTGCGCGTGACCGTAAAACACCGGCGACTGCACACAACTGACAGAAATCGGCAGCCCATCGTCCTGCAACACTTTGCGAACCTGATCCACCAGGCGGCGTTCCTGACGCACACTGCCCTCTTCATCACTGACCAGCGGTAACAGGTTAAACGCCAGTTGTTTGCTGAAAATGCCCTCTTCTGCCGGAATGCCGTTCAGCAGACGGGCGCTTTGCCCGGCCAGATCGTCAACCGCGGCTTTGCCCAGCGCAGAAACGGAAAGCAACGAAGTGACATGCAGACGCGACAAACCGGCCTGTTCGGTCAGTGGTTTGATGGCGGTCAGCAGTTGGCTGGTCAGGCTGTCGGCCACGGCCACGATATTGCGGTTGCGGTAATGAGACAGTGCGTCAGGGTTCACGCCCGGCACCACCAGAGGAATATCGTGTTCAAGAGAGAACAGGCCGCTGCTGTCGATGACCAGACAGCCCTGATTTGCCGCTTCTTCGGCATACAAGGCAGAAGCCTCAGAACCCGCAACAAAGAACGCCAGTTGAACCTGCGACCAGTCGAACTCAGATGCCTGTTGTACGCGCAGACTTTTGCCGTTAAAACGCACGGTCTTACCGGCGCTGCGTTCACTTGCCAGCGGGAAGAGCTCACCAACCGGGAACTGACGATCAGCCAATAATTCCAGTAACGCATCACCGACTGCGCCCGTTGCGCCAAGCAGCGCAATATTCCAGCCATCAGACATGTTGGTATTCTCCAGAAAATAAAAGTACAAAATACAAGGGGCGATGATGATCACCGCCCTGTTTGCAAACGTGTTATCGCATCACTCGCGGCGAAAAAACTTAAGGCCGTTTTAAGCAGTGGCTAACTGGCTGTTAAAGCCCAGTTTTTTCAACACACCGGCGGTCGCCGCATCGTCGCAAATCACCCGTAAAGATGACCACTCACGACGTTCTTCATAGAACTTACGCAGCTTGTCGAATTCGCCCGGTTTTCCGGCGACACGGCGCAAAGGCCGGTCATCGCGGCGCACATCATACACTAAGTGAATAAGACGCAGCAGTTTGGCTTCGCTCAGCGCGCCACTCAGCGTCACTTCGGCAAATTCAGGCGCAGGGAGTAATGATTCCAGCGGCACCGTTTGTGGCTGACCGATAAACTGACTGAATGCTTCGAACACCTGTGTGGTGCCGCGTGCTTTCCCTTCCAGGCTGTAACCGGCGATATGTGCCGTGCCGATAGCAACTTTATCCAGCAACGCTAACGACAAATCAGGTTCCGGTTCCCAGACATCCAGCACAGCCGTCAGTTTTTTGCTGCCATTCAGTGCGTCGAGCAGCGCGGCGTTATCCACCACCTCACCACGACAGGCGTTAATGAGGATCCGGTCAGCGGGCAGACGCGCCAGTAAATCCGCATCCACCAGATGATGTGTGGCATAAGGGCCGGACATATTCAGCGGCGTATGGAACGTCAGGATATCGGCTTCAGCGACCAGCTTCTCAAGCGGCCAGAATTCACCGGCATCACCCCGATCGGCTCGCGGCGGATCGCACAACAACGTGCGTACACCCAGCGCTTCAAGGCGGGTATTCAGACGTGAACCGACGTTACCGACACCAATGATCCCGACCGTTTTATCGCGCAGATGGAAACCGTCGCGCTGAGCAAGGATCAGCAAGGATGAGAAAACATATTCCACCACGGCAATGGCATTACAGCCGGGCGCGGCCGAGAAACCAATCCCTGCGCTGGCAAGCCATGCATCATCAACGTGATCGGTGCCCGCCGTGGCGGTACCCACAAATTTCACCGGTTTTCCCGCCAGCAAACTTTCGTTCACTTTGGTCACAGACCGCACCATCAACGCATCGGCATCATTCAGGGCATCTTGCGGGATAGGGCGGCCAGGTACGGCCTGCACGTTCCCCAACCGGCTAAAAAGCTCGACGGCATACGGCATATTTTCATCAACCAGGATTTTCACGTTTGTCTCCGGCAGCATGGCCTAAAGAAAGAATAGAAAATAAAGAGGGCATTGATTTTGCCACGATACCGGGCCAGATCCCAACTTTCAGGGCACAGGTTTACCTGTCGTTACGAAAACGCTGCGGCGTGGTGCCGGAAACCTGCTGGAACATGGCGATAAATGCCGAAGACGAGCTGTAGCCCAGATCAAGCGCGACTTCCTGCACCGTTTTCCCCTGCTCCAGCAATGAGACCGAATGCAGGAAACGCAACCGCTGACGCCATTGGGCAAAACTCATCCCCAGTTCCTGCTGGCAACGCCGCGACAATGTTCGTTCGGTGGTATACACCTGCTTCGCCCATTGCGCCAGCGACGTATTATCCGCCGGGTTTTTCTCCAGTGCGCTCAGAACGGGGGCCAGTAATTTATTTTCCGATGTGGGTAAATAGGTGTTCTGACGGGGTGCCAGACTGATTTGATCCAGTAAAACGCGGCACATACGCAGATCCGTTTCACTCTGCGGCTCGGTCATATTCCGTGAGAAACAGTCATCAGCAATGGCGTTAAAAATGGCCGTCGGCGTCAGCAGACAAGGCCCGGCGGGCAGATGGGTATCCAGCTCAGGCGCGATATCAATGACGCAAAAACGCGTGGTTTTACGGTTATAGCTTGAATGCTCAACCCCTGCGGGCACCCAGATAGCGAATTCACGCGGGGCCAGATAACGCTGTCCGGCCACGCGCATGGCAAGAACGCCGGATTTCACGCAGATAATCTGGCTCCACGGATGTGAATGCTCAACATACTCAGAATTCCCCTCCACAATTTCCCCGCGAAAAAGCAGGGTCACCGGCATCTTTTCCGGTAACGGCGGGTAATATCGGGGCAAAGAACTACGGGGCGCGGGCATAAATACCTTTTGTCTGTGAGCAACACGAGGATTGTCTGAATTACGCGATCAGTTGTCTGATTATCGTTATATATAACAAATAAGACAACCGTACACTGACGTGACGATTTACTCAGGAATAATATTCAATGAATGTGCTCTTTCCCCTGCTCGCCGTCCTGATCTGGTCGCTGAATGCTGTTGTCAGCAAAGCCTCGGCCAGCGCGATTGATCCTGCCGCCATTTCGTTCTACCGCTGGCTTCTGGCATTGCTGACGCTGACGCCTTTCGTTCTGCCCGGCATGCTGCGCAACCTTCAGGTGGTGAAACAATACGGGTGGAAACTGCTGATCCTCGGCCTGTTGGGCATGGTGCTGTATCAAAGTCTGGCTTACTACGCCGCACACAGCGTCAGCGCACTGTTTATGGGTATCCTGAATTCACTCATCCCGCTGCTGACCGTGCTGATTGGCCTGTTTGTGCTCAGTGTGGTCCCGACAGTAGGTGTGGCGCTGGGCAGTATTATTTCCCTCGGCGGTTTAGTCTGGCTGGTCAGTGCCGGGGATCCGGCGCAGTTGCTGCAACACGGCATCGGCACGGGCGAACTGATGATGTTTGCGGCTTCGGCCTCCTACGCGCTGTATGGCGTGCTCACCAAACGCTGGGCGATCCCGCTGCCGAACTGGCAGTCGTTGTATGTGCAGATCATTTTCGGCGTTTTATTGCTGCTGCCCAACTTCCTGCTCGCGAAGGATGTCAGCCTGACGGCACATAATATTCCGCTGGTGCTTTTCGCCGGGATCCCGGCGTCAATCATTGCGCCGTTTTTGTGGATCCAGGGTGTGATCCGTTTGGGTGCCAATAAAGCGTCGATTTTCATGAATCTGTCGCCGATTTTCACTGCGGTCATCGCCGTACTGTTTCTGCACGAACAGTTGCACAGCTACCATCTGATTGGCGGAGGTATCACGCTTGCCGGGGTCATTCTGGCACAGCGTTTGCGAAAGCCGCTGTTCACCCGTAGCGCGTCCGCGGAACAAAAATAAATTCTCTCAATCGTATGCCATCCTCACTGAAGAGGGTGGTGCCTTCCCTCCACTTTCTGCTTTCGCGCCCCGCCAGACGTTTTTAGCGGCTGTTTTAGGAAACAATATCCTGAAGAATCTTTCTCAGCCTGCTATTCACTGTGTCGATTAAAACACTTTGCAGGTATGATGAGGCGCTTCCGCGCTCTGCGCCGTGCTTTTTACTTATCATTGAGTTTAAGCGACGTTTTAAATTTCCAGCGAAGGACGGTGATATGCAACCTTTGAGCGGCCCGGGCATGCCGGTTGGCGACAACAGAACACAACCCCAGGGTCAGACCGTTCCGGCTAAAGCAGGTACTGAGCTGCCATTAACGCCGGTACAGCGCACCACGCTGGAAAAACTGATCGTCAAACTGATGGCACTGACGCCAATCAAATCTGCTGAGATCTGGGCCAATTTGCGCCACGATCTTGCGTTGCCTCACGGTGCAGAAATCACCTCGCAGCAATTCCCGCAGGCTGAAGCGCTGTTGCAGGGAAAACTCTCGCAGGCGCAGGACAGCCATGCCTCGCGCCAGCTGATGCTGCAACTGACTGAGCTGCTGCCACAGGGTAATAACCGGCAGGCGGTGAGCGATTTTATCCGCCAGAATTTCGGTCATACCGTACTGAGTCAGCTGACGCATCCGCAGTTGCAACAGGTGCTGGATCTGATCCAGACCCGTCAGATGAATATCCCGCAGCCCCAGCAGACGCCGGTCACCGATCGTCCGTTGCTGCCTGCCGAACACAACAGCCTGCAACAGCTTGTCACCCGCCTCAGTGCAGCCACTGGCGAAGCCCCGGTGAAAGTCTGGCAGGAACTGTTTACGCTGGTTGGCGTGAAAGTGGGCGAACCTATACCGGCGAAGCATTTTCAGGTGCTCAGCCAGTTTATGCAGGTGAAAGCGTCACTGAGCCAGCAGACCACCGCACCGACGCTGACCACATTGCTGAGCGTGCTCAAGCAACCGGCCAGCACCCATGAAATTCATCAGCTAACGGAATACGCCGAAAACCGTTTCAGTGCGACGCTTTCCACGCCGCTGACGCAAGTTCAGGTCAGTGATCTGATTGGTGTGCTGTTCAGCCAGCGGGTTGACCGTTCTCCACGCGCCGATGATACAGACGATACATTCACCACCGTGACACGGACCGATCCTCAACCGATCATGAATCCGTTTATCGCGATGTTGCCGCCGTCCATGCAGGCGATGGGCGGCAAGCCGCTGTTGTTTATCGCGTTCGTGGTGGTCGTACTGCTGTTGTGGTTGCTGTTTTAATCTTGCAATAACGCCTTATCAACAACCGCAATCTGACGGCATTTGTTCCCGTGAATACTGTCCGCGTTCTTCACCTGGTGTGACCGGGTGCTGATCGCGGATCCAGAAATCCAGCCCGCCAATCATTTCCTTTACCCTGAATCCGAGTTTCGCCAGTTTATACGCGCCCTGCGTCGAACCGTTGCAGCCAATTCCGTCGCAATACGTCACGTACACCACGTCTTTGCGAAGTTCGCGGGTGCTTTCTGCTGTCATCAGTTTATGCGGAAAACTGACCGCGCCCGGCACATGGCCGCGTACATAATGTTCAGCAGAACGGGTATCAATAACCACAATTGCGCTCACACCATTTTGTAAATCCGCCGCGACATCGGCGGCATCAGTATAAAAACTCAGTTTCGACAACAAATACGCAGCACTGATTTCAGGTGACGGTGGGGCGAATCCCAAAACATAAGACTCTTGTTGCATAAACGCTTCCTCATTAAGTGATATGGCTGAAAACAGTTCCATCATCGCTGTTTTTGGTCTTATGATTAATGCCAATTTCAAGCCGATGATAAGACCCATTATGCCAGCACTGTCTCAGCCCTCTGCACTGATTACGCTTTTCGAAAACACAGCGACCAACGGTTCAGGCGCTGCGGCAGGTTTGCGTGACCGGCTGTGTGCTGCGTTGCGGCAGGCCATCAATTCCGGCGCGCTGGCTGGCGGAGAACGCTTGCCCTCTTCCCGCATTCTGGCCTGTGATCTGAAACTCTCACGGGTGACCGTGGAAGCCGCCTACGCGCAGGCAGAAGCGGAGGGCTATCTTCAGCGCCATACCGGCAAAGGCACCTTTGTCAGCCAGTCACTGCCCCGCGCTCCGTCCTCCCGAAACAGTAAAGTCATCCCACCGGGATTGGCGGGATTGTCAGCGCGCGGAGAGAAAATTGTCGCCACCGGCGGTTGTCGTGATCCGCAATCGCCCGTCGCCTTTGCAGCCGGTTCGCCTGATCTGCGCGCCTTCCCGCTGAAAATCTGGAAGCAAATCACCGCCAGACAACTGCGGACTCAGGGCGAACGTCTGCTGGGATATGGCGACCCGCAAGGGTATTTGCCGTTGCGCGAGGCGCTGGCCAGCTATCTTCAGCAGTCACGCGGGGTCATTTGCAGCGCTGAACACATCCTGATCACCACCAGTTCTCAGCAGGCATTACAACTGCTGGCGATGCTGCTGATTGATCCGGCGGATAGGGTTTGGGTTGAGCAGCCGGGATATCCGGGCGCCCGCAACGCGTTTGCCAGTGCCGGAGCCGACATTTGCGCCAATGCGGTGGATGAACAGGGAATGGCACCGGAAGCTGATTCACCCGTGCCACGCCTTATGTACCTGACACCATCACACCATTACCCGACCGGTGTCAGCCTGAGTTTGTCACGCCGTTTACACCTGCTCGAATACGCGAAACGTCACAACAGCTGGATCATCGAAGATGATTATGACAGCGAACTGCATTACGACGGGCGACCGCTTCCGGCCATGCAGGGGCTGGATAAACATCAGCGGGTTATTTATGTGGGGACGTTCTCGAAAGTTTTATTTCCGTCTTTGCGGCTGGCCTATGCCGTATTACCGCCTGCGCTGGTGGCGCCAATGGTGATGATGCGCACCGTGAATGACGGCCATTCTTCGCAACTGATGCAGGCCGTCACGGCGGAATTTATGCAGGCCGGGCATTTCGCTTCACATCTGCGCTTGTCACGTCAGCTTTACCATAGCCGCCGTGATCATCTGCTGGCGCAAATTAAGCAAAAGATTGAATGGCTGACACCTCAGGTGGCAGCCGGAGGGTTACAGCTCGCTGCCCGTCTGCCTGCCGGGCAGGAACCGCATTTCAGCGCCCTTGCCGCACAGGCTGGCGTTGAGACGCCACGGCTTTCACCTTTGTTTACCGCCAGCGCCGGTGTAGTGACACAACATCAGGACGGCTGGCTGCTCGGGTTCTCAGCATTAACCCCCGCTGAAATCACCGCCGCCGTGAACCGTCTGGCTTCGCTGCAGGTGCCTGTCATTTAACAAACAGCGTCAGCAATAGCCAGCCCGTGATGCCGCTGAACAGCAGGAACGGGAAAGAGTAATAGTGAAACCGCAGCCAGATCTTTTTGTCATTCGCCATGCGTAACGCGATGAGATTGGCCAGTGAGCCTATCGCCAGCCCGAAACCGCCGGCATTGACGGCATAAGCCAGCAGCGGCCCGGAAGGTAAATAGTTGATCATCAGGATCGTCGCAGGCACATTGCTGATCACCTGAGAAAGCCCGATGCTCAGCAGATAATGTCCGTAATCTGGCAAGCTATGAATGTGGGTAAACGCAGGCTGCAGGGCATTCAACCCGACCAGTAAACGCACATCGATAAACATCACGATAAACACCAGGATCAGCGGCCAGTCGATACGCAGCAGAACATTCCGCGCCAGCAATAAAAAGCACAGGATCACCGCCAGCAACCCATACAACGCCAGCCCCAGATCGACACAGGCAATAAACACCACGTAAAGGACGACGCAGCTTACCAGCAGACGCTTGCGGAAAGGGTATCCCTGATTGTTTTCAATCTTTTTCAGACTATGCGACGGAAAACAAAACCAGGTCACCAGCAATAATGCAGCCAGGGTTATCAGCGCCAGCGGTGCCATCTGCCCGATAAAATGCAGGAACGACTGACCGGATTTATTCCATAGCAGGATATTTTGCGGATTACCGATCGGCGTAAGCAGCGAACCGGCATTCACCGCCAGCGCTTCAAATATAATCAGCCGCGTCACCGGTAACGACGTCAGTTTCTTCAGCGTGATCGTCAGCGGAATCACGATGAACAGTGCGACGTCATTGGTCATAAACGTGGACAGCAGCGCCGCCGCAGTGACCAGAAACAGCGCCAGCCGCCGCTCATTGTCGATGGCGTTAATCATCTTACGGCCAACAAAATCAAAATAACCGCTGACCTCAACGCCCTTGGTCAGCATCAGCAAACCCAGCAAAGTTACGATCGTGTCCCAGTCCACAAACTGCGGGAACCGGCTGATTTTCTCCGGCTGGAACAGGGTCAGAATGACACCAAGCAGGATTAACAGATGCAAAAATCTGTCACGTAAAAAAGGCTTCAATACAGAGCCAGATGCCGCCATCAACATGTTTTTTTCTTCTCTGATCAGAATGCGCTGACGTTACCCGAAGAATTTCGCCGCTGCCAGCGGATAACATCGATCAGCATAAAAATAAGTAAACTCGCGCCCATTACTGGCAATGAAATTGCCAGACCGAGCGTGATCACCAAAATCGGGCATTGCAGGCTGAACGGCACCGACTTCCAGGTTTGCAGCAGAGTAACAACCGGATGACTACCGTCATTGCTGACCGTTCTGCGCAGCCACCACAGGCGATATCCCCAGGCAATCATCACGCAAAGTCCGACACCAAAAATCACCAGGATGGCCTGATTCCAGACGCCGAACAGAATCCCCATATGTGCATCCACGCCCCAGCGGGTGAGTTTGGCGAGCAACGGGAAATCAGCAAACCGCACGTGATCGACAATCTGCATGGAGCGGGGATCGACGGACACCGCATCCACCTGCGTCGGCCAGCGGCGATCAACTTCCGTCACCGTCCAGGCTTTCTCCGCATTATACGTCGGACGGATTTCAATCTTGTTCGCCGCAATGCCAGACTCACGCGCCGCCTGTACCACTGCATCAAAAGTCTGTGCAGAAACAGCGACGGCTTGCGGCACAGCAGGCTGTTTATGCGCAGACATGTCCATACCCGGCATATCAGGCATGTCTGCCATCTGCGCATGATGTTCCGCATGTTCATCCGCAGGTGCGGCGGCCGCCTGCGGATCCAGACTGGTTTTCACGGCAGGCGTCATCCAGCCCATATACGCGCGCAGCACACCGATATTGTCACCCGCCCATTGCGACCACGTCAGGCCGGTAGCGGAGAAGAACAGTAAGCCAGCCAGTAAACACAGGCCGAGCGTGCTGTGCCAGCGGCGACTGTGCTGCTGTTTTTCCGCTTTCCCGCTGACCTTACGCAACTGGCGGGGTTGACGGCGGCCAGTGAACCAGAGCACCACGCCACCCAATGCCGCTACCCACAACCAGGAGGCAGCGAGTTCGCTGTAAATACGCCCCGCATCACCGAGTAGTAAGCCGCGATGCAAATCATCCAGCCAGGTGCGGAACGGCAAAATGCCGCTGGTGCCGTACACCGTCATGTCCCCTTTCACCGCCAGCGTCACCGGATCGATGAAAATCGCCCGGCTTTTGGAGGCGCCCAGTTGCGGATCAGAAAACATGACCCGTGTGGTCTCACCGGCAGACGGAGCCGGTCTGACCGCATAAATCTGTTTATCCTGGCCGGTTACGTTTAGCGCCGCATCAATCTGTCGGGAAAGCGGCTGCGGTTCACCGTGTGAGGAGGTGAAGAGCGCATCAGAATAGAGATAATTTTCGAACTGAGGGGTCAGCACATACAACGTACCGGTGAGTGCCGCGACAAAAATAAACGGTCCGACGAACAGGCCAATGTAAAAATGCACACGGCGCAGCAACGCCAGAAAGGCCGCTTGTGCAGGCATTTTTTTTCCCGCGCTGGCAGGCAGGTTTGCAGGTTGATTCATAAATCTGATTTCCTGAATTTCAAATAGCACGCCGTCAACAGCGATAACAATCGCAGTTAACTTGAAAAAATTGATTCAGAGGCAGTTACAGAAAAACAGGCGGTGCGCGGGGTTGGGAATCCGTGAAAAACAGCGAAGGGATAAGACGTTGTATAACAGCGCGCGGAGGGGCACGGCTGGAAAAATCCAGCGACCAAAGCATCGGCATGGCCTGTAAATCGAGCATCGGTAAATGCACCAGCAGCACGCAATAACCGCAGGCAGCATCGCTCATTTCACCGGAAAGCATAGCTTTCACCGCATCCTGCGGCGCTGATTTACAGGCTTGCTTCTGACAATGTTCCATCGATGATGCGTGATGACCTGACATATTCATGTCAGCCATATCTGCATCCGGCATATCCATGTCCATATCGGACATCATCATGCCGGGCATCATCATATGCTGCGCACCCTCAGCCACCAGCGATTTAGAAATCACCGGCGCAATAAACAACATCAGGATCGCCACTATCCCGAGCCAGGTCGGAACATGCAGATGTCGATGATGGATGTGTCTGAGTGAGAGCATTATGTCAACAAGGTGAAAATAAGAAGCGGCGAAATTGTACCTGAATTGTTGAGAAACATATCCAAAATCATTCGAGTTGCATCAAGGCGGCGAGAGAATGAATCCTCAGGAGCTTACAAAAGTAAGTGACTGAGGTGAATGAACGAAGCCAGCGCAGAGACGGCCCGAAGGATGATGGATGTAAAAAAGCCCGCTCGGAAGCAGGCTTTTATTGACTGACTTAGCGACAGATTATTTGTCGTTTTTCAGCTTACGCATGACCAGCGTGGCGTTGGTGCCACCGAAGCCGAAGCTGTTGGACATCACAGTCGTCAGCTCGCGCTGAGTGGGTTTAGTGATGATGTCCATGCCTTCTGCCTGCTCATCGAGGTTCTCGATGTTGATGCTTGGCGCGATGAAGCCGTATTCAGCCATCAGCAAGGTATAGATCGCTTCCTGAACGCCTGCGGCACCCAGCGAGTGACCGGTCATGGCTTTGGTAGAAGACAGTGCCGGGGTTTTATCGCCGAACACTTCACGGATAGCGCCCAGTTCTTTCACGTCGCCGACCGGGGTAGAAGTCCCGTGCACGTTCACGTAATCGATTGGGGTATCCACGCCGTTCATTGCCATTTTCATGCAACGCACTGCGCCTTCACCAGATGGAGCCACCATGTCTGCGCCATCAGACGTTGCGCCGTAGCCAACGATTTCTGCGTAAATGTGCGCGCCACGTGCCAGAGCGTGTTCCAGCTCTTCGACAACAACCATACCGCCGCCGCCTGCGATAACGAAACCGTCACGCGCTTTGTCGTAGGTACGGGAAGCTTTGTCTGGTGTTTCGTTGTAGCTGGTGGACAGTGCGCCCATCGCGTCGAATTCGCACGCCATTTCCCAGCACAGCTCTTCACCGCCACCGGCAAACACCACGTCCTGTTTGCCCAGCTGAATCATTTCTACCGCGTTACCAATGCAGTGTGCAGAGGTGGCGCAGGCAGAACTGATGGAATAGTTAACACCACGAATTTTGAATGGGGTCGCAAGGCAGGCTGACACGCCGGAAGCCATCGCTTTGGTCACCATGTAAGGGCCAACGCCGCGCAGGCCTTTGGCACGCATACCGTCGGAGCCCGCAACCTGATTGCGCGGAGAACCGCCGCCGGAACCTGCAATCAGGCCGGTACGTTCGTTGGAAACCATTTCAGGGGTCAGACCAGAGTCTTCAATCGCCTGTTGCATGGAAAGGTAAGCGTAGATCGAGGCATCACTCATGAAACGCACAATCTTACGATCGATGAGGCCTGCGGTGTCTAATTTGACATCACCCCAGACGTGACTACGCATCCCGGCATCTTTCAGCTCTTGCGAGAAGGTGATCCCAGAGCGACCTTCCTGCAGAGATGCAAGAACTTCCTGCTTGTTGTTACCGATGCTCGAGATGATACCCAGGCCAGTAATCACTGCACGTTTCATTTAATACCTCTTGTACTATTCACCATTTGGGATTTCGTCACGCACTCTAGCGTACAGTTGTACGCCGAACAAGTCCGATCAGCAATTCCTTGTGTAAATCGTGGTAAATTTGCGCGGGTGCAAACGCAGCGTTAAACTCCGGCATCGCCTTGAACTGAGAGAGTTTCACGTGAGCCATAACCCGATCACGCCCGCTGAATTAAGCTGGAACGAACAGGGTACACCTGTTTCCCGACATTTTGATGACGTCTATTTTTCCAATCAGAACGGCCTGCTGGAAACGCGTCATGTTTTTCTCAATGGCAATCATTTTCCGGCGCGTTTTGCCGCTCACCCCCGCCAGTTGTGCATCATCGCCGAGACCGGTTTTGGCACCGGCCTGAACTTTCTGTCGCTGTGGCAAGCCTTCGATGCGTTCCGCGAGGCGCACCCCGACGCTGTGCTGCAACGCCTGCATTTCATCAGCTACGAGAAATTCCCGCTGTCTGCCCATGATCTGGCGACAGCGCACACACAATGGCCCGAACTCGCCGCGTATTCCGCGCAGCTTTGCGAACAATGGCCGATGGCCTTTTCCGGCTGTCACCGGCTGCTGCTGGCGGACGGGCGCATCACGCTTGATCTGTGGTTCGGCGATGTGACTACCCTGCTTCCGGCATGTGACACCAGTATGAATCAGCAGGTCGACGCCTGGTTTCTCGACGGATTTGCGCCTTCCAAAAACCCGGACATGTGGACGGAGGCGTTATTCCGTTCTATGGCGAAAATGACCCGCCCGCAGGGTACATTCGCCACTTTCACCGTGGCCGGTTTTGTCCGCCGCGGATTGCAGGACGCAGGTTTTGACATCAGCAAGGTGCCGGGATTCGGCGAAAAGCGGCATATGTTAGCCGGTGTGCTGCCGGCAAAAATTGATGTACCTCATCCCGCACCGTGGTATGTGCGCCCGGCGGCGAAAAATGCCACTGAATTCGCGCTTCTCGGCGGCGGCGTCGCCAGCGCGGTATTGTCGCTGGCGTTACTTCGCCGTGGCTTTGCGGTCACGCTGTATTGCGCCGATGAAAAACCGGCGCTCGGCGCTTCCGGTAACCGCCAGGGCGCGGTTTATCCGTTGCTTAATGGCCGCGGCGACACACTGGAAAACTTCTTTGCGCATGCCTTCACCTTCGCCCGCCGCCAGTATGCACAGCTTGAAAAGCGGGATGTGCCTTTCGATCACGGCTGGAGTGGCGTCACGCAACTGGGTTATGACGAAAAAAGTCAGGGCAAAATTGACGGCATTCTCACAGGCGGCTGGCCGGAAGCACTGGCGAAAGGGCTGAGTGAAGAAGATGTGGAAGCGTTGTGCGGATTGCCATGCGGCAGCGGCGGCGTGACGTATCCGCTCGGCGCGTGGCTGTGTCCGGCAGAACTGACGGCTTCGCTGATTGCGCTGGCCGAAACGCAGGGCTTGACGGTGCATTATCGCCAGCGCGCGACCGCATTAAATTTTGACGCAGATTCGCAGTGGGCGCTGACCTTTGCCGATGGCCATGTTGCCCGTCATCAGGCGGTAGTCCTGGCGAACGGTGCGGACATTACAGATTTCAGCCAGACCGAAAAACTGCCGGTTTACGCGGTCAGCGGTCAGGTTTCGCATATTCCGACCACACCGGCGCTGAGCAAGCTTAAACAGGTGCTGTGTTACGACGGCTATATGACGCCGGTCAGCCCGCAGAATCAGCATCATTGTATTGGCGCAAGCTATCACCGCGCCGACAAATGCACGGATTACCGTGAGGAGGATCAGCAGGAAAACCGCCAGCGTTTACTCAACTGTTTGCCGGATCAGCAATGGCCGCATGACGTGGATGTGAGTGAAGGCGAAGCGCGAAACGGCGTACGTTGCGCGACACGGGATCATCTGCCGATGATCGGCTCGGTGTCAGATTACGACGCATTGCTGGAAAGCTATAAAAAACTGGATCTGGATATTCAGCGTCATCGCCCGGTTGCAGAAGCGCCGGTGTATGAAAATCTGTTTCTGTTTGGCGCGCTCGGCTCACGCGGTCTGAGTTCCGCGCCGCTGGGTGCGGAAATTCTGGCGGCGCAGATTGCCGGTGAACCGCTGCCGCTCGACAGTGACACGCTGGCGGCACTGAATCCGAACCGGATGTGGGTCAGAAAACTGCTGAAAGGCCGCCCGGTCGAATCGCATTAACCCGCCACTTTTCAGGCAATAAAAAAGCGCAGCCGGTTAATCCGTCGCTGCGCTTTTTTTTACTGAAAAGAGATTACTGAGGGAGAGATGCCTGATACAGATTTTCCCACATCCCCTGCACCAGAAGCTGATCGCGCGGCGAAAGTTCACCGGCTTTGATGGCTTTGTCCAGACCGTCCTGAACACGGAGTTTCAACGCTTCGGCGGTGTGTTCACCGTTTTCTTCCGCTTCTGCTACGGCAACGGTCAGGTGGCCTCGCAGATAGCCACTGGCAAATAACTCATCGTCGCTGGCGCTTTCGACCATATCGTCGATTAGCGTTAAAATCCGCGTTTCAAATTCTGCGATCATTACTCTTCCTCTCGTGTTCAGTTCTTATTCGATCGGCTGCAATGCAGGGAAATCTGCAGGCGTCAACGGGGCCGTATTGTAAAACGATTGTAACGCTTTAATAAAGCGCGCCGGTCTTTCAGGGATACCCTGCTCCAGCATACGCAGCACTTCTTCGCGTACTTTGTTCTGGAAACCCACGCGGTCCGGCTCGCAATCGCCGCTGAGATTGTCACAGCTAACGTTGAAACGAAAACCCGCCGCTGCACAGAACAGCCATTCGTAAGATTGTGGTTTGACTTCCACTTTCTCGAATTCACTTTGTGTTTGCGCATCGCGGCCATCCGGGCAATACCAGTAGCCGAAATCAACCCGTTTACGGCGCTCAGCACCGGCCACGCACCAGTGGGAAATTTCATGCATGCCACTGGCGTAATAACCGTGTGCGAACACAATGCGGTTAAACGGTTCTTGTTCATCAGCAGGCAGATAGATCGGTTCGTCGTCGCCTTTCACTAAGCGAACATTAAATTCCTCAAAAAAGCAGGAATCAAAAATGTCGATCAGTTGATGATAGTTATGTGTTGCAGTCGAATCAGACATAATTGCAGTGAAACTCGTTAAAGTAAGATCAGGGGCGACAATATACCCCTGTTTAAACGCGTGTTTTCATGACTTCAGGCAAGCATTCTGCTGCTCCGGACATTATAAATGCAGGCTTAACCACTGATGAATTTCGGCACCATGATTGTCGTAAATCAGCTTGCAGCTCATCACCACGGAAACGATAACCACCATCGGGCGGATCATCCTCTGCCCCTTACTGAGCACCATACGTGCGCCCAGTCGTGCGCCGATAAACTGTCCGGCGGCCATGACAAATCCCAGCACCCAGATCACTTTTCCGCCCAGTATAAAGAAGATCAGCCCGCCCAGGTTTGAGGTAAAATTCAGGACTTTCGCATGTGCCGTGGCTTTTGCCAGGTTAAACCCGCATAACGTCACGAAGGCCAGCGCGTAGAAAGACCCTGCACCGGGACCAAAAAATCCATCATAGAAACCCACGCAACCGCCGCCCACCAGCGCATACGGCAGAGCATTTAAGCGCCTTGCCCGGTCACTTTCACCCAGACGCGGCGTCAGTAAAAAATATAAACCGATGCAGATGATCAGCAGCGGTAGCACCTGGCGCAACATGTCGGCGCGCAGATGCTGGATAAGGATCGCGCCGATCACCGAACCGGTAAAGGTACAGGCGATATTCAGCTTCTGATCGTTAAGGTCCACCACGCCACGCCGCACAAAGTAAAGACTGGCAGAGAAAGATCCGCCGATCGATGACAGCTTATTGGTGGCAATTGCCTGCGCCGGTGACACACCCGCCGCCAGCAGCGCTGGCAGGCTGATCAATCCGCCGCCACCTGCAATGGAATCAATGAAACCGGCAAACAGTGCAACGAAAAATAAAACAACCAAAACCCACGGGGCAACAATCAACCAGTCCATTTTTCTGTCAGCTCGCTATGCGTGACGAAGGGTGAGTAAAACGTATTAAAGAACGTGTTTATCCAGCAGCGCCTGACACGAAGGCGGCAACGGAGGCGGCTCTTTTTTCACAGGGATTCCGCTGCCCGGCTTGGGTGGCAGGAACCAGCTTTGCAGCTCAGCGCCACAGCCATCACCCGGAGGCGGCGGTGCCTGATTTTCACATTCGAGGTTACCGACCGGACAACGCAGACGAACGTGCATGTGCGCGCGATGACCAAACCACGGACGCACCTTATGCAGCCATTCACGATCCGTTCCGGCATCCAGACAAAGCTGTTGTTTGATGGCCGGATTGACGAAGATCCGTACCACGTCTTTATCTTGCGCTGCCATTTTGATCAGCGTTTCGATCCGTGGCTGCCACTGAGCTGGCACAATGGATTTACCGTTGGCGCTGACCAGATCGATAGGCTGCGGCTTGAGCAACATCTGTTCGCTCCAGCGCTGACGCGGCAGTTGCAGCCAGATGTCCACATCCAGCCCGGACTGATGACTGGCGTGACCACTGCTAAAGCGCCCGCCAGCCGGCATCGCCATATCCCCGACCAGCATGGTGCCCAGCCCTTTTTGCTGAGCCTGTGTGCCCAGACGGGTGATGAACGCCAGTAAATCCGGCTGGCCGAAATAGCGATGCTGATCGGTACGCATTACCTGATAGGCCGGAGAGTTCAGCGGCAGCGGCTGTGCGCCAACCTGACAACCATTGGCATAACTGCCAATCGCTTGCGGCGTGCCGGAAATGGGCTGGGTGATTTTCTGCCACGGCGTTACGGCTATGGCAGGTGCGCAAAGTGCAAGCGCCAGAAAACTGACGCAAACAGCACGAAACGCAGGAAGCGTGCGTAAAGGATTCATCAGATAAATTACCAGCGTGGCACGGTGGAGTGGACGTCGCCGTTCTGAGCACGCTGACGCAGTAAATGATCCATCAGCACAATCGCCATCATTGCTTCGGCAATCGGCACAGCGCGGATACCGACACACGGGTCATGGCGACCTTTGGTAATCATCTCGACCTGCTCGCCTTCGCGGTTAATCGTACGGCCGGGAACGGTAATGCTGGAAGTCGGTTTCAGCGCCAGATGCGCTACGACCGGCTGGCCGCTGCTGATCCCGCCAAGAATGCCGCCAGCGTGGTTGCTTTCGAAACCCTTCGGTGTGATTTCGTCACGATTTTCGCTGCCGCGTTTTGCGACAACCGCAAAACCGTCACCAATTTCAACGCCTTTCACCGCATTAATGCTCATCAGCGCGTGCGCCAGATCGGCATCCAGACGGTCAAACACCGGTTCACCAAGACCGACCGGCACGTGATCCGCCACGACGGTGATTTTGGCACCAATCGAATCGCCTTCTTTTTTCAGCGCACGCATCAGTTCATCCAGCGCTTCCAGCTTGCTTTCATCCGGGCAGAAGAACGGGTTGGTTTCTACCAGATCCCAGTCTTTCAGTTCGCAGGTGATATCGCCCATTTGCGACATATACCCGCGCACTTTAACGCCGAATTTTTCCAGCAGATATTTCTTGGCAACCGCACCTGCGGCCACGCGCATCGCGGTTTCACGGGCAGACGAACGACCGCCGCCACGGTAATCGCGCACGCCGTATTTTTGCTCGTAGGTGTAATCGGCATGTCCCGGACGGAACACGTCTTTGATCGCGCTGTAATCCTGCGAACGCTGATCGGTATTCTGGATAATCAGACCGATGCTGGTGCCGGTGGTCACGCCTTCAAACACGCCCGAAAGAATTTTCACTTCGTCGGCTTCGCGGCGCTGCGTGGTGTAACGCGAGGTGCCCGGACGACGACGGTCGAGATCGTGTTGCAGGTCTGCTTCGGTCAGCGAAATGCCCGGCGGCACGCCGTCAATAATACAGCCCAGTGCCACACCGTGGGATTCGCCAAAAGTAGTGACGCGGAAAAACTGCCCAATACTGTTCCCTGCCATCACGGCTCCTTAACCATTATGTTGATTGTTTTCTGAATGACCGGCACAACACCGGTCATGATTGTCATCGATGACGGGTATATCAGTCGCGGTATGCGCGGAACTCTTCGGCACAATCGACGAGCTGCTGTTTAGTCAGCATAAAGACACCGTCGCCGCCGTTTTCAAATTCCAGCCAGGTGAACGGGATCTGAGGATACTGTTCCATCAGATGCACCATGCTGTTACCCACTTCGCAAATCAATACGCCGTTATCGGTCAGGTAATCCGGCGCGCAGGCCAGAATGCGGCGGGTCAGTTTCAGACCGTCGCTGCCGGAAGCCAGACCCAGAACCGGCTCGTGGCGGTATTCCTGCGGCAAATCTGACATGTCTTCTTCGTCCACATACGGCGGATTGGTGACAATCAGGTCGTATTGCAGCGGCGGCAATTCGCGGAACAGGTCAGAGCGGATTGGCGTGACCCAGTTCTCGATACCGTGCGTGTCGATATTGCGCTCCGCCACGGCCAGCGCGTCGGCAGAAATGTCGACGGCATCGACTTCGGTTTCAGGGAACGCGTAAGCGCAGGCAATGGCAATGCAGCCGCTGCCGGTACACATATCCAGAATGTGTTGGGGCTGTTCGCTCAGAATGCCGGAAAACCGGTTGCTGATCAGCTCACCAATTGGCGAACGGGGCACCAGTACACGTTCATCGACATAGAATTCCATGTCACAGAACCAGGCTTTGTTAGTCAGATAGGCAACCGGAACACGCTCATTAACGCGGCGGATGACTCGTTCAACAATGCGGTGGCGCTCGCTGGATGTCAGGCGCGCGGTGTGCATATCTTCAGGAATGTCCAGCGGCAAAAACACGCTTGGCAAGACCAGTTGCACTGCTTCGTCCCACGGATTATCGGTGCCGTGACCGTAATAGACATTGGCCGCGTTCAGGCGGCTGACGGTCCAGCGCAGCATATCCTGAATGGTATGCAGTTCACTGACAGCTTCGTCGACGAAAATTTTGTCCAATTTTATTCTCCAGGCAGTGCACGGGTTTTTAACAGACGTTTAACCCATTATTTGCCGCATAGTTTGCCACGAAGCCTGCCACAAATCAGCAGCTAGTCAACGCACTTGCGCGATGTCTCGAAGAATTTAACCCTGAGTTTTCTTTAAACCGCAGGGGGACGGAAGGTACACTGTCTGTATTGAACGAAAATGACGATAAAAAAATGAAGAAAAAACACCTGCTCAGCCCCGAGGAAGCGGCGTTATTCCGCGAGGCTGTTCCGGGCATCAAGCGCCTGAAAAACGATACGATTACTCACCGCCCGCTACGGAAAAAGGTATCAGAACTGTCGCCTAAAAAGCTGATTCAGGAACAGGTGGACGCGAGTTATTATTTTTCCGATGAATTCCAGCCGATGTTGCAGGAAGAAGGTCCGGTTCGCCATATCCGGCCTGACGTCAGTCATTTCGAATTGAAAAAATTGCGCCGCGGGGATTATTCGCCCGAACTGTTTCTGGATTTACATGGTTTAACACAGAAAGAAGCTAAGCAGGAACTGGGCGCGCTGATCGCCGCCTGCCGCCGCGAACATGTGCATTGCGCCTGCGTAATGCACGGTCACGGCAAACATATTCTCAAGCAGCAAACTCCGCTGTGGCTGGCACAGCATCCTGATGTCGAGGCCTTCCATCAGGCCCCAAAAGAGTTCGGCGGCAACGCTGCTTTGCTGGTGCTGGTGGAGCTGGACGACAAAATCAGCTAACCGCGAACTCAACACCGATATCCAGAAACGAGAAAGGCACAGCAGAAGCTGTGCCTTTCTTTGTTTAGTTTTCCGTCCCGGAAAACTAAACCTTAGCCATCACCTGGCATGGGCTGAACTGCCAGTCGAAAGTCCCCTGCCCGGTTTCACCGTTCAGTTCAACACTTGCCATCGCGGAAGTGGCGAACATTGGGGGGCAAACACCCGGACACAGCTCTGCCACCAGATAACCGACCAGCGGTAGGTGAGATACCACCAGTACCGCGCTGACGCCGGTCAGCGCCAGATGCTGCAGTTCACTGGCGACCACGGCAGGATCTCCGCCCGGTGTCAGTTCTTTCAGAATATCAATCTCAACGTTTTCAGGCAGCGCCAGACACTGGCGCACTTTTTCAAGCGTCTGCTGCGCACGCAGGTACGGACTGACCAGAACGCGGTCAATTTTGACGCCACGGCCATTCAGCCAGGCAGCCATATGTACTGATTCGTCACATCCGCATTCGCTTAAGGGGCGAACTGAATCGCTTGCAGCTTCGAGAACTGCATCACCGTGACGCATGATTACAACTTGCATATTGCACCGCTTTTGTTAACAAAAATAGCGCCATACAGAAACGCCTTGCGTGCTGTATTACCCATTGCCCAGCATTTCAATCACTGTCTGATTGATGTCTCTCATTACAAGATAGCTGTCAGGCAGTACATCCACTTAACGCGCTGTGCCCACATGCTTTGCATGGTAAGCATCAGCGGTCGGGCATTTTGCCTGAAACTTCACGTAAAGAAAACGCTGTTTTTTACACCAACCCTTACCGCTTGTAAACTATTCAGGCGATTTTTTAACCACTCAGGTTGTAGATCAATCGCTTGGGATTGTTTCTGTACAAAGTCATTCCCACCATAAAAAAGATCCCGCGGGCATTTGTCTGACTGCAAGCATGAAGCATGATCCGTTCCAGATTCTCGCGAAACTCAGCAATAAGCAGTGACCACAATCACACTTTACTGACCTTATCGCCTGTCCCGCTATCTGAACAGAACCGTTCTCCCTGATGCGCCCGACGTAATAGCCCTTCGCATGGGGTGAAGCGCTCACCATACTGATGCGCCAGTCGCTCCAGTGTCTTCACCACACTGGCGATGCCCAACTGGTCCATGTAACGGAACGGTCCCCCAAGGAATGGCGGGAAGCCAATTCCGAACACGGCACCAAGATCGCCATCCCGCGCACTGCGGATCACGTTTTCATCCAGACAACGTACGGCTTCGTTGAGCATCAGCATCACACAACGGTGGGCGATCTCATCTTCTGATTGCTGCACTTTTGGCGTGACATTCAGCAGACGGTAAATCGCCGGATCGACCTGTTTCTTCTTCGTCGCCCGCCCTTTCTGCCCGTAAAGGTAGAAACCTTTACCGTTCTTACGCCCTTTTCGGTCGTCTTTCAGCACTGCATCAAAACCGGAGGGTGCGGCAAAACGCTCACCAAAAGCGTCCACCAGAATCGGACCAATTTTTGTGCCGACATCAATGCCCACTTCATCCAGCAACTGGATGGGCCCGACCGGGAAACCAAAATTCACCAGCGCTTTGTCGATGTGATCGACCGGTTCACCAGCCAGTAAGCAACGCGCCGCTTCATTGATGTAAGGCGCAAGAATGCGGTTTACGTAGAATCCGGCACTGTCGCCCACCACAATCGCCGTTTTCCCCTGTTTCCTGGCCAGCGAGACCGTTGTCGAAATCGTCTGCGCACTGGTGCCCGCATGCGGGATCACTTCCACCAGCGGCATTTTATCCACCGGGCTGAAATAGTGCAGTCCGATCACCTGTTCCGGCCTGTCAGCCTGCTCTGCAATCTTATGAATGGGCAGAGAAGAGGTGTTTGAGGCAAAAATCGTATGGGGGGCAGCATTTTTCTCGATTTCTGCCACCATGGCTTGCTTGAGCGATAAATCCTCAAACACCGCTTCCACCACGATATCAATCTGCGCAAAACCGCTGTAATCCGTGGTGCCGGAAATCAGCATCATCTGCCGTTGCTGTTCGTTGCGGGTCAGCCTGCGGCCTCGCACCTTTTTCTCCAGCAAATCCCAGCTGTATTTCAGGGCATGACGGATGCCTTCGTGATTAATGTCTTTAATACGCACCGGCAGACCGGCTTTGGTGGCAGTCACATTCGCGATACCGCCGCCCATTAGGCCACCACCGAGAATACCTGCACGGCGAACCGGCAAGGGTTCGGCATCGCCACCCTTTTCTTTTTTCAGCGCGGTGGAAGCGAAAAACAGGCCGCGCAATGCTGCAGATTCCGGCGTCATCACCAGCTCGCCAAAGGCTTTAGCTTCCGCCTGATAGCCGCTACCACTGCCCTGATCCAGCCCGGTTTTCACCACATCTATGATTTTTTCGGTGGCAGGATAATTGCCGTGCGTTTTTGCCCGCGTCTGTTTGCGCACAAAATGGAACAGCAAACTTTTGCCCAACGGGCCACCGGCCAGACGCGCCTGCCACGGCAATGGCGGACGTGATTTACGTCCTTTTGCCACACGTTCCAGCGCCGTTTGCAGCAAAATAGAATACGGTACTGCGTCATCCACCAGCCCCATTCTCAGCGCCTGCTTCGCGCGAACACTGCGACCGGTTAACATCAACTCCAGCGCTTTAGGCGCGCCGATAAGCCGCGGAAGCCGCTGCGTCCCCCCGGAACCCGGCAGTAAACCCAGTTGTACTTCCGGCAGGCCGAGTTGCGTTTTTTCATCCAGCGAACACACGCGGGCATGGCACGCCAGCGCCAGTTCCAGACCACCGCCGAGACAGCTACCATGAATGGCCGCCACCACCGGCACGGAAAAGGACGCAATCTGCGACATCACCGTCTGGCCTTTTTGCGCCAGTTCACTGGCTTCGGCAGCGGTCCGGCAACCGGAAATCATCGTGATATCCGCACCGGCAATGAACGAGTCCGGTTTGCCGGAAATCAGCACCAGACCTTTCAGATTGGGATACTGCTGCGCTTTTTGCAAAATGGCACAGATTTGCTGAGCAAATTCAGCCCTTAAGGTATTCACTTTTTCACCGGGAACATCGATGGTGATAATCCCCACGTGTTCAGCAGTAAACATCAGAGAAAAAGCAGAAGCCGGTTCGGCAGCTTCCGTATCTGCCGGATTCAGATTTTCCATATTATCTCTCATTGCGCAGCCTCCAGAATCATTGCCGCACCCAGGCCGCCCGCTGCGCAAGCCGTCGTCAGTCCGTAACGGCCTCCCCGACGGCGTAATTCGTGCAGCGTTTGCGTAATCATGCGTGCGCCAGTGGCCGCAAAAGGATGTCCGTAGGCCAGTGAACCGCCCAGAACATTGAATTTATCCCAGTCTATTTCGCCAACTGCCTGACTGCGGCCGAGTTTTTCGCGGGCGAATTCATCACTGGCTAACATTTTGATATTCGCCAGCGTCTGCGCGGCAAACGCTTCGTGCATATCGATAAGATCCAAATCACCCAGCGTCAGCCCTGCGCGGTCCAGCGCCAGCGGCGTGGCATAAGCAGGCCCGAGAAGCATATCTTCCCAGACGTCGATGGCAGCAAATGCGAAACTTTTCAGGTAGCCGAGAGGTTCAAGGCCCAGTTCACGCGCACGGGATTCGCTCATCATTAATACCGCCGCCGCGCCGTCAGTCAGCGGCGTGCTGGTGGCAGCGGTAACGGTGCCATGTTTGCGGTCAAACGCCGGACGTAATTTGGCGTACTGGCTGATTTCAGAATTCAGGCGGATGTTGTTGTCTTTTTGCAGCACTTCGCGGTAAGGCGGAATCTGCGCTGCCATCACCTGCGAGCTTAAATAATCTTGCTCCCACGCCTGCGCAGCCAGCGTATGAGAACGGTGCGCCAGCTCATCCTGCTGCGCACGGCTGATATTGTGGCTTTTCGCCATCTGCTCAGCGGTATCACCCATGCGCAGACCGGTAGAATATTCGGCTACTGCCGGCGGCACCGGCAATAAATCACGCAGTTTCAGTTTGCTGAAAATGGAAAGGCGCTGCGACAGAGTGCGCGCTTTATTAACATCCACCAGGGCGCGGGCGAGACGTTTGCTGACGCCAATCGGCAGTACTGAAGAAGAATCCGCTCCGCCTGCGATCCCGACCTGCACCATGCCGCTCATAATGCTTTCAGCCACGTTGGCGACCGCCTGAAAACTGGTGGCGCAGGCACGTGAAACGCTGTACGCATCGGTCGACACATTCATGCCGGTGCCGAGCACAATTTCGCGGGCGATATTCGGCGCTTCCGGCATCTGGACTACCTGGCCGAAAACCAGCTGGTCGATGTGCTTCGGGTCTATCCCACTTTTTGCCAGCAGCTCACTGACCACAATTTTGCCGAGATCGACAGCAGGAATGCCGTGATAAGCGGTGGCCTGTTTGGCAAACGGCGTGCGCAAACCGTCGACAATCGCAATGCGATCGCCCTCACGCGTCACCAGTGGAATAACGTTATTCATACAAGCTCCTGAGAAAAATAGGGTCCTAAGAGGTCAGACCTGATAACTCAGTTTTAACCATGTATTTACATTTGGCAAAGTGAAAGGCAATGAAGTGCGAGCAACAGCAAATTTTTCTGAAATAAGAATGAGAAGACAGGCGGCAGGCAGAAATAGCAGACAAAAAAATACCGCTTATTTAAGCGGTATTTATTATCCAGACGGGGATTAACGCAGCCCGAGCTGGAAGATCATGGTTTCAGCCTGACAGCTGAAAGTGAAATCGATATTCAGTTCAACACCGCCTTCCACTTTTTCGATACGGCTGTTGATTTCGCATGGCTCAGATTCCACGCCGCGGGCACGTTCGGTCAGGGCTTGCAGGGTTTCTTTCGCCTGGGCTTCGGTTTCGAAAACGCGGCTGTAAGAAGCAGTGCAATCAGTGTTGTCCATGATGGTACCCACATCTACACAACAGCAGGCTGCGGTTTCTTCCGCACCACATTTGTTGATGGAATGCAGAGGTTGAGTGGATTTAGAGGACATGGTTACGTCAGACATAATTTCTCCCCGGCACCAACGGCAACATCCACCGTCTGGCCTGTTTGCGAATAAAGTTTTATTTCCAGCCTGTATTTTACGCCACCTCTCTGACAACACACTAGCACTTACTTATTATGTGCCTTTCAGGTGATCCAGATCACGTATATGTAAGTAATCGATGATTACAGCGTTATTGTTCTCACTTTAACGTTTCTTAATTGAACTTTTATTGTTTGTTTTTTGTTAAGCAGATCCAATTTCTTGCATCAAATAAGAAATATCAACGAAACATTATTGCAACTTCACCACAGGTCAGACCTATACTTCGCTCACTGGTCTGATTTGTCAGACTGATAACGGACCCTACAATCCCGCGCTCATTGTTACTCCATGTAACATTGTTTGATAAAAAACATAAAATTGAGGTTTTGGTCATGAACCAGAAAAACCTGTTTAAAAGATCAGCTCTGGCAGCTGCAGTGGCAATTGTTTCCTCCAACGTATATGCAGCAGGTTTTCAGTTAAATGAATATACCGCTGCGGGTTTAGGTCGCTCTTTCTCCGGTGAAGGTGCCATCGCTGACACCGCGGCATCCGGGAGCCGTAACCCGGCAACCATGACCATGTTTGATCGTCCTTCCTTCTCCGCGGGCGCGATTTATATCGACCCAGATGTCAAAGTGACGGGCAACTCGCCGGTTACAGGTCAGAGCACTGATGCGGATAACATTGCACCGAATCAGTGGGTACCGAACCTGCACTTTATTATGCCGCTCAATGATCAATGGGCCGTCGGTGCATCGGCTACGTCAAACTACGGTCTGGCGACAGAATTCAGCGATAATTATCCGGCAGGCCCGATCGGCGGCGAAACTGACCTCACTACCGTCAACACTAACTTAAGCGTTGCTTACCGTTTGAACCAGCATTTCAGCTTCGGCCTGGGCTTTGATGCCGTTTACGCGAAAGCAAAAATCCGTCGTACTGCCGGTGAACTGGTGCCGATTAAAACCGGCGGCCTGCTGCCAGCCGATACTGAAGCCGCCAAGCTGAAAGGCAACGAGTGGGGCTACGGCTGGAACGCCGGTATCCTTTATGAAGTCGATGACAATAACCGTTACGGCTTTACTTATCGCTCAGAAGTTAAAATCGACTTCGACGGCGAATACCGCAACGGCATTCCGAAAGCCTTAGGCGGGACTGGCGGTCAAACTGTTCCGGGTTCCCTGACCCTGAACCTGCCAGAAATGTGGGAAGTGTCTGGTTATAACCGTGTGGCACCGAAATGGGCGATTCACTACAGCCTGGCTTACACCAGCTGGAGCCAGTTCCAGGAGCTGAAAGCCACCGGTTCTAACGGCCAGACGCTGTTCCAGAAAGATGAAGGCTTTCATGATGCTTACCGCATCGCGTTGGGTACCACCTACTACTACGACGATAACTGGACGTTCCGTACCGGTATCGCCTTTGATGACAGCCCGGTTCCGGCAGATAACCGCACCATTTCTATCCCGGATCAGGATCGCTTCTGGATTTCAGCCGGTACCACTTACGCCTTCAATAAAGACGCATCTGTGGACGTCGGCGTCTCCTATATGCATGGCCAGACGGTGAACATCAGTGAGAAAGTCGCTGATGGTGTACCGAATTACGAATACCAGGCCAAAGGGACCGCCATGCTGTACGGCGCGAACTTTAACTACAGCTTCTGATGAACTGAGTGATATGCCTGATATAAAAAAAGCGCCGGAAGGCGCTTTTTTTGTGTGTCCGGAACGGTTATTCCGAGTCGATATCTTTCAGGTCGCCCTGAATCAGTGCGGCGTTCGGGTTTTCCTGCGGCATCAGCTGACCGCCTCTTGCCAGGAAATCATGACGCTGGAAGTAAGCCTCACGTATAAACAGATACGGATCAGAAGAGTTACGGATCAGGCCATCAGAATCGAGCAGTTCTGCACGGGTTTCCACCCCTTCCAGTACCCATTTACCGGCTGACATCCAGAATGTCAGATAGCTGAGCATCGGATACAAATCATCAACCAGATCACCACCTTCATCACGAATTGTCGCGCTGCCGTAACCTGGCAGAACCACATACGGGCCGTAACCCACGCCGTAATGGCCAAGCGTGCTGCCAAAGCCCTGCGCCTCTTCACGCGCCAGTTTCGGGTTCGCCATCCCGGCGACGTCGATCAGTCCCCCCATCCCTAAAATGGTGTTCAGGAAGAAGCGGTTAAAGTGGATCGCTGCACGGTACGGATCGCCTTTCAGCAAGGAGTTAACCATGCTGGCCGGTTCATCCAGGTTGCTCAGGAAGTTGCTGGTACCGTTACGCGCCGGTTGCGGCACGTAATCACGCCACGCCACCGCGACAGGGCGCACAAGATACGGATCCATATAGTTATAGTTGAAGTCGAACATCACCCGGTTGAAACCTTCGAGCGGATCAGAACGTCCCTGCTGTTCGCTGTCCGATGATCCGGATGTGCCGGCACAACCGACCAGTAAAACTGTCGCAAACGCCAGCCCAGTCAGGCGTAAGTTCATGGATATCTCCCTGTTTTTGATCGTCGGTTCCTGATTAAGGAACCTGCTGATTAATCTCAATGCTGACCTGACCGTTGCCGGAAAAATCAGTCAGCGGACTGTCGCCGTACCAGTCACCTGAGGCTGGCGTTGCCAGACCATTTTGTGAAATACGAACGCGTACTTTTAATTGATGCAGCGAAGAAAGCAAGCGTTCCGGCATCATTGCGTTGCTGTCATCGACGGTGATCGCCAGCGGGAAGCGACTCAGCGGCAGCTTTTTCACCGCAACCGGCACCGGACTGCTGCCATCTGTCACCGAAATAAAGACCGTGCCATTCTGCGGAAGTTTCACCTGAGCCTCAGCAGAAAGCGTGACATTGACCGCCAGTTTAACCTGATCCAGCCCCGCTTTTTGTTTTGCCTGCGCAATGCTGGCGTTGACCATTTCCAGGCGTTTGTCACCGGCTGGCAGGATTTTCTGCATAACTTCCCACGCGCCAATGGCTTGCGGGTAGTGTCCCTGTTCATATTCATTATAGGCCAGCAGACTTAACACACGCAGATCACCCTGAGATTTTTCCAGCATACTGCGCAAAAGGTTGCCGCCGGTAAGGTTATCCTGCGGATCGGACGAACGGGTTAACACTTCGGCATAACCGAGTTTGACTGACATATCATCCGGCGCGAGCTGATAAGCGTGGGCATAAGCCTGCGTGGCGGTGGCGGCATTATTGAGCGCCATCCCTACACGGCCAAGCATCACCCAGTCCTGGATATTATGCGGATTTGCCTGCAAATCGGTACGCAATCCGAGCCCTAAATCCTGTACGTCGGTGGCGGTCAGCGGCGCGCCGTGATCATCAGCAATGCGATGGCGTAAATCGGGCATACGCTGCATGACCTGATTCCACGCACTCACCTGCCCCAGACCACCGGCGTAGAGATACAAACCCAGCGTGATGATCACCAGCAAAATAGCACCGGGCACCAGCGTCCAGCGACCAATCGGCTGAATGGCAGCAGACGCCTGACCGGCAGGAATATCGGTCAGTAAGTTTTCCTGCAATTCCTGAATATGCGCCGGACGTTCGTCCACCACGCCCTGCGCTTCGTCTTCTTCCAGCTCAGTCAAACGGTGATGATAAAACGCTTTATTCAGCGCATCGCGGGACGTGTGTTCCGCGCGGTCGCCCCGAATAACCGGCACGATAAACAGCGCCAGTGCGATAACCAGCATCGCCAAAATGCACAGCCAAAAAATGCTCATGATCCTTTCCTGTCGCTGTCTTTAAGTAACTGCGCCAGGCGCTGTCTCTCTTGTTCTGACATTGGTGTGGCCGTGTTTTCAGTGCGCGCAGCACCCCGGCGGGAACGCATAAAAATCATGCCTGCGCCGATAACAATGACCAGCACCGGCCCGAGCCACAAAATAAAGGTAGAGGGCGTGACCGGCGGTTCGTAAGTCACGAAATTGCCATAACGCGCCACCATATACGCGACGATTTGCTGTCTGTCCTGCCCTTCATTAAGCAACTGAAACACCTTGGTGCGCATATCGGCGGCGATAATCGAATCCGACGCGGCAATATTGGTGTTCTGACATTTCGGGCAACGCAACTGCGCCGTGATGTCCCGGTAAGCCTGTTCCTGTTCCGGCGATTTGAACTGATACGTGTCGATGGAGGCGAACGCGCTGACACTCAGCAGCATGCCCAGCAACAACGCAGGCAGCGATGAAATCAGTCTCATACATTGCCTCCGTATTTTTTGTACAGCGGCAGAACTTCGGTCTGCCAGACTTTTTCATTTAAGTCACCGGCATGGCGATAGCGGATAATGCCCTGCCCGTCGATCAGGAAGGTTTCCGGCGCGCCATAAACCCCCAGATCTAACCCCAGCATGCCGTCGCCGTCGTAAAGACTCAGCATGTAAGGATTGCCCAGCGTGTTCAGCCAGTTGACCGCTTTCTGCCGGTCGTCTTTGTAGTTCAGGCCGACCACACGGACACCTTTCGCCGCCAGCGTATTGAGATAATCATGTTCGGCGCGGCAGGTCGGACACCACGTCGCCCAGACGTTGAGCAGCATCGGTTTGCCATCGCGCAGCACCGACTGATCGTAGGTTTTGCCCGCCTGCGCCAGCGATTCCAGTTTGAACACCGGCACCGGTTTGCCAATCAGGGCTGATTCCAGCAGCGTCGGATCATCGCCGTTGGCATTGCGGGTCAGCTGCACCAGAAAAGCCGCGGCCAGCGCCAGGAACAAAATCAGCGGAATAAAGAGGAGTTTACGGTTCATGCTTCTTCAGCCTCTGCCAGACCTTGCTTCTTAAGCTTTTTGCTCATGCGATAACGCGGGTCGAGAATACACAGCACGCCACCGGCCGCCATAAACAGGCCACCGAGCCAGATCCAGCGGACAAAGGGTTTGTAGTACAAACGCACTGCCCACGAGCCATCGTCCATCTCTTCGCCGAGCGCCGCATACAGGTCACGCGCCAGATTGCCGTCGATAGCCGCTTCGGTCATCATGCTGCGCGCCACGCTGTAGAAGCGTTTTTCGGCGTGCAGCGTGGTGACTTGCTTGCCGTTCTGCGTCACATCAATATTCGCCTCACCGCCGGTATAGTTCGGGCCGGTGATATCGCGAACGTCGCGGAAGATAAAGTGATAATCATGAATATCCACGGTATCGCCGGACTTCATGCGCACATCGCGCTCAACGCTATAATTCTGGCTAAACGCGATGCCGATCACCGTCACCGCAACACCCAGATGGCCGAGCACCATGCCCCAGTGACTGCGGGAAAGTTTGGTCAGACCGCGCCAGAAAGTGTGCCGGTGCGTGGCGCGTTCGTGCAGTTCCATCAGCGTCAGCACAATCACCCACACCGACATCAGCATTCCCACCACGGTCATGCCGACAATTTTGTCCTGCAACAACCACGGCAGAAGAATCGACAGTACCAGCGTGACGACCAGCGCAACACCCAGACGACGCCACAGTTTGCTGGGCTCATCACGACGCCAGCGCACCAGTGGTCCGATGCCTAACAACAGCGCCAGCGGCGCCATCAGCCAGGTAAACATCGTATTAAAGAAGGGTTCACCGATAGAAATACTGCCCAGCCCGAGCTGTTTGTGGATAAGCGGCAGCAGCGTACCGAGCAGCACCACCAGCATCGCCGCCACCAGCAATACGTTATTGCCCAGCAAATAACTTTCGCGGGAATGCAGTTCATGACGGCTTGGTGCGCGCACCGAGTTACCTTTAAAGGCGTACAGCAGCAGCGAACCGCCGATCACAATGACCAGATACGCGAGAATAAACATGCCGCGTGCCGGATCTGAGGCAAACGAGTGAACCGAAACCAGCACGCCGGAGCGCACCAGGAAAGTCCCGAGCAGACACAGCGAAAATGCAGTGATGGCCAGCAGCACCGTCCAGGCTTTGAACGTCCCGCGTTTTTCGGTGACGGCGAGCGAGTGGATCAGCGCCGTACCCGCCAGCCACGGCATAAAGGAGGCGTTTTCAACCGGATCCCAGAACCACCAGCCGCCCCAGCCTAATTCGTAATACGCCCACGCCGATCCGAGCACGATACCGATGGTCAGGAACACCCATGCGGCTTGTGTCCACGGACGCGACCAGCGCGCCCACGCGGTATCCAGACGCCCTGCCATCAGCGAAGCAATCGCGAAAGCAAAGGCCACAGAGAAACCGACATAACCCATGTACAGCAATGGCGGATGGAATATCAGGCCGATGTCCTGTAACACCGGATTCAGGTCGCTGCCGTCCACCGGAAAATTCGGCAACGAGCGGATAAACGGGTTGGACGTCAGCAGAATAAACAGCAGGAATCCGCCGGTGATCATGCCCATCACCGCCAGCACGCGCGACACCGCATCCTGCGGCATACGGCGGCTGAACAGCGCCACGGCAAGCGTCCAGCAACTGAGTAATAACACCCACAGCAGCAGCGAACCTTCGTGCGCTCCCCACGTCGCCGCCACGCGGTAATACACCGGCAGGTGGGTGTTGGAATTATTAGCAACATAGGCGACGGTGAAATCATTCACCACAAACGCATGCACCAGAATAATGAACGCCAGCGCGATGCAGGCAAACATGCCGTAAGACAACGGGCGCGCCATCGCCATCATCCGGCCATCCTGACGTGCGGCGCCCCACTGCGGATAAATACTCAGCAATACCGCCAGCCCTAATGCCAGACAGAGTGCAAATGTTCCCAGTTCCGGCATCATGAGCGGTCGTTTCCTTTATCGTTACCCACGTAGGCCGAAGCTGGTCCTTTGTGGTTTTCTTTCATGGCGTCGGCAACTTCCGGCGGCACATATTTTTCGTCGTGTTTTGCCAGAACCTGAATGGCATTCACCACATTCCCCGGTTCCATCACACCCTGCGCCACCACGCCCTGCCCTTCACGGAACAGGTCGGGAAGGATGCCGTTGTAGGTCACGGCAATCGCGCCACGCGCATCATAAATTTTAAAGCTCACCTGCAAACTTTTCGGGTCACGTTTCACGGAGCCGGGCATCACCATGCCGCCGATACGCAGGCGCTGGCCCACCGTCGGCAGTTCGTGGTTTTCGCCTTTACCTTGCAGAATCTCACTGGGTGTATAAAACAAATCAATGTTGGAGCGCAGCGCGTACATCACCAGTGAAATGCTCAGACCAAGACCGATCAGCACCACCAGCGCCAGCGACAGCCGCTTTTTACGACGTGGATTCACAATAACTTCTCCGGGGAAGTGTCCGGTTCCAGCGGTGACGTCTGTGCGCCTGGCTGTTTTTTAGACTGAGACTGACTGATGCGTTTTTCGCGTGCCTGACGACGACGGACGTCGCCGAGGATTTGCCGGTGCTGAATCAGGGTATGCGCCACCAGCACAACCAGCGAGAGCAGCGTGGCAGCGACCGACAGCCAGACATAAAAGGCGTAGCCGCCCATCGCAAAGAAATCATGCCAGCTTGAGAATGCAGGACTCATCCGCGACGCTCCTTATTCACAAGACCGGCCACCCACGGACGCAGACGTTCCTGCACCAAAATCAGGTTTCGTAACCGCATCAGCGTCAGGGTAATAAAGAAGAACAGGTAACCGAAAATCGCCCAGCGCAGCGGATAACGCATGCTCGGGTCGATGGTCTGCTGCATATTGGTGGAACCCTGATGCAGCGTATTCCACCACTGCACGGAGTAATGGATGATAGGAATATTCACCACGCCGACCAGCACCAGAATACCGGCGGCACGCCCGGCCAGACGCCGGTCGTCAAAGGCGTTATACAGCGCTATCACACCGAGATACAGAAACAGTAACACCAGTTCGGAGGTCAGACGCGCGTCCCACACCCACCAGGTGCCCCACATCGGTTTGCCCCATGCAGAGCCGGTGACCAGCGCGATAAAGGTGAAAACAGCGCCAACCGGTGCCATTGCCGCTACCGCCAGATCGGACATTTTCATCTGCCACACCAGGCCGATAAATGCCGCAATCGCCATCCCGCTGTAAATCCCCATCGACCAGATGGCCGCCGGGACATGAATATACATAATCCGGTAACTGTTACCTTGCTGGTAATCCGGCGGCGCATAGCCAAAACCCCATACCCAGCCAATCAGCAGGCAGGCAAGCCCCACAATCCCGAGCCAGGGAATGAACCGGCCACAGACGTGGTAAAGCCGTTCAGGCCTGGCGAGTTGATGTAACCATTTCCACATTGTTATCGTTGCTCACTCTAAAATGTCACTGTGTGATATGCCGTGAAACCTCGGTGGGTTCTTGCGCGGTCAGTGTTAAATCACCCGCACTTATTATTGGCAGCTCTATTGTTCACTATAGAGAAGTGTGATGTTAGTCAAAGGTTGCGTTTTTTCTTCTCTATTGTAACGACACGTAAAATAATTCTATGCTATCGCCTTTTACCGGCAAAAAGTGTCAGTGGATACTCACTCTCAAAGCGGCGGCGGTGGCAAAAGGCGCTAACGTTGCACTGCCTGCCAGCATCGCGCCAAGAATGGCGAGATAACCGCCGATCGGCATCGACATCGATGCGGCATCAATCGCGCCGGTGGCAAAAATCAGCACCGGAATATACAGCGGCAATACCAGCAGGCTGAGCAGAACGCCACCTTTGCGCAGCCCGACGGTCAGCGCCACACCAATCGCACCGATAAAACTCAGCGTCGGCGTGCCCAGTAAAATCGTCAGTGCGACGGCTTTCCAGGTCTCAAAATCCAGCGAAAGCAGCAGCGCAATCAGCGGTGAAAGGATCAGTAACGGCAACCCCGTCACCACCCAGTGAGCACATACTTTCCCCAGAACCGTGAGTGCCAGCGGCGAAGGCAATAACAGAAGCTGCTCGAGCGTGCCATCGAGATAGTCATCACGGAACAATCTTTCCAGCGCCAGCAGGGAAGATAACAGCGCGGCGACCCAGACAATGCCGGGCGCAATGCGCGCCAGCAGTTCAGGCTCAGGGCCGATCCCTAACGGGAACAGCGTAATCACAATCAGGAAAAACCACAGCGGATTGATAATTTCAGCGCTTTTGCGAAAGGCAATTTTCAGCTCGCGGCGCAGGACTTTCGTAAACATTCCTTTTATATCCCCTTCGCGTCACACCGGCTCTGCGCTGGTCAGACGAAGTTTTCGCACGTCGCGGTTAACACCCTGCAAATCCTGATGCGTTGTCAGCAACACCATTCCACCCTGCTGCGCATGCTGTTCAAACAGCGCAATCAGTGTGGCAACGCCTTGTTTATCAATGGCGGTCAGCGGTTCATCGAGGATCCATAGCGGCGCATCGCTCAGCCACAGACGCGCCAGTGCGACGCGGCGTTGCTGCCCGGCGGACATCTGCCCCACCGTCACATCTTCATAACCCAGCAATCCGACGTTTTCCAGCGCCTGATAAATCGCTTCCGCGCTGGCATTACCTCTGACCGTCGGGCCATTCACAGACAGATAAAAGGCAAGGTTTTCAAACGCAGTAAGCACTGACTTTACGCCGGGCTGATGGCCGAGGTACAGAAGCTGCTGATGGAAAATATCGCGCTGACGGCGGGTACTCACGCCCTGCCAGCGGACTTCACCGGCGTCCGGAGAGGACAGCCCGGCAAGAATACGCAGTAAACTGGTTTTACCGGCACCGTTACGGCCTTCGATCTGCACCATTTCGCCCGGTTCGATAGTGAAACTTAAGCCGCTAAACAGGGTTCGTTCATCACGAACACAGCTCAGATCAAGGGCTTCAAACATGGTGATGTCTCTTATTTTTCACAAGTGTGCATCATATCACAGGCGTCAGGCGCGACGCAGCTCAGGGAGGCACAGTTTACCCGGCTGAAAAGCCTGAAATCCGGCAAACATCTTCTGAAATGTTCCATCAGGTTCATGGGTTAACGGTTTGTAACTTTTTTGTATACCTGCTCATAATTCACCTGCCTCGCCTATGCTTACTCATGAACATATCTGCAATCACTTTGCTTTACTTTTGGGGAACAACGATGGCCG
The DNA here is from genome assembly GCF_963881615.1 of Rahnella sp. CJA17(1/100). Lineage (NCBI taxonomy): Bacteria > Pseudomonadati > Pseudomonadota > Gammaproteobacteria > Enterobacterales > Yersiniaceae > Rahnella > Rahnella sp. CJA17(1/100). The sequence continues at coordinate 326,629 of NZ_CAWOJA010000022.1, read as the reverse complement.
GAGAAAAACAGCATCACAATGACAACGATGTTGACAGTGACGAACATACACAGGGAAAGGAAATCGAGACCGGTGAAGAGAACTTGCCGTCGAAAGCGGCCGCCGTTCACGAAGTTATCCGCATGGAAGGTGAAAAAGAGCTTGAGCGCGACGGACAGGCGTTGCTGTGGTCAGCAATTGCCGCCGGATTGTCGATCAGCGCCTCGCTGATGGCAAAAGGCATTCTTCACGCCCGCCTGCCCGATACACCGGAACGTTTCTTCATTGAAAATATCGGTTATACCGTCGGGTTCATTATTGTGATCATGGCGCGCCAGCAGTTATTTACCGAAAACACCGTTACTGCCGTGTTACCCATCATGCAAAAACCGACCGGCAGAAACATTCTGTTGTTGCTGCGTTTATGGGGCATCGTGCTGGCGGGTAACGTCATCGGCGGCGGACTGGCGGCGCTGGTGTTTCATCTGGTGCCCTTTTTCGACACGGCAACCGACGAGGCGTTTCGCACCATCAGCATGGATATCATGAAAAAAGACCCCGAAGGTATGTTTGTCGGCGGTATGGTTTCCGGCTGGCTGATTGCCACCATGGTCTGGATGATCCCTTCTGCCGGTACCGCCAAACTGTGGGTGATCATGCTGATGACCTACATGGTGGCGATTGGCGACCTGACGCACATCGTCGTCGGCTCGGTAGAAGTGCTGTATCTGGTGTTCTCGGGCGCCATTCCCTGGTACGAATTTATCTGGCCATTCGCCCTGCCGACGCTTGCCGGCAACATCTTCGGCGGCACCTTTATCTTCGCGCTGATCAGCCACGCGCAGATCCGCAACGATATGAGTAATCAGAAGAAAGCCGAAGCGAAGAAAGAGGAGCAGGAAGCAGCGAAAAAAGAGGCCGCGAAGCCCTGAGTGGCGAGGAAACGACCAAACGGCAGCCTGATGCCTTATTATTACGAGAAAAATGGGTATACTACGCGGGCGCTTTCCACAGGCGCCCGTGTCTCCTTAGTTAAACGGATATAACAAGCCCCTCCTAAGGGCTAGTTACAGGTTCGATTCCTGTAGGGGACACCATTTTAATGTCTACAAACGCCCACTCAAGTCTATTTTATTCTCTAAATTCAACAAGTTAACCCCATCACTTCGTCTACCAAATTCCAATAACTTTTATCAACATCCTGCACATTTTGTTGGTATAACAGTTGGTATGGTAAGTTCGATAATGCAGATACCATCAGTATGGGAGGTTTTCTATGGCACTCACTGAGGTAAAAGTAAGAAATGCTAAACCTGCGGAGAAGCCGGTAAAGCTGACTGATGGTGGTGGTATGCACCTTCTGATTCAGCCCAGCGGTTCGAAATATTGGCGTCTGCAATACCGTTTTGCCGGTAAACAAAAAATGTTGGCGTTAGGTGTTTATCCTGAAATCTCTCTTGCCACTGCACGCCTTAGAAGAGACGAAGCAAGAAAGCTAATCGCAAACAACATAGATCCGGGTGAGAAGCGAAAATCTGAAAAGATTGAAGAAAAAGGGTTGCTCACATTCGAAACGGTTGCAAGAGATTGGCATTCGAGCAACAGGACATGGTCTGATAGTCACAGAACCACAGTGTTAAACAGCTTAATCACTCATCTGTTTCCAGTTATTGGTAAACGGAACATCACTGAACTCAAAACCCGTGATTTATTGCTTCCGCTAAAAAACGCTGAGAAAAGCGGGCATCTTGAAGTGGCTTCGCGTTTACAACAACGCATAACAGCCATAATGCGATATGCCGTCCATAACGCTTTGATTGACCAAAATCCCGCCTATGACCTTTCGGGTGCCGTGACAACACCTAAAAGCACTCATCGCCCTGCTCTCCCCTTCGAACAGCTACCTGAGCTTCTAAGACGAATTGAAGCTTATAAAGGTAAAGGCATAACGCAAATCGCAGTCCAGTTAACTCTGCTGACTTTCATCCGTTCAAGTGAACTTAGGTTCGCACGTTGGTCCGAAGTGAATTTCGAAAATTCCTTATGGACGATCCCAGGAGAACGTCAAGAGTTGGATGGAGTTAAGTATTCTGGCAGAGGCTCGAAAATGAAAAACCCTCACCTTGTGCCATTGAGCAAACAAGCCAAAACCCTGCTCGAAAAACTTCATTCTATCAGTGGCGATAAAGAACTTATGTTCATAGGTTTTAGTCGTGATGACAAACCAATCAGCGAAAACACTGTCAACAAGGCCCTGCGCACTATGGGCTACGATACAAAGAAGGAAGTGTGTGGACATGGTTTTCGAACCATGGCATGTAGTGCTCTAATTGAGTCTGGATTGTGGTCAAGAGATGCTGTTGAACGTCAAATGAGCCATCAAGAACGAAACTCCGTTCGAGCAGCATACATACACAAAGCAGAACATCTCGAAGAAAGGAAACTGATGCTCCAATGGTGGGCTGACTACCTTGAAGCATGTGAAGAGAGAGAACTGACTCCTTTTTCGTTTTGTAACAAAGCTGGATTTTAGCGAGCTAAAGGACACTCATATCCACCGATTAAAATGGCTCTTGTCAAAGAGAGCCAAGATTCATGCATTTGTCTAAGAGCGCTATGAATGCAGACCTTTTCTTCTTTTTTGCCGAATTAGCATCAATCCTATCAATTACTTAGTTGGCTAATACAGGATAAGGTGTGGGCATTATTTTACATAAAAAAAATGCCCACACCTTGCGACTCAACCAATGTCCAAATTTCAATTCAACTAAAAGCTACACAAAACCCACCCAGGCGCCTTTCCATTTCAAACCATCATTAGATAACAATCCCTATATCTATTGCTCGAGAGACAAATTTTTAAAAAACAGATGTCAAAAAAGGTTGCAAGAGCATCAAAATTGATCAATTTTTAACCACAATAACTTATTAAAGTTGCATCAAGGCATTGTAATGAACAATCAAATCAAGGAAAAACAGAAGGTTAATGTTGTCCAATACTTGAGGATGTCAACTGATCATCAAATCTTCTCAGTTGATAACCAGGCTGAGTTCATCTCAAAATATGCGCAAAGTCACAATATGGAAATCATTGGAACATATGATGACCGGGGCAAAAGTGGCATATCAGCAGACGGCAGGGATAGTTTTAACAAGCTGATTCAAGATGTTGTAACTCATACAATAAAAATAGCGGCTGTCTTGGTCTATGATGTTAGCCGCTTTGGAAGATTTCAAGATAATGATGAGGCTGGGCATTACAGTTTTTTGCTGAAATTACATGGAGTTAAAGTAATATATTGTGCTGAAAACTTACCAGAAGAATCACCAGAAATTCAAATGCTTACATTGCCTGCATTAAGATACGCTGCAGGTGCATACAGTAGAAACCTTTCAATAAAAGTATTTGCGGGTCATGTTAATCTTGTAAAAAGAGGTTATTTTCAAGGCGGTATGCCTGGTTATGGGCTTCACAGGAAATTAGTTGATTCCAATAATTCTCCCAAAATGATTCTATCGCACGGTGAACGTAAAAGTTTACAAACAGATAGGGTTATCTTAGTTCCAGGCGAAGAAAAAGAACTTGAGATAATAAGGTTAATTTTCAATATGTTCATTTTTGATTCATACAATGAATATATAATAGCTAACAAGCTTAATGAGCTTGGGTATAGAAATAAATATAGCCAGTGGACTCGAAGTAATGTCCATCAAATATTAATTAATGAACGATACACCGGAAAATACATATATAACAAAACATCTTCAAAACTAAAATCAAAAAGGATAAAAAATCCAGAAGAAAATTGGGTTCAGTATATGAGCGCATTCGAACCTATTATCTCTATAGAAAAATTTAACATGGCTCAGGATATTATCAAAAATAGAAGTTTAAACGTAAGCAATGAACAAATACTTTCATATTTATCAAAAAAACTAAAAAGCAATGGTAAGCTTTCCGGAGTAATTATTGACGAGGATGACACAGGACCATCCAGCAGTATCGTTGCTAGCAGATTTGGTGGGTTGTTACGAGCGTACAAGCTTATTGGATATACTCCAGAAAGAGATTATTCATATATCGAAATAAATGAATCTTTAAGAGAAATGCATAGTAACGTAATTAATGATTTTTTTGAAAGACTAGAAAATGTATCTTTATATCCCAGAACAGATGAAAAAAAGAAGCAAATTACAATAAATGACTCATTGAAATTATCTTTAATTTTATCAAGATGTCACAAACTGAAATCAGGAAAATTCAGATGGGTGGTAAGATTTGAAAGTAATTTAAAGTCAGATTTTAATATTATTGTAAGAATGAACTCTTCAAATAGTGAACCTGTTGATTATTATATATTACCTTCGATTGAAAGTTTCGAAAACGAAATTAAAATTAAAGAAAATAATCCTTTATTATTAGAGTTATACCGCTTTGATGATATTGAGTTTTTCTTTAAATTGCTCATGCCATTAACAACAGAGAAGGCCGCGTAATGTCTGATGAGAACACCAAGATATCTATGATTAAAATATCATCAATCAAAATTGAAAATCCAAGAACCAGAAGTAAATTCAGACATGATGAAATTACGGAAAGCATCAATAAAAGTGGATTAAGAAAACCAATAACTGTTAGAAGAATAAATGATGAAACATATAAATACGCTCTAATTTGTGGGCAAGGGAGACTAGAATCAATATCCAAGCTTAATGAGGAGTCTATACCAGCATTTATTATAGATATAGATGAAGAAGGTGCTTATATAATGAGTTTAGTAGAAAATTTCGCACGTATAAATCCTAGGGCGGGAGAACAATTTTATAGAATAAAAGAGATGAAATTAGAGGGGTTTAGCGAGAAGGAAATCGCCAAAACTGTTGGTTGCACAGTAAGTTGGATAAATTCCATCTCAACATTATTAGAAAAAGGAGAGAGTAAGCTTCTTTCAATAGTAGAATCAGGGAAAATGCCTTTATATTTAGCTGTGCAGATTGCACGTTCTGATTTTAATGATTCTCAGAACCTAATCGTTGACGCATTCGATGAGGGCAAAATAAAAGGTAAGAACATAACTAAAATAAGAGATATTTTAGACTCTAGAAATGAAGGGTTAAAGGGGGTGTTCAACCGTACATTTGGAAAATCTAAGTCTCAAAAAAAACTGACAACAGATGAACTTACAAAATTATATCAGGATAACATTGATGAACATCGCTCCTTGAAAAATAAAGCTGATTTTATTGAGGAAAATATCATTCTTGCGAGGCAAATCATGACTGAACTAATGAAAAACGAGGAGTTTTTTGCAATCATTGAGAGCGAGAAACTAACAAACATTCCATCAATAATATTAGAAAGAAAACATTGAGGACAAATAAATGGTTAGCTATTGCTTTGAGAGAAACTCTGTGAAATTCAAGATAGATGATTTGATACCGACAAAGAAACCACCCATAAATGTTAAAAACAGCAAAAAATACCTTCAAATTAAAAAATCAATAAACAGCATAGGAATAATTGAACCGATTGTAGTTTATTTAGATAGCAAACTTGGTAAAATTAAAATACTTGATGGACATCTCAGAATTGAGGCACTAAAAGAGTTAGGAGAAACGGAAGCGATCTGTTTAGTCTCAACCATTTACGACACTTATACACCTAATAGTAAAGTAAGCCGAATTACAATAATTCAGGAACAAAAAATGATAAGGAAAGCACTTAAGTCAGGTGTTTCCATAGAAAAATTGAGCGAAGCATTGGGTATATCAATTGATATTTTAAAAGGTAAAATTAACTTATTAGACGGCATAGATCCTGAGGTTGTTAATTTACTAGCGAACCAAAACGTTCCAAAAGCCACTTTTAACGTTCTGAGAAAAATGAAAAATATCAGACAAATAGAATGTGCTTGTATAATGAACAACATGGAAAATTATTCCGAAAAATTTTCCATATCATTGCTACACAATACTCAACCTAACTTACTTGTAGATGGTCAACAGGGAAATGATAAAGAAGGACATCGAAAAACAATAGATCGTCTCGAAAGGGAAATGGCGCAAGTCCATATTGAATCTGAAAAATTAAAAGAATCTTATGGAGAGAACACTCTTAGGCTGGTCATTATGAAATCTCATATTCAGAAACTACTTGAGAATACAAAAATATTACATTGGTTGTTAGATAACAAAAATGAATTGCTGATAGAATTAAAGAAAATTTCGAACATTAACTCCTTAACAAAATGATTGAGGTCTATGAAAGAAAGAGTATACCAATCGAAAGCTAATTGCCAAAAATGATAATAAGTAATTCATCTAAATATCATTAATGTATATACGAAGTTGCTTCGCGTGTACAACAACACATAACCGTCATAAATCATTATGCGCTCCATAACGGTTTGATTGACCTAAACCCAGCCTATGATCTTTCAGGTGCTGTAACGCCCCTAAAAGTACTCATCGTCCTGCCCTACCCTTTGAACAACTTCCTGAGCTTTTAGGAAGAATTGAAGCCTGTAAAAAGGTAAAGGCATGACACTGATCGCAGTTCAGTTAACTTTACTAACTTTCATCCGCTAAAGTGAACTGAGGTTAGCTCGCTGGTCTGAAGTGTATTTCAAAAACGACACCCAGGAGAACATCAAGAATGGGATAGGGTTAAGTATTGTGGCAGAGACTCCATAATGAAAATGTCCCACCTTGTGAAGTTGAGCAAACTAGCCAAAACCTTACTCGAATAATTTCATAATATCACTGTTGATCAGGATCTTATGTTCATAGGGTTTAGTCGTAATGACAAACCATTCAGTGAAAACACTGTCACAAGGCTCTTCGCTCTATGGGCTACGATACAAAAACGGAAGTGTGTGGGCATGGTTTTCGAACAATGGCATGTAGTGCTCTAATTGAGCCTGGGCTGTGGTCAAGAGATGCTGTCGGGCGTCAGATGAGCCACCAAGAACGGAGTTCCGTTCGAGCAGCTTACATTCATAAAGCGGAACATCTTGAAGAAAGGAAACTGATGCCCCAATGGTGCGCTGATTATCTTGTCGAGTGTAAAACAAGTGCTGTTACTCCATTTGAGTTCGCAAAACGATTAAAATAAAAAAAACATAAAGATCAGCAAATTAAAGATACAGACAACAAAATCCATCAGATTTGGTAAATATATTCTTGATCTAAAGCAAATAAATTAACCTAAGTCATTGTAAATACTGAATTTACATGTTAGCAATAAATACGATATACAGCGTACTTGCATATGTTGGGGCGGTAGCGTTTAAAACGTACACCTTTCACGAGTAAAATTTACACAAGAATATTGGAACAAGGTTGAAATATGAATGATACTCATCTATTAGATAATTATGAAATCATAGAACAAAATATATTAAAATCAGGAAAAAACAAAAACATTCCAGATTTAATACTTACTCAAAAAGAGGGTGAGATATATATTATAAAATATTGGCCAAGGGACATTACAAGTGACGAACAAGTCCTTGAGAATATTTGGCAGCATGAATTACGACAGTTACAAAGATTGAAAGGGTATCCCGGAGTTGGAGATTATATAGTTAATCCTGTTGAATCGAAAAAAACAAACGATGGTTTCTATCTTGTTTTGAACTCTGACGGACGAGTGCCAGCTTCATACTTACTTAATAGAAAAATATTATCCCTCCCAAGAAACAGTCACTGGTTGACTCGTTTAAAAGATCCAACTGTGAGAATCCGATTCTGGAAAAACATATGTAGAATTACTAATGCTATTGGCTTACTTCATGCACAAGGGTTATTACATCGTCACTTAGATGAAGACTCAATCCTGACTTATGATTATGAATCTGATGATTATAACGATTTTCAATTAACAGGTTTTGAGTGGTCAATTCGAATGCCAACCTTGACCACAGCAAATATAAAACCTGTAGGTGAGCAAGGTAAAATATCGACGTTTGCTACAGACTGGATCAATTTAGGTATATTAATAGCTAAATTTTTAAAAATAGAATTAAATCAGATTAAGAATCTTAATTTTACTGCAGAACACTTTATCTCTAATCACGGGCTAACCATAAGCGAAGTTGCAATCATCCGTAGTCTTTTAGGAATACAGCCAATACAACAGAATGCTATTAAAGAACTTCTCAGTGAAAAGGAAATACTACATTCTATTGAACGTATAATTAACGAACTTACCGAATTTTATAAAAAGACAAAAATTATACATGGCGTAGCCATAAACATTAAATATGAGCAATCAGATAATAGTAAAGATAAAAAGGATTTATTTTTTTGTATACAAAAGATTTTCTATGAAAAAAATAAATTCACTATATCAAGAAATGACACGGAAATAATTAAGCAATTAGTGAGTGATGACTTATCTGATTCACCCATTCTATTTTTAAACACAGAAAATAATCGTCATGAAGTAGTATTGAAAGGAAAAGAAATATGTTATGTTCTCACACCATTCCAAACTGACTATCGAACCAATGATAAAACATGGGAATTAGGGTATTCACAACATGCATATTTAGAGCTACCTAATAGATTTTTTAACAAAGAGAATTACGTTGAGGTAAATAGTAATAACATATCGTGCTTCACTCACTATGACGCTAAAAAATTCTTAACAAATAATGATGAATCACTAAATTTAATGCCATGGGATATATTATTTAAAGAAATAGTAAACGTTAACAATAAGATAAATGAAGAACATCTCAAGTTATTGGAGGGATTAACAGCAGTACATATTGCTAATATTGCATACGCAAAAGCTGAGATTTTTCCTGTAGAAAACATCAGTGAAGAAAATTCCCCAGATAACGTTGGTTCATGGATTTTCAAATTTATACCAAAGCATAACGAATCAACAGAAGGGTTATCTAAATCTCTTGGAATTGAATCACCTTCAGTAAGGCTTGAAAAAATTATAAATAGTAGTGAAAATAATGACAAACTTTCTTGGAGCCTTGTAAATAATAAAGACTTCAGTAGAGTTGATGATGAGATTATTTTAGAGTTTTATGGTTATAACTGTGATTCACAAAAACGGGATGTTTACAGTTTTATATCAAAAAAATCTTTACCAAGTTGGAAGGATTTTTTTATTGTACCAGATTCTCTCGAAGGAACACTGCGACAAATAACAAGACACGCTAATACGTTGGATATGCTCGAAAACCACGTTGAATTGATGAACGTAATTACATCTCCACAGTATCATCTATCAGTGAGTAATGAAGAAATTATTGCAGCAGATATAATTCCTTCATTAGACGAATCAAAACAAAAAGTTTTCAAGAAAGTATTATCAACTTTACCAATCAACCTTGTTCAGGGACCGCCTGGGGTTGGTAAAACTCACTTAGTAAAAGCGCTTTCACAATACCTATTCAAGGAAGAACCAAATAGCAGAATACTATTTACTGCGCAGAGCCATGCAACTGTGCAACATCTTTATCATGAAGTAGTCAAAGATTTAACAAAAGAAGAAGGTAATATCAACGACCTAATTATTGTTAGATGTAACAAGGTTACGGGCGAAGATAATATTGTATTAAACAGTGCAGATGAAACTGGATTAGAATATTTAAACAAATTTATAAAAAGCAATTTATTTAAAGACTCATCCAACCACAAACTTAAAAATGATATAACTAACTTACTTAAATCACCACCTGTAAAAAGATACCCGTTAATCAATCAACTGATAAAATCAGCAAGCTTAATATTTGCCACAACTAATTCTGATTATGTCGAAAGAATGATAAAAGAAAGAGCACAATTTGATTGGTCAATTATGGAAGAAAGTGGAAAAGTTACAGGTATAGAACTAATTAGTCCTCTTTTGTTATCTTACCGTAGATTAATGATAGGTGATCATCATCAATTACCTCCATATAGATCAATAGAGTTGAAAAAAATATTAGTGAATAATAAAAAACTAACAAATACTTTTGAAGAAGTAGATAGCATAAATAATTTTAGATTAAAAAATGAACTCATCAGGAATGGGCATTTTTCTTCAATCGATGAAAATCAAGCAAAAGAAATAGGGTTACGGGCGACCAGATATGTAAATTTATTTGAATCCCTTATTTTGGCTGATGAACAAGAAGACATAAAGCACGAGAAATTATTTGGTAAAGAGAAAATCCGAATAAACAAGTTATCTTCTATGTTGTCTGTTCAGCATCGTATGCATCCATATATAGCGGAGATAATTTCCAATGTTTTTTACGAAGACAAGTTAGTTACAGACAAAGAAAAGGAAAAAAAATATCTTAGCGAGGACTTTGATTCATTAATAAGTTTAAAAAATGAATCTGTGCTTAAAAACACTCCGGCGATAGTCTGGGTTAATCAGCCTGATGTACAAAAAGTCAAGGGTAGTAGAGTTGGAGAACATGAACCAACATGGTCAAATAGAAATGAATGCAACGCAGTAATTTCGATATTAAAAGACATAAATAAAAATACGTCACCACTTAAAAAAATCAAACTGGCTATACTATCTCCTTATTCAAAACAAGTTAACCTGATGTCTAAGAATATAGAGATAGAAAGGAAAAAAAATAACCTAAATAATTTGTTAGATAATTTCATCCCCCCAGATGACAATGATGGTTATTGCCTTACAGTTGATTCATTTCAAGGAGGTGAGGCAGATATTGTTATAATATCGTTAGTAAGGAACAATGGGAAAAGCACTATCAAAAGTGCTTTAGGATTTTTATCAGATCAACGTCGAATAAATGTTTTACTAAGTCGAGCCAAACATAAGTTAATTATAATCGGTTCATACGATCTTCTTAAATCTTGGTCGAAGAGGATCTCAATGGGAAATATGGAAGAATATAGTTTTATACCAACACTAACAAAACGATTAGATTTATCATTATCTCAAAGAAAACTGGCTTCAATTGAAATAAAACCAATTGGAGATAAAGGAAAAAAACATGGAAAATAAAAACATATATGTAAAAGTTCCTTTTCATTTTGGCGTTCATAAGTTTAAAATATTCAAAGGTCATAGATGGGGAGCTTTAGACCATTTCTTACTTCTCGAAATCAGTCATAAATCATACCCTATTGAAGAATTATCTTCACAATCTAACCTTCCTCAGAGATTAATAATTGAAATTGTAATACCCTTTATGAAATTGGGGTGGGTTGAATTAGTAGAGTTAGGTTCAAAATATCACTTCAGAATTACTGAAACAGGAAAGAATATTGCAAATCTTGATGAACTCCCTTACGAAAGGGAACCAATGGAGTCTACAAGGAAATTTTTAATTGACCCCAAAACAGCCAAGTGTTATCGGGTCAATGCAAGAAATCAAAACTATCAAATTTATTACAAACCAAGAGCTATTGAATTGCTTAAAAACAAGGGTTCTATTGCAACAGAATTAAATATTAAAAATCCAAAGCACTCTCCATTCTCCTCAGACATTCTCAATTGTGTAGAGGATACCGATGAAGAAGTCATTGGATATGAAGAAAGAGTTAGTGATAGACCTTATTATCAAAATACAACATTTGCAATAGCACAGGTCGATGAAGCAGATAACATAACTGGTGTGCCATCAGATATATCAAAAGAGTTAGCTGCTGATATTATTGCAGCAGCTAATTCAAAAAGAATTGAAAACAAAGAAATCAACTCCTCACTAAACAACATTCAGAAAATCAGCAAATATAACACTGAATCCCATGAAACTCGACTTGAAGAGCATTACATTGATGAAAGTGAATTCAAAATAATATCCGGTGCTGATCACCATCGCGACCATCTGATAACTATGATAGATAGTGCTGTTAGCAGAATTATCATCCACTCAACTTTTATACAGTTAAAGAATTTTCAAACCATCTTTCAAAAATTAATTAACTCTGCACAAAGAGGTGTCCAGGTCGATATCTTATGGGGCCAAGAAGAACCCGATGATGATAGAAATATTGGGAGTTATAATCAATTTCTAAATGGGCTTAATGTTTATAGAGAAGAAATAGTAAAACTTGGTTTAACTTCACTCTTTACTATACATTCAGATCCAACAGGTTCACATGCAAAAGTGATAGTATGTGACACAATGAACTATGGATATTGTTCTACCATAGGTTCATGCAATTGGTTAGCGAGTGGATTCAATCGATATGAGTGCTCAGTTTTTCTAACAAATATTGCCCTCACCACCGAAGTGTTGGACATCTTGAGCGTAATAGCAAAAGGAAAATCCAGGGTATCAAATAATTTAAGCAAGTCTATTTCAGCCATCTCATATGAGTTGAAAAAAACTTTTATTAATTTATCCACCGAAAACTCTAAAAATGTGAAAATTAAAATTGTCACCAAAAACGAGCACCATGACTACGTATTAGATGCAAGAGATAATGCCAAGGAATCAATATTTATTGCAAGCCACAGAATAAGCAATAATGCAGAAAGACCAATTTTAACACCATTAATAAGCTCTATAAATGCCAATAGTGAATTACGTATAAGCATGTATTATTCTTCACTTAGTGGTGGCATGAACATTCAACAACTTGAAGAAATAAGTAGTTCACTTAGAATAAATGGGATTTTTTTAGATAAAAAGAAAGATCCTATATCTCATGCGAAGATATTATCTTGGGATAACCACAATATTCTAATATCCAGCCTAAATTGGTTATCTGCTTCTGCTTATGGTAATCCATACGACGAGCTTGGAATATTCATATCAACAAATAATGTTTTTGATAAAGTATCGGAAAACTTCTAACTTAACCTTAAGCATAATGAAATATATGGCCTCTACAAATAACTTTCAGATGAGGCCTCATAAATTTCATGAGCTATCAATAGCATGGGTATCCCCCCCTATAATATCAAAAAATAATCATCAGTAATTTGGAGATATACATGATTAATGTTTCACAATTGAATAAATATGTCACACAAACACTATTAATATTCCTTACTATACTATTCACTTGTCTTCTTAATATATTCATTGAATATCTCATATTGAATAAACACTATGCCATCGCATTAATTCTCCCAGCATTATTAGGAAGCATCCCTATATTTTTATTATATAAAAGACACAAAACAACAATTAAATTAGTTTATGACTCAGTACTATTCTGGACGGCTTCTGTTTTAATGCTTAAGTATGTAATTTATACTTTTCCTAAAATAGTTGAAAATATGTTATCGATACTAAGTAAAGGAACGATACATGATAATTTTTTTGATATTCTTTTCACAAATAGAGCTGGATATTCATTATTAATTACGTTGTCTATGTGTGCTCTAGCTAAGGCTTTAGCCACTTCAAGTGACCTTTATGATGAGGTTATAAAAATAATTGTCGTCAAGAAAAACATCAACAGGGAAAGGTTAATAAATGAAAAAATAAAGAAATACTTATGGTGATTTACTTTTTAAGCATCCCACAAATATAAGCAATGATCATTGTGTAAATTGCTGGCCCGAAAGTTATAATAAACACAAGATTCAATTCTGAAAAAACAGTCAATATATAATCATCACTCTTATTATGATGTGCATCATATGTAATTCCGAATACATTAATAGATACTAAGGACAGTAGCACAACCAAACCAATAATTATTTTCACAGCCTCTTCTTTTGTTTTTTTCATATTCATCTCCTTTTATTATATTTATATTTGTTTTAAATTTTTTGTCAAATCACTACTTAAGCAAGGGCTAACTCTCCGAAGCTCCGCTTCTCTGAGTAGCCTTGCTTTTCTGCTCTATGATTGAAAAGGAAAAGAGATAGTCCCAAATTATTCAGGAGGATTTGATGTAAGATGTGATGCGAAGATGTATTTTACTGACTATTCTACGCTAGAAACGTGAGTTTCCAGCGGTCATCAAGGTCGAAATGATAGATTATTTTAAGATTTCAAATTTAAGAGAATACTTATTCGCAGAAATTCTTGATTTTCACTGTTTCACACCCCCTCATTTTTTCCAAAAAATTTGCAATGTATTTTTACATCTCTCAATAATCTTGAATCTTGAAGTAATTGAATTTACATCCTCCAATTTGGACTTATATGCGCCTAAATTGGCAAAGAGTACACCGTTCTCCTTCATATTTCTAACTCACATACTTAGTGCCAGGAATGCATCGGAATTCATAGTTCCGCCAGTGATAGTTATTTAAATTATATATCACCTACTGCTCGTAATGGTTGAAGCGTTAAAGTGTACTTTTAAAGCAGTATTTTCGTAGTAGATCACGTTGATAGGTTTAAATTCGGACTCTCAGATCTTCCTCCGTACTATTTAAATTCTATCCCCAAATCTTATATGTAAGCATCTTTGAGTTATATAGTTTACAAACATAACGCCTCATTATAATGATTAAATCTCACTTAAATTAATAATTCTATCTGCGGATGCAATAGTGGATTGACGATGGGCAATGATTATTCTGGTGATATCTAGATTAGAAATAGTATGATTAATCTCACGCTCATTTTTTTCGTCCAGATGACTAGTAGCCTCGTCCATAAAAATTATTGATGGCCGTCGATATAAAGCCCGGGCAATAAATAGTCGCTGACGCTGTCCACCGGATAACCCCTCCCCCAGCTCCCCTACAAGAGTGTCATATCCCATTGGCAAGGAAATTATATCATCGTGAATGTTACTCATTCGAGAGCACTGATGTAACCAGCTTTCGTCAACAGATTCACTAAATCCTGCGATATTTTCTCTTAAAGAGCCTGCCAACAGCCTATCTTCCTGCAAAATGCATGAAACAGCTCGGCGATAATTATCGATGCCGCTAATATTAATATCCTTACCATCGGCAAAAACTCTACCTTCACTTGGGGTAATCAAGCCAGAAAGTACTTTCATCAACGTAGTTTTGCCACATCCAGATTGCCCCGTAATAGCAACACTCTCCCCTGCTTCAATAGTTAGATTAATGTTAAAAAAAACATGAGGACTTCGAGGATCATGGCGGAATGAAAGGCCAGAGGCTTCAAGCTTTATTGCTTTCCCAGACTGATACAGATTGGATAAAGTCCCCTTTATTTCTGTCTCAGAATGCGTTATGTCAGCTATGCGCTCGCAGTGTAATCTGAGCATACGGAGCCGTAGGGACATGTCAGTTAAAGACATAGCTCTGTTTGTAAAAATTTCCCTGTAGGTTCCAAATGCAACAAACGCCCCAACAGATAGCTGATGTGTGAGCACTGCCATTACGCCTAGCCAGAGAATTACAATATTATCGACTGCGCCTAAAAGACTACTTACAGCATCATAGAAAACGTTGAAACGTCTACGATTGATACCTGCATTAGTAGCATTAACTTCGAGAGTCAGCCAGTTTCGACGTCTCTTTTCTTGTAAGCCTTGAGCACGAATTGTAGCAATGGCGTAAAGGGACTCCGTGAAATGCGAACTTACTGCTGCATTTTTAATTATCTGCTCTTCCGCTAGTTGTCGATATCTGGGGAAAGTTACGATTCGCATAGCCAAAGAGAGTAATACAAAGCCTAAGACTATTGAACTGAGTAAAACTCCTCCATATGCCATAAGTAGGAGTAAAGCCCCAACAAGCATAATCCCATCGATAATGCTCCCCGTAATGTCGTTGATAAAGCTATCTCGTATTACATCAAGTGAGGAAAAACGCGATTGGACATCCCCCACTTTACGCTTTTCAAACCACACTAAAGGTAAGTTAAGTAAATTTTTTAATAAACCATCCTTCCATTGAACATCTGTCAACGCATCAGTAACCATTACTGTCCATGACCGTATCAAATTAAGCCCGGTCTGAAGCAAAACCATTACTAACAGTGATAGAATTACAAGCTCTAAAAGGCTTTTGTCCGAAGAAGGAATTACGTGATCCAGAGCTATCTGTGTTCCTACAGGAAGTAACAAACTTACTGATTCAATCATTAGTGAAAGTAAAAATACCTTTGCTAATGCAGGAATAAATCCACTTATCCCTCGCATAAGTTCAAGTGGTTTGACTCGCCTTATTTTTTTCCGAAAAGTGAATGTCCTGTTAGGCCATAGTTCCAAAGCCGCTCCAGTAAAATGCTGCATCAACATTGTCAAACTGATTTCACGTCTACCTGTCGCAGGATCGTGAATTACTGCAGAGTTAGTTGATAACCTGTCGAGAACCACGAAATGGTTGAAGTCCCAGTGAAGTATACAAGGCAGTTGCAGTTGAGACAGTTCTTCGGCCTCCAGTGATAATGCTCTACCACTTAAGCCTATATCACTAGCTATTTCATAGAGAGTTCCCAGAGTAGCACCACGTGATGACAACCCCCCCAGACTTCTCAAAGAAAACAAGTCTGTGTGATGCCCATGCCAGCCGGCGACCATTGCTATACATGCGAGTCCACACTCAGCATTTTCTGTCTGTAAGACAACAGAGAGTCGCTGACGCAATGAGAAATTCAGATTACGCTGCAGCCAATTAAGCAATTCGTTATTCATTATCTTCCCCCTTTAGACTTTGGCTTAGTTCAAATAATGGGGATAGTATCCATTGCCACAGCTGCCTTTTTTCCAGAGACAATGTGCAATCTGCGCGTAATCCATTACCAGGCCTGATTTGACGACCTTGCCAGATGAAGTTTTTGAGATCGGGTATTATGACCAACCGATACCAGTTTTGAGGGTTATTTTCCACCGGGAGTGTATTGTTTGCATCTCCACCGCGTTCACGGTAAGTAGATGGTGATGATGATATTTCAGAAACATATCCGGGGAAATAACCAAATTTCTCTGTAGGAAAGGCGCTGTAATGAATTTTGACAGGCTGGCCAATGCGAACGAAAGGGGCAGCATTGTCTGGTATCCACATAATAAGTTCCCAGTGAGGTGCTCCACCAGGAATAATTTGCGCTAAGGCATCGCCCTGGCTGGTAGACTGTCCCACCGTCATGTTTGTGCTATCAACCCTGCCGCTTACAGGAGAAGTAACGATGATTTCACTAGCTGCGTCATCTTCAGATAACTGACGCGTGAGTTCATTTTTTTTCATTTCCATGCGTAAAATTTCATTTTCATAATCGCTTGCACGAGTGCGTATCTCGTTTTCAAGTGAAATTACCTGTAATTCATTTTGTTCACGCTGTGTGCTTAGTGTCAGCAAATCATTTTGCTGCTGATAAAAGATAGATGATTGCTGAGAGAGTTGGTCGCGTGTAATTAGGCCGTCATGCTGATATTTCCTATAACTTTCCATGTTACTCTTCATTTCTTTTAAACCATCTCCAGCCTGTTTAATCATGCTCCCAGAATTTATTAATGATTTTTTGTAACTATCTCTTTGTGCCTCCAGCCCCGCAATATTTACAACTTTACTTTGCTTTAAGCTAATAATTATATTGTCAGCATTTTTAATCTGATCCTCTGTATTATGACGCTGCTGAACACTTACTACACCACTGCGAGTCATCTTGCTAACATCGATAGCATAAAGAGATTGCCCTTTCTTAACTTTATCTCCTGCCGTTACAAATTGGGTTATAACAAATCCTTGTGAAGGTGCAATAATATGTACGGCACGAGGAACAGACAGCAATTCACCACTCACTGTAATTTTTCGGGTATAAGAACCTTGACTCAGAAGCAGAGTCAGGGCAGAAAAAAATATAACGGTGAAGCATAGTATAAACCAAGCAGGCAATCCCTTTGTTAACAGAGCATGTCCTGCCCATGCTTGAGCGCGATAAGTTAGCGCCGCCTCATTATAAAAAGATTTCTTAGTCATTAATATTAAGCGCGCTATTTTATGTAAAAAAATATTATTTAAGGCTACGAAAAACGGCAACTTGAAAGCTGCCGTTATATAACTATTAATCAACGGTTTTTGCCGCCGCCTCTTTGCGAACTTTGATTGCCACGATTACCATTGTTGTTACTGCTACCATTTCTACCGTTAGATGCAGTGCCATTCACGTCAGGGGCATTAACTCCACATCCTGCATGAAAACTTACTGAGGTGGAAGTTCCACCATGCCCGTCAGAATGACTTGTGTAACTGCCCCCTATGGAGCAACTCCCAATTGAAAAACCACCTGCTACAACGTTCATTTCAACTGTTGAAAGCTCGCGCATTATCGAATCTCCTAATTACAATTGTTTGCGAAAATAACATTTTTACTTCTCATCAATAAAATCCATTGAGAAGGTGAGTTGGCATAATGGATATTGGATATGCCAAATTTTTCAAGAGAAAGGGGTTCATATGAAAACCACTTTTCCGGAAATTTATCTGAATAATTCTCTTCTAACTGTGGGCAATAAGGGTATTTAGAGTCAACATTAATTTTATGGTAAAAAATCAGTTCTCTAGATTTGATTTTCTTTACTTCTGGGGACTCAAAGAAGCTATTTCTCGAAAAATCCTTATTCGTATCCAGCTGAAACTCTTTTTCAGGACTGTTTACACCACCGTGCAGTAATAGGTAAGAATCTTTTCCTATGAATTTATTTCTTGCAGCAGGAAATAGATAATTTGCGCAAGCAGATGCGCAAACAGTACGAATTGTTATATTAATATGATTTTCCCACATCCAATCAGCTATATCGAGAGCAGCTTCAACGTCACCTCCCATACTATTGATTGAAATGGATTCAATTTTATCTGGGTGTGGGAAATTACTTAGTGTTGTAAAAGATTGTTTTGATATAAGACCATCAAAGTAGACAACATTTCCCTTCTGAACAATGACGGATTTTTCCTGAAAAGGTTTGATATCAGGTATGTCTATTCCAGTAAAACTGTAACCAATAGGTGAATAAGATCCCATTAGAGTAACAACTAAGAATCTCAGTATCCTCAGTGTATAAAAATAGTCATTATTCAAAACGATTTTCAGAAAACTTTTTTCGTGACTTGAGGTTTTGGCAGATAGCATTGACACATCTCCTCCCTGGAGAAATATAAATTGATGCCACAATGTAAGCGATACAAAGAAGGTCAATGGTGCTTTTTGTGTAAGCTACTCGTAACGAAATATAAAGTTAACTTTAAATATGTAAATATTTGTAAATTCACCTTGAGATTACTCTAACGCTTTACCAAAGCTTTTAGAGTATAAAACCATCTGTTTGGAGTTAACCTTTCGTATGCGTTGTTCACGCTGCCACACTCTCCTGCGAGTAAAGCTTTCGAGAGTTTTTTGCTTCCGTCCGAGACGAATTATTCAAAGATACTAAAATGCAGCCTTTAGAATGCCTACTGTATGGTTCAGAAAATTATCTCTTTTAGCCTATGAGCCCCCCTGCTACCTTAGATGACAGCCATCGTCCTAAAAAAGGGCTGATAGGCCATTTACCCTGCACTAACATGGCATTATTAGGCCAATTGTTCAGAACACGATCACAGCTAAGCATTTTCATTAACAATTTCTATTGAGTAGATATGCAAGTTATTACTTGCTATAAATCTTCGCTTTCATGAAAAAAAGATAAAAGGTCTGAAAGGATGAACAATACTAATTGGAGTTGGGAAACACATTTCAATATAGACAGCTCAGTGCTTCTTAAGATAGTGGTGATAACCCTTCTTTCACTTTGGGGCTATGCTGAACTGCGGAAAAGAAGAAAAAAAAACCAAATTTAGAAGCTTCAATCTCAAAAGCCAACGCGAGAGAACGCCATGAATGGCGTTATGTTAGACGTCCATTTAAGGTGATACAGATTGCATTTACTCTGTATATTTTATGGTCAGTCATTCAGTACCTTTTAACATAAAGCAGTTAATATTTTCATCATAGTTTTAGTCCTTTGCCTGATACTTCTGATTTACTCTGATCGTTTTTGGAAAAGAGCCGATTCATCTGCTTCTTAGGCATTGATATATATATATTTTCTTCGCCGATAATCTGCAACCCTGGAAATATTATCGGCAGCTATGATGGAGGAGTCGATGAGAAATTAGAGGCTCACTCGCTATTTAATTATGATGTAGGTCAATCTAATAAATGTGACCTGATCCTTGAAGTAGGGTCAGTAGTCAAGTCTTCGTCCTTACTAATGCATAGTTAATGAGTCACTCTTTTATCAACCTCCTTTCAGAAAAATCTATGCTATCGAAACATTGATAACGGATGGCAAACATATAATTAACTATTTGCTAACATTATGTGTTAATGGAATATAAATCATATTTTCGCGATCTATATCACACAAAATTTGAACAAAAAGTTCATAACTAGATATGTTGAAAAACCTTTCTAAATTAAAGATCGCTTGGAAACTTACTTTAAGGATTGTAGAAATGACTAAGAAAGTTGATATCGTCAAGGTTAAAAGCCCTGCTGGATGGACACCAAACATACACAATGCAGTTGAAGAAGAGAAAACTGAGAATATTTTGCATGAATGCGATACGCAGCAGCAAGCAATTGCTTGGGCAGAAAACAAAGGATATGAAATAAACATCCATAGAGAAAGAAATAGAAAACCGGCTGATAAACACGGTCAATTTAGAAAACAATAAAATTTCTTAATTGATAAATAAATCACGAATAACAAAACCAAGATCACTAAGCTTTATAGATAGTGGTTGAGATTAATGTTTAGCGATTCGAATGAGGAAAGGTGCTTATTGGGCTTTCCTCTTTTTAAATTATCTATTATCGTATCAGCAATAAAGACCAGCACTCTATTGACAAAGAGATGAAATAGTAATAATGATGTAATTGAATGTTCAATTCCAGATATGAAAAGGAGTTCATATGGAAAAACAATTATCAATGCCTCACATTGCCAAAAGTATAGCCCCCGTAATTAAAAAATCCTCAAATCTTACCGATCTGATACCAGGAACACTTAGAACCCATTGTGTCAGTGTCCGGCTTAATAACGCAGAATTGAGCAAGCTGAACACCCTAAGAGGTAATTACGCAAAAGGTGAATGGCTTCGCATGGCATCCCTCCAAAAATTACCCCCCATTATACCCGCTATTAATACCGAAGCGTGGAAGGCATTTTCTGAAATATCACAAAAGCTAAATCGTATTGCTCTCCATATTGATAGCAAGAGCAAAGAAAGCCAGCTTACTCATACTGAATTATTCGCTGTTAAGCGACAACTGGAAGAGCTCCGCTGCAACTTGCTAAGAGCAGATTTCTGGAGTGTCCCTCGTGAAGGGAATGCAGAAGATACGCAGAGGTAAGAGCTTCGCTGGTGTAGTCCTATACGCATTAAAAGCTGGAACCCACCATGGAAGCGATCCAGCCGTCATTGGCGGGAACCTGTTGAGCGACTCTGCCATTGGACTAATCGCTGAATTCGATACAAGCAAACAGCTTCGCCCAGACGTTGCCAAACCAGTTTGGCATAACTCGCTTCGTTTACCTGCAGGTGAATCACTGTCAAAAGACAAATGGGTTATGTTCGCAGACGACTACATGCAACGCATGGGCTTCTCAGAAACGCATCTTCGTTGCTATGTCCTACATGATGATTCAGCAGGCCAGCACATACATATCATCGCAAGCCGCATAAATCTCAGTGCCGGTAAGCTTTACCTGGGCAAGAACGAAAATCTCATCAGCACTCGTATCATTAGTGAACTTGAAATCGTTAATGGCCTTACTATTACCAAAGCAGCATCTTCAACCAAACCGGCACAACCGAAGCGGAAGAAGTTATCCCGTAGCGAAGAGATGCTTGAAGCACGAACGTCTTCACCCTGCCCTAAGAAATCGCTGCAGTTCATACTTGATAAAAGTTTAATCGACAATCCAGATCTTCAAACTTTTATTAACAGGCTTGGTGACGAAAACGTAATCTGGAATGCAAATGTTGCCTCTACCGGAAAAATGAACGGGTTCTCTTTTGAATATAATGGCATCGCGTTCAAAGCCTCACAATTGGGCAAGAGCTACTCCTGGGCCAATCTTCAAAAACGACTTAACTACAACGCAGAACACTTACAGGGTCTAAGAGCCAGCATATCTACAAAAGAGGCTCCTGCTCCTGCTCCTGCTCCTGCTCCTGCTCCTGCTCCTGCTCCTGCTCCTGCTCCTGCTCCTGCTCCTGCAAGGATTTTGTCGTATAGACAGAAAGAAACACTAAGTATTTCTGAAAAAATTGCTTCTCTCGATTCAAAAATTGATGTTAAGGAGGATAAACGCAAACGCATAATCAAGGCCGTTTTCGATTTACAAAATTCACAAAGAAGTAAATCTGCAAACGTTACTCGTTTTAACTCATGGCTCTTATTGATTAACTTATTGAAAAAAATAGGTTTCTCTTTATTGTATCCAGTCAGAAACTTTAAGAACATCTTCACTGTTCACCGCTTTCCCCCTCCTGTTCGTTCTCAGTTTACTGCAAATCTTAAACAACAAAGATAACAACCAATTTCATCGGCCTGAAAGCAACCATATCGAAAGTAGGGATTAATCCATTGATTTCACGAGATTGATTGATCGGTTTAACAGATCGATAATTTATTTTTGATAGGTTATAGCTATCACAAGTAAGCCATCGATCGGTACAAACGTTTTTACTTCAGATTGGTAAACATCGAAGATTCATCGAGATAAGTTTAAACGTGGTTAAAAAATATCTATGTGGAAAATAAAATGAAAAAATATACTTTTGTTGCAGCAGTCATAATTTCTTCTTTCCTGCTTGCAGGGTGCGATAGCGAGCCCTCAGAAAATGATATTTCAAATGCATTAAACAAGTCTATAGAGAGTGGGAATTCTGCAGTTCGAGCCATTAACCCAAATGCTCCGGAAGCAATGCTTAGAACGCTAAACTCTGTTAAGAAAATTGATTGTGCAAAAGAATCTGATAAAAGTTACAAATGCAATGCTGAAATAAGTATTAACAATCAAAACAGAACTACCCCTGTTAGATTACTCAAAACTGACGATGGTTGGAAAGTGATCGGCAATTAATGATTAATTCCCTTAAAAAAGCTCCCTTCTGGGAGCTTTTTTTTCTAAATAATCACAACCTTGCTCTCTTTCTCGCACTTCCCTTATTTAGAATCCCTCTGCTTATCTCACGCTTCTCATACTGAGCTTTCAATTCAACGTATACTTGCTCTAACCTCACCTGATTCCCTTCAATGTAATCTATCAATGTATTTAACTGAAAGAAAAGCACCTCTTTATGTGGTAGTTCTTTTATAAGGTTGCCTTTTAGACATTTAAATACGCAACAGAACATCTGCATAATATTATCAATGTTTTTAGTTGAACAGCAATACTGAGAATTTGGGTAGAAATACTTAAGATGATACCCGACAAAAACCAAATACAACTTATATGTGAATATTTCATCTTCTGGGTTATACGTGTCATTGATATATTTATCGATGAGCATGATTAGCTGTTCTTCTCTTGTTAGAGAATCTATTTTATTATCCATAAATTGCATCCTTGCAATAGTTTTGTCTTCCTGACTTAATTAAATAATTATCAGCTTTAGCGCAATTGTCAATAGGTAAAACCTATCAACCTAAAAATAAATAACAAAAATATCATCATACTAACTCAATCATTATTATTTACTTTTGATTAAATGGTTGATTCAAGTTCTCAGGTGAAACACCATGCCTGTAAGCATTATACTGCCAACGGGTAAACTGTTCCTTATACCTTTTGTTTTGGCTTTTTAATGCATCGTTCTCAGCTTTAAGATTTAATATTTGCTGTGCAGCAATAGCTAAATTTGCTGGTTTCTTTAAATCAGACGCTTTCAAATTTAGTATATTCTTTTTAATTCTATACGCTTCAACAACTTCATTATGTGAACTTAGTGATTGCCTTGTTATGGTTCTGCTTAATTTCTTGTGTATTGACTCACACAAATTATCCCAAGTGATTTTTCCATCCCACGTTTTTATAATGTTTGTTATCGCCTTTATCTCGTTATTACTCAAATGTTTTGCCATGTGAATTTCCTATTTTAGTTATCTAATAGACTGTTTATCCTGCTCAAATTAGCATCATGATGTTTGAGCCATTTGTCAGCACCATACTCACCATTTTCAAATGCTACTTGAGTTGCCCCCTTAAATTTTATTATTCTATCTCTGATGACGATAAGCCTATTCTTATCAGCCGGTTTTAGCTCTTTTAATTGATTGCATGTCTCGATATATTGATTGATTTTTTCACAAGGTAGAATTGCATAATCATGTATACAATAACCGCGTTCTGTCAAATGTAGTGCTCCATGCTGAACATCATTCAAATTCACAGCTAATACCGAAGATGAAATCGGCTCCTTATGGCAGTAAGAGTTTACATGAAAATTAATAGATCCAACTTTTTCCACCATCTCTTCTTCTGAGACATGGTTATAAACACGATTCTGATTTACATTGACTCGACCAGACCATTTAGAGATATCTAATTCCGACATTTCACCGTAATGAGCAATTGTGTTTAAAAGATGTCTTGGCTGGTGTGAACGAATGAGTAGTGGCTTTCCTTCCTCATCAAAGAAACCATATCGAGCAAAGATATTTTTATAACCATACTCATGACTTTCTTTCCATTGCATATCAACGGAAAAGAATCCTTTAGTAGGTTTATACAGAGAATAGATATTCGTCATTCGTGACAAAACAAGCTGATTATCATTAAGTAAACATAATGCATTACTATATTTTATAGATTTTTCTTTATCAAACCATGGGAAATTTAGGCTAAATCCTGAACGAATCATTTTCCATAGTTCAGTCAATGTGTATGCGTAATCACTTGAATTAAGGAAGGTCTTATTGCCATCAAGACTCGTCCTTTTAACTTTCAATATACATGCTTTTTTGTCATGCAAAGGATATCCCAATGCATGGCAGACCTGCTCAACTGTTAATTTATCTTTTTCATCGACCAATGGACACAGTTCATGTCGATAAAACTCGTCAGGGTGATCTTCGCACCATATAGCCAGTGACCTTGCATTTCGAGAGAGATGACGTAGCCTTCTGACAGCCTTCTTTGCAACTGGCACCATAACTTGTGGAATCCACTTTATATTAGGCCCATATCCCTTAACTGAATAAAATCTCAAAGCATATCTTTCAATTCCCTTGCTATCTTGCTGGATAATTTCACAATCAGCAGGTAAAGCTAAAATCTCAGAAATTCGGCTTGGACAACAGAGGAGAAGCGCAAATACTGAACTTGTAAACATATCTCTTTGGCTCATTACATCATCATCTTTTGAAAAGATATCTGCAATAGCTAATAACGCAGACTCATTGGGCAATTTATCTTTTCTTTGATAGTCATCTATGACTGGAATATAATTATTTTTAACTTTTTGTTTTACCGAATTTTTCCAAGCTATATAGCCAGCTTTTACAAGATTATGTTCGTAAAGGAAATTGGATAATCTTTCAAGCTGTGTTCCACATTGTGCCAAAACATTACCCTTGAAATGTTTTCTTCCGATTTGCATTGCTTCATCAAAAATTATGGTTGTAACATTATAAATGAAACCATTACTACAAATCTGCAAAAGTGCTTGTTCAAGACACCTCAATGCCATCATCACAGATCCATAGCTCTTTAGCGGTTTTAGTGAGTGTTGATACTTAATGTATGATTTAGCAAAATTAGCAAACTCGTCATGCATTGCATCTGCAGAACTGAATTTTTTACACCCCACGCCGATCTTCCTAAATGTCGTAACTCCTTTCCACACACAGTTATCCCAATCTTTAATTTGAGTAAATCCAATCAATTTATAATGGCAAAATTTTATGAAGTTATTATAATTATCCTCCACATTTATTGAATATTTAGATTTAAACAAAACGATATTATTCATTAACTGTTATCCTTAATATCTTCAAATGGGATAAAAAAAGGACATTGATCACAAGGGTAATCTGAATTTTGCGCTTGACATATTTTTTTCGAGAAAAACTTAAAAGCCAGGTCTTTTTTCGATTTCATCCCATACATAAAAATATCTGCTAAAAATGAAAGTTGCTTTGTAACAGCATTATCTATCCTTTCTGCACTATCGGCTAAGTTCTTAATATAAATCCCAACACTTGAAGTCGAAGAGTGGTCAAGCAATTCGGCAATGACGCTGGCATCATGACCATCCTGAGCCAGCAGTGTCGCTATCGTATGACGAAGTCTTCTTGGATTAATTTTTAGTAACAAACCTGTCCGACTTGAAATTAAATTTTCAAATTTAACTATTCTAGTTAATGCAGCATGGGCTATTGAAGGCTTTGCATTTAATACATCATTATTAGTTAGCTCAAATATATTTTTTGTTTTCTCTAACTTGCAGAGGCTTTGCTTGTTTAGAAATATAGGAATTTCTCCTTTAACCTTATCATCAAGAGACATGCCAAGAGCTTTCTCAACAAGACCAACTGAATCATTGGCTTGCTTAACTATAATCGAAGCCAGGTGCGGGATTATAGCAATATCCCGATATTGTTGTTGTACATCTCGTTGTTTAACTCTTGGCATACTAATTAAGAATTCAGTTAAATCGCCACTTATATTCTTTTTTTTAATATCTTTATATTTTAACAGAACTAACTGCTGTGGCCTTCTTCCTGTCATGCTAATTAATAACGATATCGCATAATCTGATAATGATAATTCCCCTTTGCCATACGCATTAGTTATAGCTTTGATCAATGAATCAAGCTCATGTTTAGTTAATGGTCCTACATTCGGGTCGTCTTGCAAAACTGCCTGCCCAAATTTCTTTATTTTAAGATCGAAGTGTTTCAATAACTCAACTGCATTTTCATCAACTCCAGGATATCCAAACTCGAACCATTTAATAATAAATGGTCTTAAAACCCGTAAATTTGTAGGGTGGATATCTTTATATTGAATCACTGCCTTATCATTAATGCTTTCTGGCTGTATGTTCTTAATGAAATGCACCATATGATTAATTATGGTTTTTACGTAAGAACGACTATTACTACAAGCATATTGCTGCAATGTATTTATGAATCCATTAAGCAAGTTTACATTCATAATCTCGATTAAATTGCTAATACTTATTTTACTGTTCTCATCTAAACCTAATACCCTCTGGACGATAATGGTTTTACCTTCATTAGATTCTAGATTTTTATTGTTTTGCATAATATTATTCATTACACATTCCTTTAAATAGTGTCTTTTGAAGATCAATTGATGTCTTTTTCGAAATTTCGACAATATGCCTGCGATTATAGATTAATGAAGTGTCTGAACCCGGTCTCCATCCCATTAGGTAAGAACGGATTTGCTGTTCCTTTTCATCTGAGATGCCCCCTATTTCATCTATTGCTTTCGAAAACTCATAGTTCCAAGTATGTCTAAGTTTATGACCTGTCAATCCATCTAAAAGTGAAGATGATTGTCGAACAACGCTGACTATTTTATGATAGGAGGAAAATGATAGAGGTTGTCCCTGGGTTCGGCCTTCCTTGTAAGTAACAAAAAGAAAATCGTTCTTTTTCGCGTTTTTAATTTTACGTCTATCATTTAAAATATAGTCTGAAATTTCCAGCATTAGTGTTGTATCAACACTCAGCTTTCTCTCACAAGTTTTAACCAATGGCTGGTATACTCGTGGATCTGATCTATCATTAGGTCTTCTTCTTATAGAGATTGTTGATTCTGAAAAATTTATATCGCTAATCCTTAAATTCAAAAGCTCACCAACTCTAATGCCAAATGAGTGAAGCAACAGAAATATCAGATTATTCCTTTTTTGTACATTTATTGAAAATGGGTTTGAATTACTACCGGGTGCAAGCATGTTAAATAAGGAATCAAGTTGATTTTCATCTAAACTTTTTTCAATATTCATATTATATTTACTGTTGTTCCTTGGCTGTTTTCTTTTTATGTTTTTAATGAAAATCTGTATCTCTTTAATCTTATCTTTCTGGCTTGAAAGAGAAAGATGAATTTTGCATAACCATTCTAGATAGTTAGCAATTGTTGTTACCCTGAAATATCTAGTTGGAATTTTAACAGCAATATCTTTAAAACTGTTAGGTTTTGCTTTCTTGAAATTGATCGATGTATACTCTATCAAGTCATCGATTTCATTAGGAGTCAGAAATATCATCTTCTGAATTCTTTCGTCAATCTCAATGTTCTTATTGTCAAAAAAGCGATATAGCAATGAAATGTTGCCTGCTATCACTTTCATTGTTGATATTGACTCAGAACGATTCCTGACTTGTGTTGTTATATACAGATTAGGATAAAAAAGTGGTTCCCCTGTTTCTTTATCAACAATATGACAATATCTTTCACCATTTTCAAACATAAATGAATCCACGCAAATACTACACATATATTCCTCCTAAAGTTTACAAAAAGTATAGTTCTAATATATTAGTAATAGACGGTTTTTAAATTTACAAAAAAAATTAAAGAGAATATTCTTAAAATTATATGCAAATCAATATATAACGATTTAAAAAATTACAATTTATCATCTGGTAGATCTAGTATATATTATGTACACCTAATACTTAGAAACGAGTGTCAAACCTAAGTAGAATAAGACACTCAATGTTTTCGTAAAGTATTTTGTAAAGTTTAACCCTGTATTTATCATTCAAACTTTACATTTTCTGTGAATATTCCCATTTTCTCTATCCTTTAATAGAATTAGTTTTAAGCAGCGTTTTTTCTTGTTTCATCTATTGTTGCTTGAATCCAATCATCAATTTCACTTTCAATAAAAGCTATAGACCGTGAGCCGATTTTAATTTGAGTTGGGAAACGCCCTTCGCTGATGAGCCGATAGATCCAGGCTTTTCCGTAACCAGTTCTCAAGAGGACTTCAGGAAGACGTATTAGACGAGTGCTTTTGTTGTTCATTTCATATTTCCTCTTGTTCGTTTCAATGAAATGACTATACGAACTGTCGGAATAAAAAAGGAGCGAGCTTCCGAACCACAGGGCAATGAGTAGCCCTGTAGATCTAGGTGTCGTGGAGTTACGATTAGTTGGAATCAGAGAGTTTCATCACATCTGAAACTCTCATGTTTTTTAGGTGTGGATTTCGATTCATGAAAAAATTGAACTGCTTGGCGAAGTCCATTGTTGCAGCTTTCATAGCAAGTGGTCGATCTGCATCTTTGATGTGATAGTGAAGACGGATTGAAGCCTCATCGTCTTCGTCCGTGTATAGAAGACGAGAAAGGCGATCATCTGACACTCGAACATCTTTCCTTTTCGCCCATAGCAATATGTCCAACATCGCTGGCAAACGGTAGTTTATGATTTTTTTGATAGTTCCATAGCCAAAACGAACCGCACCAGCCTCATCAACCTCAACCCCTATAATCCGTCTCCATTGAGGCAGTGCTGCTTTTATGGACTCTGTAATTTCATCGTCTGTTCCACTACCGAGATCGATTTCGAGCAGAACAGTTTTCTCACATAAAGGGGACATTAGCGCTGATACATAAGCTTCGTGATGGGGAGCGTTAACACTGTATATATCGTTTCCTCTTTCCCAAGTGAAAAGATTCACATTGAGAGCAGATACGCTCAGTTGAGCAAGCCTGCTGATATCAGTTATAAAAATGTGGGGAGGGTTGTAAAGGCTATCGTGGGTCGTTGGGTAGTCGAGTTGTGTGTCATTGAAAAGATGGGGGTTGCCACTGAAAATTTTCGTCATGTAGTTCCACAACCCTTTTTTCTCTTCCTCCGTGGGCCATGGCTTAAACAAATGCGATCTAGCCCAAAGTTCATGATACAGGCCGTTTAGGGTGATTTCTTCGAACTTACGGTAGTTATCTATGTCGAGCCAAGCTTTGATTTCTTTTGTATGCTCTGGGGACCAATTTTTCATCGAAACACACTCCAGCAATAGACCATAATCTGTTAGTGTTGAACTTCCCAGACTTACTCGATTTATGCAAGTTTCAAAGACTTAACTGATGACAGCGACATAAAAAATCTTTGTTGGTATTAATGTTGGAACAATTATGACTACCTATAAAAATTCTCTTTTAAATCATGAAAATATTTATACATTCGATTCCTGTAGGGGACACCATTTTTAGTGCTCATAATATTCCCCACAAACCCCCTCACCAGCCCGGAACCGCGCCGCCGTTAAAGATTTTTTCTGCCGCTTTCGCCACTTCTGGCGACTGATAGGATTTCAGAAACTCTTGCACATTTTCCGCATCTTTATTGTCCGGGCGCGAAACCAGAATATTCACGTACGGCGAATTTTTATCTTCGATAAACACGCTGTCATGCACCGGTGATAATCCGGTTTGCTGGATATAGGTCGTGCTGATGATCGCCACATCGACTTTCGGGTCGTCCAGTATGCGGGGGAGTTGCGCGCCTTCCAGTTGCATAATATTCAGATGATGCGGGTTTTCGGTGATATCCAGCGCCGTTGGTAGCAGGCCCTTGCCTTCTTTCAGCGTGATCAGTTTCTCTTTTTGCAGCAGCAGAAGCGCACGGCCTAAGTTGGTCGGATCATTTGGGATCGCCACGGTTGCGCCGTCTTTCAGTTGATCCACGGTTTTGATTTTTTTCGAGTAGCCCGCCATCGGGAACACAAAGGTGTTGCCGACCACCACCAGATGGTAGCCGTGGGCTTTGTTATCCTGCTCAAGGAACGGACGGTGCTGGAAAACATTCGCATCCAGATCGCCATGTTCGGTCGCGTCATTCGGTAATAATGAGCCGCTGAAACCGACCAGTTCGACGTCCAGACCGTATTTATCCTTCGCGACCTTTTTCGCCACTTCCGCCACATCCTGCTCTGCGCCATTAATCACGCCGACTTTGATATGTTTTGCATCACCACTTTTTTGATCACAACCCGCCAGCAGTAATCCTGCCAGCAAAAACACAACACCCGTGCGTAAATGAGATAACGTCAGTTTCACTTTTTTTCCTTAAAAAATAACCGCTAATGCGTAATGAAAATGACTATAGCAGGAGGATGGTCGCTGTTTAAAAAACCAATAAAGCATCGCTAAGAAGAAAAAAGCATATAGATGATCCCGCTTAAGTCCGGGCATCCAGATCTTTTACTTATATCAGTTATAAACAGTTTGCCCTCCCCGCCCCTTTTCGGAAAGAGTAGGCTTATCAGAAATAACCAATGAGAACCTGCAAGAATGGAAATTATTGAAGCCGGAGAGCAGCATATTCCCGCGATACAGAAAATTTATGCCTGGCACGTTCTCCATGGAACCGCCTCGTTCGAGACACAGCCCCCGGATGAACGCGAGATGGCGGGCCGACTGAAGAAGATTAAAGAGGCAGGTTTGCTCTGGCTGGTGGTTTTGCATGAGGATGAAGTGAAGGGATATTGCTATCTGGGTCATTATCGCGAACGCTATGCGTATCGCCACACGCTGGAGGATTCTATCTATATTGATCCTGCTTTTCAGAAACGCGGGGCGGGTAAAGCGTTGCTGCGACGGGCGATAGACTGGGCGGAAACTCACGGCTATCGTCAGTTGATCGGTAACGTCGGTGACAGCGAAAATAAAGCCTCAATTGGCTTACATCTCGCCGCCGGTTTTCAGATGAAAGGCACCCTGCATAGCGTTGGATTTAAGCATGGCCGCTGGCTGGACACCGTGTTTATGCAGCTCGCGCTGGGTGACGGAAACCAGACCCTGCCCGCGCAGGATCACTGACAGAAAATACCTGCGGGCCGGTTGCGGCCCGCAGGTTACGGGTTACTCAATCGCTAACTTTTCCCTCGCGGTTTTACGTGTCGCGCTCCCGCCCCAGACTTCGTTGTATTCGTAACCGGTCAGATCTTTAATCACCTTACGTGACACCTCATCGCAGTCTTCCTGCGCGCCACCCAGTTTCAGACGGGCGGTTTCCTTGATCAGGATTTTATGTGTGTCCCGCGTCAGCTTGAATTTGAAGGTCATGTAGAAGCTGATCGCCAGTAACGCACCGGTGGCGAAGATCATCAGGCCGATGATCGCGTGTAACGCACTGAGCGGCTGAGCACCCTGCCCTTTCACAAATCCACTTTCTTCCAGTACCAGGCCAATCACCATGATGGCAATCGCAACGGTACTTTTACGGGTAAACACCATCACACCGGCAAAAATTCCTTCACGACGTTTTTTGGTGACTATTTCATCGACGTCCGGGATAAAGCTGTAAATATTCCACGGAATATAATAAAGCCCTGAACGTCCAAAGCCTAAAATAACGAAGATGGAAGTAAAGAGAATTAACGGCACCGTTGCATTGGTGATATAAATATAAAACAGAGCAGCCAGCACAAAGAATATACAACCATAGGCGATTCGCAGCGCTGCAGAAGGCGAAAGATTCATTCGTTCCATCACCATCATATAAACAATCGTCGATGGTACAGAAACAAAGGCCGCCACACTTAAATATCCGGAAACCGATCCCACATCCTGATTCAGACCATAAACCACATAGTAGGTAAAGACGGCACCGAATACGTCCATGGCGGTGAAGGAAGCAATATAAATAATAATATGCTGGCGGAACATGCGGATATTAAAGGATGAGATAAAATCTAAAACCAGACTCTTCAGATGATGCCAGAGACTGCCGCCGGTTTCCATTTCCGGTTCCGGCTCATTCGGATCCCGCACGTCTTTGGCTTCCCAGGTACACAGCCATGTGGTGAATACCGCGATACAAAATACCGTGGCGAAGAATATGCCGGTATAGGTATACGTCATCGGATTATCTTTACCGGTAAACATCATGATGACGCCCGGCACAGACACAGCCAGGAAACCGCCGAGCTGCGAGCAAATCATGCGCACACCGGCGAGACGGGTACGTTCGCCGAAACGGTTGGTCATCTCGGCGGCCAGCGTTTCCCACGGCACCAGCACCATCGCCGAAAGTAATTCAATCGACAGATATGTGCCAAGATAATACCAGTAGCCCATGTCCTTTACCCAGACCAGCGCATACAGGAACATCAGTGGCGAACTGATCAGCAGGAAAAACCGGCGGCGACCAAACCGTTTTCCGAGCCAGGTATTTCCGAAGTGATCGGTGATATAACCCATGATCGGACTTAATACGGCATCAATGACACGGGCAATAGCAAAAATAGATCCCGCTTCTAAAACGGTTAATCCGCAATACATGGTATAGAAGAATAAAAGCCAGGTACCGATAACGGCGAATGCACCACCGCCAAATAAATCAGTTACGCCATAGCCTATAGCCGTGCCGTAACCTACTCTGCGTTCAGTAGGTTTCATTATTATTATCCTGTGAATGTAGGGTTATTATTAATAGAGATTTAATCAGCCAACGTGATCCATTTCCCTGATTGTGAGGAGCGGTAAATCGCACCGACAATATTCAGGGAAACTTCGGCTTGTGAAACAGAGATATAATTTTGTTCTTCCGGATGACGTACAGAATGATAGAAATTCGAGACTGCCTGACGATGACTGTCGCCCCAGTAGCTTTTGGCTGTTCCTGACGGGCTGTCATCACTTATCAGCAGCGTTTTATTTTCTCCTTCAATCAGCCACAACACGTTGTGATACAACTGCAACAGTCCTTTTTCACAATGAATTTCCAGCAGCAACGGTGAATCGGTGCTGTGGCAGTTCGTTGCGTAAAACAATCCATGCGCACCGTTGCCCATTTTCAGGCTGACCATCGCTGTGTCTTCATTTTCAGTCAGTTCACTGAGAAAGGTTCTTTCCACCACGCCTTTCAGCGCGTGAACACCGCCGCCAAACCACTGCATTAAATCCAGCGTATGTATCGCCTGATTGATCAGCAGGCTGCCGCCTTCAGTGGCAAAACGCCCGCGCCACAGGCTTTCGCTGTAATAGGCACCACTGCGCGACCAGGTCAGAATAGCTTTGATGCTCAGCATGTTGCCCAGTTGCCCGCTTTCCAGCAGCGTTTTAATTTTCTGACTGGAAGGATTCAGACGGTTCTGGTAACACACGCCTGTCAGCCCCGCAGCCTGTGACGCCGCGAGTTTAATGGCGCTGACTTCTCCGATATTCAGCGCCACCGGTTTCTCGGTAAAAACATGCTTTCCCGCCGCCAGCGCGGCGAGAATAGCCTCCTTGTGCAGATGATGCGGCAGGCAGATATGCACCACGTCAATCTGCGGATCGCACAACATTTCGTGATAATCCGTGTAAAAATCACAGCCATATTCCTGCGCCAGCGCCCGGCCTTTGCCAATATCGCACTCCGCAATCGCCCTTAACTGGCAATCCGGTTCGTGCCGGATCGCTGCCACATGGCAGGTATGGATAGACCCGCAACCGATCACCGCAGCCTGGAGAGTTTTCATCATCTGCTCCCGTTTAGTGGGTTCCGTTTGCCAGCATCTGTGCCCGGATGCACAGCTCGGCAGCTTTAAACGCATGCTCCTGGGTCATGGCGTGCTCGGTGCGGTTCAGGCAATCGAGGATCAACTGACCAAAGAACGGGAAGCCGACGTTGCCGGAAACCGGATAGCGGAATTCGCCTTGTTGATTCACCAGATACACCACGTCCTGCTCGCCGAGCGTGAGATCAACATATTTGCGGATCTCGATATAACCTTCGGTGCCGAGCAGCGTCAGACGGCCATCGCCCCAGGTGCTCAGCCCTTCTGGTGTGAACCAGTCGCAGCGGAAATAACCCCGTGCGCCGTTATCGCCTTTCAGCATCGTGTCGCCAAAGTCTTCGAAACGCGGATACTGCGGGTGATTGAAATTAAGGGCCTGGGCTGCCACAACCTGCGCGTCAGTGTTGCCGGTATAAAACAGAAATTGTTCAATCTGATGGCTGCCGATATCACACAGGATGCCGCCAAAACGCGCTCTCTCGTAGAACCAGTCGGGAC
The DNA here is from genome assembly GCF_963881615.1 of Rahnella sp. CJA17(1/100). Lineage (NCBI taxonomy): Bacteria > Pseudomonadati > Pseudomonadota > Gammaproteobacteria > Enterobacterales > Yersiniaceae > Rahnella > Rahnella sp. CJA17(1/100). The sequence continues at coordinate 291,786 of NZ_CAWOJA010000022.1, read as the reverse complement.
GCCCTTCACCCTCACGATGCGGGCCGGTACCCAGCGTCTGGATCACGCGTCCGATTGCCCCTTCATGCACCAGCTGGCCCGCGAAGACCGCACTTTCTACGTGCAGGCGTTCGCTGTAATACACGGCATATTTGCGCCCGGTTTCGGCCACTTTGGCCTTCGCTTGCGCCAGTTGTTCCAGCGTGGTCAGCGGCGCTTTGTCGCTGAAATAGTCTTTCCCGGCTGCCATGACTTTCAGCCCCAGCGCGCAGCGTTCGGACGGAATGCCCGCCCCCGCGATCATCTGCACTTCACGGTCATCAAGGAGTATCTGCAATGACTCCGCGACCTTAACCTGCGGATACTGGGCGACAAACTTCTCCACTTTTACCGGATCCGGATCGTAAACCCATTTCAGGCTGGCGCCCGCCTCAATCAGCCCGTTACACATACCGTAGATATGCCCGTGATCCAGGGCCGCAGCAGCAAACACGAATTCACCGGGCTTTACCACAGGTTGCGGTTTCCCTACCGGCGCATAATTCATACCGTCTTTATTGCTCATGTTCAGGCTCCTTTATCCATATTTTTGCCGAGAGGGATCGCATCTTCATTGGCGAAGTTTTCCACCGATGCTGATTTTTCGTAAAAGTGCGGTGCCAGCGAAACCAGCCCGCCGGTTTGATAAAACGGATCTTCCGGCGACAACGGCAGTGACACAATGCTGCGGGTAATGGCGGATTTATAAATCGCGGCAATCAGTTCCAGTGAACGCTTGCCCTGAATGCCGTCAATCAGCGGCGCGGTACCGGTTTCCAGTGCGGTCAGGAAATTGTCGATCTGGCCGGTGTGCAGGGTATAAGTGAGTTTGGGAATCGACTGGTAAATGTCTTCAAGCTGGTTTTCACGATCCGTGTCACGCGCATCAATCGGGAAACCGTTCGGCGCAGAAATGCTGGCGTATTTGTCCCACGGGGCTGAAATTCGCGCTTTCTCGCCCTGAATAACAATCTTCTGATCTTCGCCGTGATGCACCACGGAAGCCGTCAGTTGGGTCAGTGCGCCGGAGTCATATTTGAAAATGGCCGCCGAGAGATCTTCCACTTCGGCATTATCATGCGCAGCGTTGGTAATCATCGAGACCACTTCAGAAGGAAAACCGAGCATCCACTGAATCGCGTCAATATGGTGAACGGCGTGATTGAGCGTGCAACCGCCCGCTTCTTTTTCCCAGGTGCCGCGCCACCACAAATCGTAATAGGAATGACCGCGCCACCAGAAAGAATCCACCTGTGCATGACACACTTTGCCGGTTTCACCGGAATCGAGCACTTTTTTCAGCCGCCAGAACGCGTCGGTAAAACGGTTTTGCGCGATGATTGACAGCGTTTTCCCGCTCGCCTGCGCCGCGCTGATCATCGCGTCGCATTCCTGTAACGACGCCGCCATCGGCTTTTCACACAACACGTGTTTGCCTGCGTTCAGCGCATTAATCGAGATTTCGGCGTGGACATACGGCGGCGTGCAGACGTCAAAAATGTCGATATCTGCATCATTGAGGATTTCCTCATGGCTGGCATAGACCCTGGCGTTCGTCAGGCCATAATGCCGTTTTTTCTCTTCCGCTTTTTCAGGATAAATATCTACCAGCGCAACAATCTGGCAACGATCAGCAAACTCTAAATATCCCTGAATATGGTTATGTGAAATATTACCCGTACCAATAATTGCTATTTTCAGCATTCTCTTACTCCTTATATTTAATCGAACAGCTGGCGGATTTAAGCCGCATATAGGGCGTCACCGTGTTGAATTCTTTATAGATTCAGCACAGATAAATACCTTATTTTTTGTTTCTGAGGTTTATATTCTGGAGAGTAATAATGGTTTTTTTTTCCAACAACTGTTATTTGTGACAGGAATTGCAGTGCCGTTTGCGGAATTTGCTATCATGCTGAATAGCCCATGAATTACAACCAGTTAACCATGGCAATAAGTCCATCTCCATTTGAGGCATTGATCACAAAATGACGGGAAAATTAAAAATCAGGCAAATAGCGGAGTTAACCGGGCTTTCTCCGAGTACCGTTTCCCGTGTGCTGGCAGGGAAAGCCAATGTCAGTCTCCAGGCAAAAGAGAAAGTATTTGCCCATGCCAGAACAATGGGTATTTTGCGTGACATTCCGGCCAGCCGTTTGTTAATGAATTGCCTGTTGCTCTGTGCGCCACCCGCCGCCTTCTCTCCCCATGAAGATCGTTATTATTATGAAGTGATTCAGGAAATAACGGCGGAAGTTGCGCGTTTTGATATTCACATACGTAAATGCGCGCTGGCAGTCAATGAACCGGATATCGCTGTTTTTATGCAGGCACTTCATCAGCCGGATGTCGACGGCATCGTCATTATCGGTATTGATGACGTGATGCTGTATCGGCTGGCAGCAGAATCTAACAAACCGGTGGTAATGATCAACGCCAAGGACAGCGAGATGCGTCTGGACTGTGTTTCTGCCGATCATTATTCCATCGGTTACAGTGCCGCCAACTATCTGTTTACCAGAGGTCACCGCCCCGTTTTATTGTTCACCGACCTGCGTCGTGAAACCATGATGCAGCGCCTCGATGGCTTTAAACGCGCCTGCCTTGAACACCATGTGGTATTCGACGAAGCCCTGCATTTGCTGGTCAATCATGGCAGCGGAGGGGAACAGGCGAGAGAAAATATTGAGAAGTATCTCCGGAGGCATAAACGGGAAACCATGCCGTCAGCCATCTTATGCGGAGGCGATCAGATTGCACAGGCCACCATTGATGCCCTGAACGAATACGGATTTAAAGTCCCGGAAGATATTTCGGTGATGAGTATCGATTTTGCGCACGACATGAAAACATCAGCGGCACAAAGTTTCACTGCCGTGCATTTGCCGTGCCGCGAGCTGGGTACCGAGGCGGTGTATATTCTGCAAAGCCGCCTGATGCGCGCTACCGGCGCGAAATTCAATTTGCTGTTACAGGGGAGAATTCACAACGGCCAGTCAGTGGCCGATGTGAAATGGAAGCGCAAAGGGTTGTATCCTGCCGCCAGTTAGCCGCGCCCCGAAGGCACATTCTCAGCGTCGCCATTGATTATCTCCTGCTAGACTTTTGAGTCTTAACCTCAAAAAAAGATGCGGAGAATGCAATGTCAGAACAGTATCAGCCCCCTGAAGTCTGGACCTGGAATAAAGATGAAGTCAGCAAGTTCTCGAACATCAACCGCCCGATAGCGGGCCCGACGTACGAAAAAACGCTGCCGGTGGGTAAACACCCGCTTCAGCTCTATTCCCTTGGCACGCCGAACGGCCAGAAAGTGACGATCCTGCTGGAAGAGTTACTGGCGCTGGGTATCAGCGGTGCGGAATACGATGCGTTTATTATCCGCATCAATGAAGGCGATCAGTTCTCCAGCGGCTTTGTTGACGTCAATCCGAACTCAAAAATTCCGGCGCTGCTGGATAACTCAACCACACCGCCAATCCGCGTGTTTGAATCCGGCAACATCCTGCTGTATCTGGCGGAAAAATTTGGCCAATTCCTGCCAAAAGATCTCGCCGGTCGCACTGAAACCCTGAACTGGTTGTTTTGGCTGCAAGGTTCCGCGCCGTATCTTGGCGGCGGTTTCGGTCATTTCTACCATTACGCGCCGGTCAAAATCGAATACGCCATTAACCGCTTTACGATGGAAGCCAAACGCCAGCTCGACGTATTAGACCGCCAGCTTGCTGAACACCGTTTTATTGCCGGGGAAGAATACACGATTGCTGATATCGCCATTTTCACCTGGTATGGCAGCCTGGCGCAGGGCGGTCTGTATGAATCAGCTAAATTCCTCGACATCGAATCTTATAAGCACTTCCAGCGCTGGGCGGCTGAAGTGGCGGGCCGTCCGGCGGTGAAACGCGGACGCATTGTGAACCGCACCTGGGGTGATGAACAACTGGAAGAGCGCCATGATGCCTCGGATTTCGATGGCATCCTGAAATCGTAACGGACATCTGAAACGTAAAAAAAGGGCGGGATTTTGCGATCCCGCCCTTTTCTTTTATGCGCTTTCTGTCTGCGGTTCGAGGTACTTTTTAAACCAGGCAATGGTTCTTTCCCACGCTAAATCCGCCGCCGCTTTGTCATAACGCGGCGTCGAATCATTGTGGAAACCGTGGTTCACGCCGGGATAAATATGCGCTTCATAAACTTTGTTATTGGCCTTCAGCGCCGCTTCATACGCCGGCCAGCCTTCGGTAATGGGTTTATCCAGTTCAGCATAATGCAGCAATAACGGCGCTTTGATACGCGGCACATCTTCCGCTTTCGGCTGACGCCCGTAGAACGGCACGGCGGCCGCCAGTTCAGGGTAAGCCACCGCCGCCGCATTTGCCACGCCACCGCCGTAACAGAAACCGGTGATGCCGACTTTGCCAGTGCCAGTCTCGTGGTGCATCAGAAATTCTACCGCCGCAAAAAAGTCGTTCATCAGTTTGGCCGGATCAATGTGTTTTTGCAGTTCGCGCCCTTTCTCATCATTGCCCGGATAACCGCCGACCGAACTCAGCCCGTCCGGCGCCAGCGCGACAAATCCGGCTTTCGCCACCCGCCGCGCGACATCTTCGATATACGGATTCAGCCCGCGATTTTCATGCACCACCACCACACCAGGCACTTTACCGGTCACTTTGGCCGGACGCACCAGATAGCCTTTCACGCTGCCGTGTCCCTGCGGCGACGGATACTGAATGTATTCCGCCACGATATCCGGATCAGTGAATTGCACCTGTTCGGCGTAGGCATAGTTCGGCGTCATCAGCGTTGTCAGCGCAGCCAGCGACAATCCGCCTGCCACAAACTTCGCCGAGAGATCAAGAAACTCACGTTTGGTCATTTTGCCGTGCACGTAAAAATCAAAATATTCGAGGAGTTCAGGCGGGAAATCTTTCGCTGTCATTCGGGTCATTTTTCAGGCTCCGTTCCGGTCAGGGGAAGGATAAATAATGGCCTGTTTTTGGCGATTTTGTAAACCCGTTGTGAGATGGGATGGCTTTCCAGGCCGCATCAACACTTTTATGCACTGAAAATGCTAAACTTTGGTCATAAAGGGAGAAACAATGAAAAACCATCTTTCGCAACCACCGAAAATACATTTCATCGAATGGAACTCAGAGTACGAACGGATGATGACCTCTGCACTGAAAAAAGAATTTAATGTGCATATGATTTATCACGTCAAAAAACACTTTAAATCTGTCCACTCTTTGCTGCCGGGAAAGCGGCTCAAACACTGGCACCGGAAATTTCAGATTGCTATCAAGTTCAGCCGCGTGCGTGAAAGCGACATCATCATTTGTAACGGCTACAGCGCATTTCTGATGCTGGACTTACTTTCCCTGCTCAAATGCAAAAAAATATTGGTATTGCGCGACTCAGTGGCCGCGCTTACGTCTAAAAGACGTCGGCTGAAATTACTTTCCCATGACGAAAATTATCTCGACCGGGTCACCGCTGTTTTTGATGTTATTTACAGTTTTGATCCCGAAGATTGCCGGAAATACGGACTTTCTTATGTTGACCAGTTTTTGCCGTTCACCCGCCATAACATGGCTGCGTGGCAACCGGAACCGGCAAATACGCCGTCATCCTGCTCATGCTTTTATGTCGGCGGGTTTGATGATTATCGGGCAAAACTCATTAACGACCTGACACCGGTATTGCGCCAGAATCACTGCCAGACCGACTTTTATCTGGTGGGCGATTGCAACGGAACCCCGGATTACCCGGACTGTTGTATCAATCAGAAAATCAGTTATCAGCAAAATATTGAAAAGTTGAAACGCGCTTCTGTCGTTCTTGAGATCAACAAGCCTGATCAATGTGGATTAACGCTGCGTGCTCTCGAAGCCATGGCTTTTAATAAGAAACTGATCACCAATAATGCCTCAATAAAAAAACATGCTTTTTATCATCCCGATAAAATCTTTATTTGGGGAGAAGATGATCGCAACGCTATTGCCAAATTTCTTTCATCGGAACATCAGAAAACCGACCCGGCGTTGCTGGAGACGTATTTCGCTGACGGCATGTTAAAGACACTGGCCGGAACCGCAGTAGAATAGAGGCTTTGCCCGACAACCTAACAGAACAATCAAAAGGAGAAACCATGAACAAAGCACTCGCAGGGCTGAGTAAAGAGGAAATGGATAAAGTCAGCGCCGGGCTGGCGGCCGGGACTGTCGTGGTGCGTGAGCGCAACCATCTGCCGGTCAACGCAGAAGAAGTGGAGATGGAGCAGCCGGAACATCTGCGCGCTTATTTTCGCGAACGTCTGGAACATTATCGTCAGCAACCGGCTAAAAAATAGTCACAGCGGCTCAGTGCTGCTGCGTAAAGAAGCCGACAATCGACTCTCTCAGGCTGACGGCCGCCTCGCCCGGTGGCGTCAGGCTCTGATGAAGGCTGATCCCCACCTCACCCGGCGCGGGCAATTCCTGCAAAATCCGTACGGTTGATGGCATACCGAAATCCGTACGAACAGTCACCCCCAGCCCCGCCGACATCGCCGCCCAAATCCCGCTCAGGCTGCGGCTGGTGAAGGCTATCCGCCACGCAATACCGGCGTTATCCAGCGCCGTCGTTGCGGCATTCCGCATCAGGCATGGCGCTTCGAACACCAGCAGGGGCACCGGTTCGCCTGTTTCCTGATAGTGCTTCAGGTCGAAACTTTCAGGGCCAATCCAGCGCAGCGGTATCCGTCCGAGCGAGCGGCTTGACGGGAAAAGTGGCGTTTCATCAGCCTGCCAGCACACCGCCAGATCAAACTCGTTATGCCGGATCCCGTCCAGCAATTGCTGATTACGGGTAATACTGGCGGAAACCTGCACCTGCGGATGTGCGCGGGTGAATGTGCCGAGAATGGCCGGTAACAGGGTTTCGCCGAAATCCTCCTGCATGCCCAGATTCAGGCTGCCACTCAGCGTACTGGCGAGCAGCACAGCGCTGGCCTCATCATTCAGGCTGAGGATCCGCCGCGCATAACTCAGCATCACTTCGCCGCGTCCGGTCAGGATCAGGTGCCGTCCGGATTTCTGTACCAGCTCCGTGCCCGCCTGTTGCTCCAGCTTTTTCAGCTGCGCGCTGACGGCAGATGTGGAGCGTCCCAGCCGGTCGGCGGCCAGCACAAAACTGCCCAGTTCAATGCCGGTAACAAAACTGCGCAAGGCTTCTGAATCAAAAGTGACCGGTCTTTTCGCCATGCTTAATCATCCCGTTTTTATGGACTAATGCTGCTGTTATTTTCGATATTCAGGATAATCATAACGCCTTATGCTCCTTTTCACACCGACAAAAAGGAGCCTGATATGAGCACGACCTCGTCCCAAACACAGACGCTGGATACCATGGCGCGTCTGACGCCCAAATTTGCAGAACTGACGGAACAGGTGCTGTTCGGCGATCTGTGGAAAAGAAATGAATTGTCTGCGCGTGATCGCAGCCTGATCACCGTTGCCGCACTGATTGCCCTCAATCGCGTTGAACAACTGCCTTTTCATCTGAGCCTGGCGGTAAAAAACGGGGTCTCACAGGCCGAACTGTCAGAAGTGATCACCCATCTGGCATTTTATGCCGGCTGGCCCGCAGCGGCATCCGCCCTGAGCCGCTTCGCCGCTCTCAATGACCAGTAACCCGCGCCCCGTAACCGGAGGAACAACCGATGCCTTTTAGCCGAATTTCTTTACCAGCCCACCGCGCGGATGCCTGGCAGGATGCCATTTCAGCCATATTACAGGAAGCACTGGTTGATCACTTTTCCGTGCCCAAAGATGACTGTTTTCAGTTGTTCGAACCGGTCAGCCGCCACCAGCGGGTAATCAACCCGACCTATTTAGCCGGTGAAAATGACCGGCGTTCAGACGATTTTCTGCTGTTTCACATCACCGCAGGCAAACCGCGTAACGGTTATCAGAAACAGCAACTGTTCCACCATCTGGCCGAAAAATTACACCTCACACTGGGAGTTTCTCAGGCTGATGTGATGGTGGTGGTGAGTTTTACACAGCCGGAAGACTGGTCGTTCAGTCACGGTGAAATGTTCAGAATTGCGCAAGGAGCCCGGTCATGATTGCCATGCAATACAGTTTTACCCTGCCTGCGGACTACGACATGGGCATTATTGAAAAGCGCATTGCGGATAACGGATATCGGACGGACGGTTTTGCAGGGCTTATTTTCAAAACCTATCTCTATGCCCGCCGCAACGGCCTGCAAACCGGCAGCGCAGAAAATATCTACGCGCCGTTTTACCTGTGGCAGGACGTATCAGATATGAACCGTTTTATTTCAGGTGCAGGTTTTCAGGGCGTCGCCGGCGCCTTCGGCTGGCCGCAGATCCGGGTTTATCCGGTGCTGACGGCACATGTCAGCGGAAGCGTCGCGGAGGCGGTATATGCGAAAAGAGAGATAACGGATATCGCACCGTTCAGTGACCTTGCGCCATTCAGTGAGCAAACGGTGAGCGACAGACTTATCGACGTCACCGCCTGGGACACGACAAACTGGAAGAAAATCCATTTTACGGCGGGGAGAAATCCGCTGACAGGCGGTGGGCAGCATTACCGCATCGGCCATATTTCATTGTCCGGTGCGGTAAAAGCAGTCTGACCCGGTTAATGCGCGGCAATCCCCAATTTTTTCATTCTCGACAACAACGTCGTACGTTTTAACCCCAGACGTTGTGCCGCACCACGCGGACCGGCGACCACACCGTTGGTCTCCTTAAGTACCTGAAGAATACGTTCGCGCTCGTCTTCCTCATTCAAATGCGGGGCGGGCGCTGTATCAGGCGCGGGCATCACCCTCTCCGGCTGAGATACCGGCAACGGATAATTCAGCTCAGGAAGTTGTAAATCCAGCACTGTTCCGCGGGTCAGCAGCACAGCGCGTTCAATAACATTTTCCAGTTCGCGCACATTGCCCGGCCAGGGCATCCGGCTTAATAAACGTAAGGTCTCGGCGGGAATACTGTCGATGGTGCGTTTCATGCGCTTGGCGATTTTATAGGTCAGGAATTTCACCAGTTGCGGAATGTCTTCAGGGCGCTCACGCAACGGCGGGATGACAATCGGGAACACATTCAGCCGGTAATACAGATCACTGCGGAATTCTTTATCGGCAACCATCTGGCACAGGTCGCGGTTGGTCGCTGCGATCATCCGCACATCCACCGAAATCAGTTTATTGCCGCCGACACGCTCGAACTCCTGCTCCTGCAAAATACGCAGCAACTTCGGTTGCAGTTCAATCGGAATTTCACCCACTTCATCGAGAAATAAGGTGCCTTTATCGGCCAGTTCAAAACGCCCCATCCGCTGAGCGGTAGCCCCGGTAAACGAGCCTTTTTCATGGCCGAATAAATCGCTTTCCATTAATCCGGCAGGCATGGCCGCGCAGTTCATTTTCACCATGCGCTGGTCACGACGATCGCCGAGATTATGGATCGCACGGGCGATCAGCTCTTTACCGGTGCCGGTTTCGCCGAGGATCAGCACAGAACAGTCGCTTTTCGCCACGATCTCAACCTGTTTCAGCACCGCCGACATGCTGGAACTGCGTCCGACAATGTCGCTGAAATCCGGGTTATTGCTGTTTATCTGCTCGGTGAGATACAGGTTTTCGTGTTGCAGTTTTTCCTTCAGGCTTTTAATTTCCTGATAGGCCAGTGCGTTATCCACGGCAATCGCAATACGTTCGGCGATCTGCTGCAACACGCGCAGATTAGCGGAATTAAAGTTATCCGGCTGGCACTGTGCCAGTTTCAACACCCCCAGCGTTTTATGACCAAAACGTAACGGCAGAATGCACAGGGTTTTGGTCTGATCCCGCCATAACAGCTGGAACAACGTGCTTTCATCGTTGTCCGGTTCTTCGGCGGACCGCACGTTAGTCAGCAGCATTTCGCCATTTTTCATCACCTGCTGTTCCAGCGAACCCTCCAGCGTCATGCGCGACTGTTCACGCTCCGCGACGTGCGTCTGCACATAATGTGTCGCGTAAACACTGGCTTGTTCGCTGTCTTTATCGGCATCACACAACACAATGCTGATGGCATTAATGTGAAAGAAATGGTGAATAGTCTTGGCGATTTCGCCGGTCAGTTCGTCGAGATCCAGCTTGGACAGGACGGCGTTGGTGATATCCACCAGAATGCGGAAATCGTCACGTTCATGGCGCAGCAGGGATTGCTGGAGCGAGGCGTTTTCGCGCAACTGGATTTGTTCGACCGCAATGGCCGCCAGCGTACAAAGCTCATAAAGACCGTTCTTGTCTTCCTCACTGAACGGGGTCGCGTGCTGACGGGTAAACTCACAGCCCCCCAGCAAGCCGGAAGAGGCCAGCAGAGGCACCAGACAATAATCGGTAAACGCCGGATACAGGTTCAGCGCCGCCAGTTGCGGATAGCGCAGATGCAACGCTTCGCTGCGCCAGACCTGCGTTTTAGGATTGCTCAGTAAGGCATGTACCGGCCCGGTCGCCAGCAGCGTTTCATCTTCATAACTGACCGGCTGATGATGCGGATCGATGCCATAAAAACTGACGCGTTCGCTGTTATTGTCGAACAACACCAGCGTCACAGCCTCCGCAATACCGGCGCTCTGAACCACTTGCGTCAGGGTTTCCAGCAGCGATGTCATGTTCTGTTGCAGCAGCAATGTGCGCGTCAGTTCCAGTAATCCTTTGTGTTTTGTGGTGCTCATTGTTGCACTCTGCATACCGTGGGCTCTGGCTTTTGATGTAAAGCGTTTTTGAAGAAACGATTAAGAAAGTTTACGCCTTCGCGGCGGCGCGCTCCCCTGACGAGATCAACAAATGCGGGGTAATGGCTCCGCATGGGGCAACATTAACTGGCGGGAAACACCCAGCGCGCCGCGCAGACACACCTGCGGACTTATCGTCACCTCGCCGATAGTCGCCGCATCAGCGCCCAGCGGATGGCTGCGTAACAGGTTCAGCACCTGCTCTTCAGCCCGGTCGGACACGACGATCACCAGTTTGCCTTCATTGGCAAAATTCAGCGGTTCCAGCCCCAGTAATTCACAGATGCCACGCACAGCCGGTTTCACCGGCAACGCGGTTTCGTCGATACATATCCCAAAACCACTGGCGGCGCTGAACTCATGCAAAATCGCATTCACCCCGCCGCGCGTGGCATCACGTAAGGCATGCACGCCAGCCAGCGGTCGCAGTGGTGCAATCATCGGCGCAAGCACCGCGCAGTCACTTTCCACGCCCAGATCCATCCCCAGCTTTTCACGCAGATTGAGGATCGCCGCACCATGATCGCCGAGCGTCCCGCTGACGATCACTTTATCGCCTGCTTTTATCATACCGGCGGCCCAGTTAACGGCCGTTGGGATCACGCCGATCCCGGCGGTATTAATAAAGATTTTGTCGGCGGCACCTCGCTGCACGACCTTGGTATCGCCGGTCACAATGGCAATGCCCGCAGCGTGTGCGGTCTGCGCCATCGCGCTGACTATTTTTTGTAAGTCATCCAGCGCTAACCCTTCTTCCAGAATAAAACCGCAGGAAAGATAGGCGGGGGTCGCCCCGCAGACCGCCAGATCGTTTGCCGTGCCGCACACCGCCAGCTTGCCGATATTGCCGCCGGGGAAAAAGATGGGATCAATCACGTAACTGTCCGTGGTAAACGCCAGCCGGTCGCCCTGTGCACTCAGGCTGGCAAGTGACAATCGTGCGCCATCTTCCCGTTCGTTAAGCCAGGGATTATCAAATGCGCTGATGAACATCTGTTCGATCATCTGTTGCATGGCGCGGCCGCCGCTGCCATGCGACATTGTGACGACTTCTTTGCGATCACTCATCCTGACTTACCTTCTGCTGTTGATGCTTTTGCTGCGGTTTATCCGCCATTGCCGTTTCCTGATGCCGGTACTGATACCACGCCGCGCACGCACCTTCAGAAGACACCATCAGCGCACCAAATGCATTATGTGGCGTACAAGTGGTGCCAAACAGCGGGCACTCATGCGGCTTGCAGCGCCCGGTCAGCACTTCACCGCAACGGGAGCGGGGATCGTCCGCTACCGGTTGTGCCTGCGGGTTAAAGCGCCGCTCTGCATCAAACGAGGCATAGGCGGGGGCCAGGGAAATCCCTGAGGCTTCAATCACCCCCAGACCGCGCCACTCGCTGCTACCGGCAAGCGTAAACACTTCGCGCATCGCTTCCTGTGCCAGCAGGTTACCCTCTTCCGGCACCACGCGGCGATACTGGTTTTCCGTTTTACACGATGCCTCGCAAACTTGTTCCACCAGCATCAGCACGCTTTGCAGCATATCGAGTGGCTCAAAACCGCTGATCACCAGTGGCTTGCCGAATTCTTCATTGATGAAATGATAAGGTGCGGTACCCGTCACCATGCTGACGTGACCGGGAGCCAGAAAAGCATCAATCCGCACATCATCCTGCGAGAGCAGGCTGCGTAAGGTCGGCATCAGGCTGATGTGCTGACAGAACACGCTGAAATTGGGCAGACGTTCGCGCCGTGCCTGTTGCAGCGTGACAGCGGTAACCGGCAGCGTGGTTTCAAAACCGAGGGCGAAAAACACCACCTGACGTGCCGGATTTGCACGGGCCAGTTTCAGCGTATCCAGCGGGGAATAAACCACACGCACATCGGCACCCCGTTCGCGCGCCTGCAACAGCGAGCCTTGCTTGCCGGGCACGCGCAGCGCGTCGCCAAAGGTGCAGAAAATCACGTCGGGATGTGCGGCAATTTCACAGCAGGCATCGATACGCCCCATCGGTAACACGCACACCGGACACCCCGGCCCGTGGATAAATTCCAGTTGCGGGGGCAGCAGTTTATCCAGCCCGAATTTGAAAATGGCATGGGTATGGCCGCCGCACACTTCCATAATCTGCATGGGTTTTTCAGCGGTGTAAGGCAGTAATGCCGCCCGCTGATGCAGCCGTTCAATCAGCGTTTTCGCCAGTTTCGGATCACGGAATTCATCAACAAAACGCATTATCGTGCCTCTCCCGCACCGAGAAACAGGGCGACATCGGCTTCCACTTCTTCCATCGCGTGCAGCGCAGCCAGCGTCTCTTGTGCTTCCTGTTCATCAAGTTTGCTCAATGCAAAACCGACGTGGATTAACACCCAGCCGCCGATCAGCGTTTGTGGCTGGCCGTCGCACACCAGCGCAATATTCACTTCGCGGCGCAGACCACAGACTTCTGCCCAGGCGTGATCAGGCTGCTGGTCATGCAACGCGACGATTTGTCCCGGAATGCCTATGCACATCGTTGCTGCTCCAGCCAGGCCAGCCACTGCTCCATACCTTCGCCGGTAGTGGCAGAAAGCCGGATCACTTCAATCTGCGGATTGACCTGGCGCGCATTGGCAATACAGGCTTCGACGTCAAAACTGACATACGGCAACAGGTCGATTTTATTGAGGACCATCAGGCGCGATGCGGCAAACATATGCGGATATTTCAGCGGCTTGTCCTCGCCTTCCGTGACGGACAGCACCGCCACTTTGTGCAATTCACCGAGATCAAAACTGGCCGGACACACCAGATTGCCGACATTTTCGATAAACAACAGGCTGTTATTGTTTGGCGACAGCTGATGCAGCGCATCATGAACCATTTGCGCGTCCAGATGGCAGCCTTTACCGGTATTCACCTGGATCGCCGGGACGCCGGTGGCGCGGATACGATCGGCATCGTGAGTGGTTTGCTGATCGCCTTCTATCACCGCGCAGTCGAAATACGGTGCCAGCCGGGTCAGGGTGCTGGTCAGCAGGGTCGTTTTACCGGAGCCGGGGCTGGACACCAGATTCAGTGCCAGAATGCCCGCCGCCGCAAAATGCTCGCGGTTATGGGCAGCGATATGGTTATTCTTCGCCAGCACGTCCATTTCGATGTCCACCAGGCGTCGCGGTGCAAACGGCAGACCGTGGCGATGATCATGTGAATGGTGATGAGTGTGTTCAGGGCTGACGCCTTCGATACGAAGTTCGCCGCTGGCACAACCGCAGGTACTGCACATAGCTTTCTCCCCGGGCACATCGGGTGCCCGTTATTCGATTTCGATTCGTTTAATTTTCATGCCGTCATCGGCCACCACCCGCACATCACGTCCGCCACAGTGCGGACACAGCAGCACGCCGGGGCTGAGTAAAGTGATGTCCTGCTGGCACGTGTAGCACCAGCTTTCTGCCGCCGGTGTGTGGAGATGCAATTCACAACCTTCAGCGAGTGTTTCGCGGCACGCCAGTTCGAAGCAAAATTGCACCGCTTCAGGTTCGACGCAGGAAAATGCGCCAATTTCCATCCATACCGCCGTAATTCTCCGGGCATTATTTTGCCGTCCAAACTGTTGCATTATTTCCACGGCGTTCTGGCACAACGTAATCTCGTGCATTATTTCCCTCTCCGTCAGGAGATTAATAAACAGCGCATGGGAAGGTAAGTAGCAATATTGATGCCACAATTTTTCGACACGGAGACACGGAGAAGAAAACCGGATAGCGAAATAATCCCGGCGCAGTCCGTCATATATGTCGAAATACAGTGTCATCGACATGTCATTATGTTTTTCATGCGACCGGACACACAGGCTTTAAATATCTTAACCTTTTAATAATAAAGCAGTTATTAAACAAAACCGGAAACTGGCACGTTTTATGCCAGCAGGGATGTATGCGCCGTATTTTCGTCGTCACTTTCTGCATAAAGACGGACCGGAAAGGCACCTACGCACACCTCAATAACGGGTAATGACAATGAGCACTCTCAGCGAACTGACCAGTAAAGCGGATTATATAGCCAGCAAAAACAGCCATCTGAAATCACAATGGCGCCTGTATCAGAACAGCCTGACACAGGCCATAACCCATTCAAATAAAAAGATAAACCATGAATTCAGTTGCGGCGAAGATCAGGATATCCGCTTCACCCTGTTTAACCATTTTTCCGTCAGTATTCATCTCAGCGACGACTTCTACAGTCAGGATATCGTTTACAGCCTGAACATGGCGCACAGCGGTGAAGAACCCGACTTCAGAGCGTTTGCACACGCCACGCTGAGTGAAGAAGGCCGGGTTGATGGCACCGTGGATATTAAAGATAAGAACGCCGTGCTGGAACATTATCTCAATAAAATATCGGCTATTTATCAGTGTATTTTTGACTCACTGAAAACTAATCAGCCCATTCATTCGCAACTCGAAAAATTACTCGACCACGCCTGAGTTACATTCAGAAATATATTATCGCACCGGCATAACAGGAATGTTTTTCATTGCCGTTTTTTTACTGGGATCTATTCCGACATAAATGTCGAAATGTCAATTTAAGTGCCGATTTCGTCACCTTTGACGAAATACCAAGGAGACTTCATGAGCTTTAAAAATGCCATGAATCAATATGTGATAGCTGATCCGAAACTTTGTATTGGCTGCAATACCTGTATGGCCAGTTGTTCGCAGGAACACCAGCGTCACGGTTTACAATCTGCCCCCCGTTTGCAGGTGATGCGAAACCGTCTGGATTCCGCGCCGGTGATGTGTCACCAGTGTGAAGATGCCCCCTGCGCGCAGGTGTGTCCGGTTAATGCTATCACCCGTGAAAACGACGCGATTCATCTCAATGAAAGCCTCTGCGTCAGTTGCAAACTGTGCGGGCTTGCCTGCCCGTTCGGTGCCATCACCTTTTCCGGCAGCACGCCGCTGGACATGCCCGTCGACTGTAACACCTCAAAAGCGCTGCCCGCGCCGCGCCCGCCACGTGCGATCAGCCCTTTCCTGGATTGTGTGCCGGGGGTTCGCGCGGTGGCAGTGAAATGCGATTTATGCAGCTTCAGCCCTGAGGGTCCGGCGTGCATCAAGACCTGTCCCACACAGGCCATCCGGCTTATCACGGCCAGTCTGTCTGAAAATGCCAGCCAGCAAAAACGCCTGAATGCGATGAATGTATTCCCGGCCGGGCTGACATCCTTTAGTGCGCCTGACACGGAGGCCAAACAATGACGGCACTATTAGCGTTGGATCCGGCATCACTGTTGACGCTGGCGCTGCTGGTCTGGGTTTTCAGCGGCATTATCTGCGGGTTACTGGCAGGAGCCGCGAAATTAAGCAGCCTGATTTCAGGCGCTGGCAGCATGGTGGCATCCGTCGCGGTTATTATTGCGGCGGTTCAGATGGTAAACAGTGGCGCTCCGGTGACCCTTACACTGCCGGTTCTGCCTTACCGCGCCAGCTTCAGCCCGCTGAATGCATTGTTGTTACTGGCGATGTCGGTAACGGCCTTGTTCAGCAGCCTGTATGCCTGCGCATGGCTGGCGAATGCCCGTCCGCGCCAGCGCGCCCGTACCGGGTTGTTATGCAATCTGCTGCTGGCGGCGCTGACTGCCGCGGCGATTTCCGCCAATGCGGCTGAACTGATCCTGATGATGGAAATGGCCGCGCTGTGTGCGTATTTCATGATCGTACAAGCCGACGATGTGAAAAGCCGCCGTGCCGGTCTGAATCAGTTTTTATCCGGCCGCCTCGGCACGCTGTGTCTGATCCTGGCGTTTGCGCTGCTGCATCACGCCAGCGGCAGTCTGGATTTTGAGGTTCTTCGCCACACCACGTTTACGCCAGGCATTAAATCGCTGGCTTTCCTGCTGGCACTGGCCGGTTTCGGACTCTACGCCGGGATTATCCCGCTGCACGCCTGGGTGCCGCAGTCGCATTCCAGCGCCCCCGCCCACGCCGCTGCCCTGTTCTCTTCGGCGCTGATGAAAATCGGCATTATTGGCATCGTAAAAGTCGGTCTGGACTTGCTCGGCGCACCGCCACTCTGGTGGGGCCTGATGGTATTGCTTCTGGCAATCCTGACCGCATTTATCGGCGGCCTGTACGCGCTGATGGAGCACGATATCCGCCGTCTGCTGGCCTATCACACGCTGGAAAACGTCGGGATTATTTTGCTCGGCATCGGCGGCGCTATGGTGGGCGTGGCGCTGAATCTGCCGCTGCTGGCCTCGCTCGCCCTGCTGGCCGGATTGTTTCACCTGTTCAATCACGGGTTGTTTAAAACCGCGCTGTTCCTCGGTGCCGGTGAAATCGAAATGCAGACCGGCATTAAGGACATGGAAAAACTCGGCGGGATCGCCCGTCTGATGCCGTGGACCGCCGTGTCGATGCTGATTGCCCTGATGTCGATGGCTGCCCTGCCGCCGCTGAACGGCTTTGCCAGCGAATGGCTGCTGTATCAGTCGCTGTTCCAGCTGAGTGCGGGTCACGTGTTTATCGCACGTCTGCTCGGGCCGCTGCTGGCGGTCGGTCTGGCCCTGACCGGTGCGCTGGCACTGATGTGTATTGCCAAAGTTTTCGGCGTCACTTTCTTAGGCACACCACGCAGTCCGGCGGCGGCAGACGCCACGCCTGCCCCGCGGCTGATGACACTCAGCAGCGTATTGCTGGCGCTGTTGTGTGTGGTTTTCGGTGTCGCCTCGCCGTGGTTGATTCCGCACTTCTCCGCCGTTGCCGCTTCAGTGCTGAACGTGCCTGTTTTACAGGCCGCCGGACATGGCGCGGCGTTCTCCGCCACGTCTGCGGTATCCGCGCCGATGGTCGCCATTCTGCTGCTGGGCATGCCGCTGCTGCCGTGGATTGCCGCCACGGTATTGCGCGGTTCCCGTCTGCCAAACCGTTCACGCGGCGATGCCTGGGCCTGTGGCTACGGCCATTCCGCTGACATGGTGGTGACAGCGACGGGTTTTGCCCAACCGCTGCGCGTGATGTTTGCCCCGCTTTATCGCCTGCGTCAGCACATGACACCGGCTCCGCTGGTGGCCGCGCTGCACCGTGGCTGGCTGGGTGCCTTCTGCCGTCGTCTGGCTTTCATCGAACTGGCCGTGTTGCTGGTCGTGGCTTTTGCCTGAGGAACTGACTATGAACACTTCATTCTTACTCGCGGGTTCGTTGTGGCCGCTGGCGCTGATTCAGGCGATTGCGTTGCTGGCGCTCGCGCCGCTGTTTGCCGGATTCAGCCGCGTAATGCGCGCACGGATGCACAACCGTCAGGGACCGGGCGTGTTACAGGAATACCGTGATATCACCAAACTGCTGACCCGCCAGAGTGTCGCACCCGCCGCGGCCGGTGCGGCGTTTCGCAGCATGCCGTACCTGCTGACCGGCGGCTTACTGGTGATCGCCACCGCCCTGCCGGTGGTGACGCTGGCGTCGCCAATGGGCGCGGCGGGCGATCTGATCACGGTCATCTATCTGTTTGCCATAGTGCGTTTTGTGTTCGCCATCGCCGGGCTGGATACCGGCAGCACCTTCACCGGCATCGGCGCCAGCCGTGAAGCGGTGCTTGGCGTGCTGGTCGAGCCCATTCTGCTGCTCGGGCTGTGGATTGCGGCGCTGGTCGCCGGTTCCACCTCGCTTGGTGCCATTGCCGCCCGTGTTCTGCACTGGCCGCTGTCGTCTTCCTTAACCCTCGTTCTGGCCGGTCTGGCCTGTGCATTCGCGACCTATATCGAAATGGGCAAGCTGCCGTTCGACATGGCGGAAGCCGAGCAGGAATTACAGGAAGGCCCGCTGACCGAATATTCCGGCGCGGCGCTGGGCGTGCTGAAAATCGGCATCAGCCTGAAACAACTGGTGGTGTTGCAGCTATTCCTTGGTCTGTTTTTCCCGTTCGGACTGGCGGAGCAACTCACGCCGCTGACGTTGCTGACCGCCGTGGTGCTGTGTCTGGTGAAACTGCTGATCGCGGTATTTGTGGTGGCGCTCATCGAGAACAGCGTCGCCCGTCTGCGCTTTCTTAAAACTTCCCGCACCACCTGGGCGGGTTTCGGGCTGGCGTTTCTGGCGCTGGTTTCCTGGCTGGTCGCAGGCTGACCTGACATTTTTCTTGTCCCGCTGCGGCGGGAAGAGGCTTTGTAATGAGTGAGTTCAATACCGCATTAAATCAAAACCCGGTCGGTAAAGAGTATCTGGCCGCGCTGGCGAAGCAGTTTCCGTCGGCGATCTTAGGCAGTGAATGGCAGACCGACACGCAGGCGACCGTCACCATCAGGCTGAACTGGCTGCCGGAAGTGGTCGAATGGCTGTATTACCAGCAGGGTGGCTGGCTTTCCGTGTTATTCGGCAATGACGAACGTACGTTGTGCGGCAACTACGCGCTGTATTACGTGCTGTCGATGGAAAAAGGCGTGAAGTGCTGGATCACCGTGCGCGCCGAAGTGGATCCTGTGTCGCTGGAATTCCCTTCCGTGACACCGCGCGTGCCGGCAGCAGTCTGGGGCGAACGTGAAGTGCGTGATATGTACGGGTTGCGCCCGGTCGGGTTGCCGGACGAACGCCGTCTGGTGCTGCCGGATGACTGGCCGGACGATTTATACCCGCTGCGCAAAGATGCGATGGATTACCGCCAGCGCCCGGCACCCACCACGGACGAAGAAACCTATCCGTTTATTTCCGAAGCCAAAGAAGGCAGCAAAATTGTGCCGATTGGTCCGCTGCACGTCACTTCTGACGAACCGGGACACTTTCGTCTGTTCGTTGACGGTGAAGACATTATCGATGCCGATTACCGGCTGTTTTACGTGCACCGTGGCATGGAGAAACTGGCCGAAACCCGCATGGGCTACAACGAAGTCACCTTCCTCTCAGACCGCGTTTGCGGCATCTGCGGCTTCACCCACAGCGTGGCGTACACCTCTTCGGTCGAAAACGCGATGGGTATCGTGGTGCCGGAACGCGCCCAGATGATCCGTTCTATTCTGCTGGAAGTCGAACGTCTGCACAGCCATCTGCTGAACCTCGGGCTTGCCTGTCATTTTGTCGGTTTTGATTCCGGTTTCATGCAGTTTTTCCGCGTCCGTGAACAGTCGATGAAGATGGCAGAAATCCTGACCGGCGCGCGAAAAACCTACGGCATGAACCTGATCGGCGGCATCCGCCGTGACATCCTCAAAGACGACATGATCGCCACCATTGCGCTGGCGGGCAGCATGCGCCGGGATCTGAACGAGCTGGTGGATATCCTGCTCAGTACGCCGAATACCCGGCAGCGCAGCGTCGGCGTCGGTATTCTGGATCCGCAGGTAGCGCGCGATTTCAGTAACGTCGGCCCGATGGTGCGTGGCAGCGGTCACCGCCGCGATATGCGTCAGGATCACCCTTATGCCGGTTACGCCAAACTGCCATTTGAACTGTGCAGCGAAACCGGTAACGACGTTTATTCCCGCCTGAAAGTGCGCATCCACGAAGTGTTTAACGCCCTGAATATGATCGAGTTCGGCCTGCAAAGCCTGCCGGGTGGCCCGCTGGCGGTAGAAGGTTTCAATTATATTCCTCACCGTTTTGCCCTCGGCTTTGCTGAAGCGCCACGCGGTGACGACATTCACTGGAGCATGACCGGCGACAACCAAAAGCTGTTCCGCTGGCGTTGCCGTGCGGCGACTTACGCCAACTGGCCGACGCTGCGTTACATGTTGCGCGGCAATACGGTCTCCGATGCGCCGCTGATTATCGGCAGTCTCGATCCTTGTTATTCCTGCACCGACCGCATGACGGTTGTCGATGTGCGTAAGAAAACGTCCATCGTCGTGCCTTACAAAGAGATCGAACGCTACGGCATCGAACGCAAAAATTCGCCGCTTTGAGGAGCTGCTTCCATCATGCTGAAACTGATTAAAAAAGTGCTTAAAACCGGCACCGCAACCGTGGCTTATCCGTTTAAGCCGCTGGATCTGGCAGCGAATTTTCGCGGCAAACCGCAATACACCGCACAGCAGTGTATTGCCTGCGGTGCGTGTGCCAACGCCTGTCCGTCTAACGCGCTGACCATGACCACGGCAGAAGATGGCGAAACCCTCCGCTGGCAACTGTTCTTAGGCCGCTGCATTTTCTGCGCCCGCTGCGAGGAAGTCTGCCCGACGGCGGCCATCAGACTGTCGCAGGAATTTGAACTGGCAGTCTGGCGTAAAGAAGACCTGTTTGAGACCGCGGATTTCCCTATCTGTCACTGCCGTGCCTGCGGCAAACCTTACGCGGTACAAAAGGAAATCGACTTCGCACTCAGCCTGTTGCAGGAAAGCGCCGCCCTGAGCGACCGGCAAGTTGCTGACCGCCGGGAGCAGTATGAAACCTGCCCCGAATGCAAAAAACTGCACAGCCTTTCTTCCTCCGACCGTATTGATATTGGCCGGCACATGACCACGGAGGCTCATTCATGAGTCATAACCTGATTGCTCCGCGTGACGAAAATGGCCTGCCGGTACCCGTCACGCTGGATGAAAGCATTGCCAAACTGAAATCCACACTGCTTCACAGCATCCGCCGCTCAGCTTACGTTTACCGCGTGGACTGCGGCGGCTGTAACGGCTGTGAAATTGAGATTTTCGCGGCCATTTCTCCGCTGTTCGACGCCGAACGCTTTGGGATTAAAGTGGTCCCGTCGCCGCGCCACGCAGACATTTTGCTGTTCACCGGTGCCGTGACCCGCGCCATGCGTATTCCGGCGCTGCGCGCCTGGGATTCTGCACCGGATCCGAAAATCTGCATTTCCTACGGCGCCTGCGGCAACAGCGGCGGCATCTTCCACGATCTGTATTGCGTGTGGGGCGGCACTGACAAAATCGTGCCGGTGGATGTGTATATTCCGGGTTGCCCGCCGACACCGGCCGCCACCATTTATGGTTTTGCGATGGCGCTGGGTTTGCTGGATCAGAAGATCAAAGGCCAGCAACACGATGAGGCGGCTACCGAACCGGCTCTGCTGCTGCACCCGGATTTACCGCAGCCGCTGCGCGTGTTGCTGGACCGCGAAGCGCGCCGGATGGCCGGTTACCGTTATGGCCGCCAGATTGCCGACACCTTTATGGATATCGTGGCCGCGCCCGGCTTACAACCCGTGGAACAGCGCGTTTCTGCATATCTTGAAGAACAAGGCGATCTGCGTCTCAACGAAATTGTCGGCAACCTGCAGCACATTTATCAGCAGGTTCTGCGTGGCGAGGTACACCTGTGATGACCTCCGTTAACGACCAGCGCTACGCGCGACATCAACCCTACGCAGGTCATCAGCCGGACAAGAACAAAGTGATTTTCTATTCGCTGAGCAGCAAGTTTGTCGATGAGAAAAGCGCCCTGAAACGCAGTTCGCAAAAAGTGCAGGAAGTGGTGTATTACAGCCTGGCGATCGGCCATCACCTCGGGGTGATCGACTGCCTGAAATCCCGTCTCGAATGCCCTCTCGACGGGTATATGCACTGGATTGACTGCCTGCCCGAAAACAGCGAAGCATATCGAAAACTGGCCGGTGTGCAGCGTTTCGGGGAGATCATTATCGACAGCAGCCACACCCACCTGCTGGCGCTGGCGCTGAGCGCTGCCCGCCCGTACATGAGTGATACGCAACAGGGCTGGAGCGATGCGCTGATCACCCTGCTTGCCCAGATTGAAAACGACCCCGCCATGTACCTGATGGTCAGGAGATACGATGCCTGATTTATCCTCCCGCTACGCATTGCTGTGCGTGGGCAACAGCATGATGGGCGACGACGGTGCCGGCCCGCGGCTGGCCGAACTGTGCGCTGAAAAACCGCTGTCCGGCTGGACTGTGGTTGACGGCGGTGCGGCACCAGAAAACGACATCGGTTATTTACGCGAACTGCGGCCTGCGCATCTGGTGATTGTTGATGCCACCGACATGGGGCTGGCGCCCGGTGAAATGCGCATTATCGATGAAGATGACATCGCTGAGATGTTCATGATGACCACCCACAATCTGCCGCTGACGTTCCTTATTCAGCAATTGCGTGAAGACATCCCGCAAATCACCTTTGTCGGCATTCAGCCGGACGTGGTGGCTTTTTACTTCCCGATGAGTGCCGCCGTTGAACAGGCCGTGAACCGCCTGTATCAGCTATTGCCTGCGCTGGATCAGGGGCTGGGAATCGCCCCTTTCCGGCCCTAAAGCCTCTGACAGCGGCTGTCGACATAACTGTCGATGCGGTGACGAAACAGACATGACATCAGCCCGACATTTCGTCATCGTTACGTCATTTTTATATAACCAACTGAAATACATAGATAAAAACAAGCATCCGAAACTGGCACGTTTTATGTATAGAAGTAGATGAAAACTTTTAACCCCCTGAATTAAAAGCACACTGAAATCCCCTAAGGCATTGGCATGGCAGGAAGGCGGCAAGCGAAGGAGTCCCGATGAGCTGACATGAGTCAGTGATTCGGGCGAGTGAACGCAGCCAACGCACCTGCGATGTCAAGGACGACGGGGATTTGGAGAGAAAAATGAACCGGTTTATCATCGCCGACCCTAAAAAATGCATCGGCTGTCGTACCTGTGAAATTGCCTGCGTGATGGCTCACAGTGAATCGCAGGATATTTCGCTGCTCAACGCCGCGACATTCGCACCGCGTCTGCACGTTATTAAAGGTGTCAATCTCAGTACACCGGTGATGTGTCGCCAGTGTGAAGATGCGCCCTGTGCCAACGTCTGTCCGAACGGCGCCATTCTTCGCACCGGAGATCATGTACAGGTGATGCAGGAACGCTGCATCGGCTGTAAGACCTGCGTTGTCGCCTGCCCGTACGGCGCCATGGAAGTCGTCACCAAACCCGTTTTCCGCCAGAACGGCGCGGCGATGGTCACCACCTCGGATAAAGCCGAGGCGCACAAATGCGACCTGTGCCACACCCGCGCTGAAGGCCCGGCCTGTATGGAAATCTGCCCGACCAAGGCACTTTTCGCTATCGACCGTAACCACTTACAGGAAATGAACGCAGAAAAACGCCGCCGCGCTGCGCTCGACAGCACCTCCCCGTTGCTGTTTTAACCCCGGATTAAGGAAGCAAGACCATGAAAAAAGTCACCACTGTCTGCCCGTATTGCGGCGCCGGATGTAAATTGAATCTGGTTGTAGATAACGGAAAAATCATCCGTGCGGAAGCCGCGAACGGCGTCACCAATCAGGGCGAACTGTGCCTGAAAGGCTATTACGGCTGGGATTTTCTCAATGACACCAAACTGCTGACCCCGCGCCTGACCCAGCCGCTCATCCGCCGCCAGAAAGGCGGAAAATTCGAAGCCGTCAGCTGGGATGAAGCCATCCGTTACACCGCACAGCGCCTGAAAGACATTAAACAAAAACACGGCCCGCGTTCCATTATGACCACCGGTTCTTCCCGCGGGACCGGCAATGAAACCAACTATGTGATGCAGAAATTTGCCCGTGCAGTGATCGGCACCAATAACGTCGACTGCTGCGCCCGCGTGTGTCACGGCCCGTCGGTGGCCGGTTTGCAGGCCACGCTCGGTAACGGCGCGATGAGTAATTCCATCGGCGATATCGAAAACTCAAAATGTCTGCTGGTGTTCGGCTATAACTGCGCGGATTCCCATCCCATCGTCGCGCGCCGTGTGATCAAAGCGAAAGAAAAAGGCGCGCAGATCATCGTCTGCGACCCGCGCCGCATCGAAACCGCACGTATTGCCGATCAGCATCTGCAAATCAAAAACGGCTGCAACATGGCGCTGGTGAATGCCTTTGCCCACGTGTTGATCGAAGAAGATCTGTATGACCATGACTATGTCG
Source organism: Rahnella sp. CJA17(1/100) (assembly GCF_963881615.1). Classification (NCBI taxonomy): domain Bacteria; kingdom Pseudomonadati; phylum Pseudomonadota; class Gammaproteobacteria; order Enterobacterales; family Yersiniaceae; genus Rahnella; species Rahnella sp. CJA17(1/100). Next base: position 267,133 of record NZ_CAWOJA010000022.1, on the reverse strand, counting down.
CGAAATACACCGAAGGCTTTGAGGAATACCGCAAAAATGTGGCGGATTACTCACCGGAAGCCGTGGCAGAACAGACCGGTGTTTCCGCGCAGCAAATCCGTCAGGCGATGCGCACTTACGCCGCTGCACCTTCAGCCACCATCATGTGGGGCATGGGCGTCACCCAGTTTGGTCAGGCGGTTGACGTGGTAAAAGGTCTGGCAGGGCTGGCTTTGCTGACCGGTAATCTTGGCCGCGCCAACGTCGGCGTCGGACCGGTACGCGGTCAGAATAATGTGCAGGGTGCCTGTGATATGGGCGTGCTGCCGAATGAATTCCCGGGCTATCAGTCCGTCACCGATCCGAAAGTTCGCGCGAAATTCGCCGATGCCTGGGGCATTGACGTGAATCAGATGGACACCGAAGTCGGTCACCGTATCACGGAAATCCCGCATCTGGCCCTTGAAGGCAAAGTTAAAGCCTATTACATCATGGGTGAAGATCCGTTGCAGACCGAAGCCGATTTAGGTCTGGTGCGCAAAGGTTTTGAAGCACTGGAATTCGTGGTGGTTCAGGACATCTTCATGACCAAAACCGCCGAGCAGGCCGACGTGATTTTACCGGCCACTTCCTGGGGCGAACACGGCGGTGTCTTCTCCTGCGCAGACCGTGGCTTCCAGCGCTTCGAGAAAGCCATCGAACCAAAATATAACGTCAAGCGCGACTGGGACATTATCAGCCTGCTGGCGACCGAAATGGGTTATCCGATGCATTACAACGATAACCAGGAAATCTGGGACGAAATGCGCAGCCTGTGTCCGCTGTTTTACGGCGCCACCTACGAAAAAATGGGCGACCTGGGACACGTGCAGTGGCCTTGTACCACGCTTGAAAGCCCGGGGACGCCATATCTGTATGCCGACAATCACTTCGACACCCCGACCGGTAAAGGCCAGTTGTTTGCCGCACCGTGGCGCGCACCGGCTGAAGTGCCGGACGGCGATTATCCGCTGGTGTTGTGTACCGTGCGTGAAGTCGGTCACTACTCCTGCCGTTCAATGACCGGTAACTGTGCGGCATTGCAGACGCTGGCTGATGAACCGGGCTTCGTGCAGATGCACCCGGTGGACGCCCAGGCGCTGGGTATCCGTGATCAGCAACTGGTCTGGGTGGCATCGCGCCGTGGCAAAGTCATTTCCCGCGCCAACTACAACGAACGTATCAACCCGGGTGCGGTGTACATGACGTATCAGTGGTGGATCGGTGCCTGTAATGAACTGACCCAGGACAATCTCGACCCGATTTCCAAAACGCCGGAAACCAAATACTGCGCGGTGAAAGTCGAGCAGATCGCCGATCAGCGCTGGGCAGAGAACTACGCTCATCAGACTTACAGCGACATGAAAGCGCGCCTGCGCAGCGCCGTGGAAGATGTGATCCCGGTGGTTGAGGTTTAGTTTTTAAGCTCCTCCCCCTTCGCAGGGGGAGGAGCAAAACCCCCTGAGATTTAAGAGGTATTTATGTCTGATTCCGGTCTGCTCATTCGCGTCTGCGGCAAAGTCCAGGGCGTCGGTTTCCGACCTTTTATCTGGCAACTGGCCGACCGTCTGCAGCTCCGGGGGGAAGTGTGTAATGACAGCGCGGGTGTGGAAATCAGGCTGCTTCAGCCGGTCAATCTCGAACTTTTTATTGAACAATTACAGCGCGACTGCCCGCCGCTGGCGCGCATCGACAGCATCAGCTTCAATCCTTTCGACTGGCAGACGCTTCCGCAAAATTTCACTATCGCTGACAGCCGTCACAGCCGGATGGATACGCAGGTGGTGCCCGACGCGGCGACCTGCCCGGAATGCCTGAAAGACATCACCCGCCCGGGTGATCGTCGTTTCGGCTACGCCTTCACCAACTGCACACATTGCGGCCCGCGTTTTACGCTGATCCGCGCCATGCCTTATGACCGCCCTTCCACCAGCATGGCGGAATTTACATTGTGTCCGCACTGTCGGCAGGAATATCAGAACCCCGCCGACCGGCGGTTTCACGCGCAGCCGGTCGCCTGCCCGCAGTGCGGGCCGCAGGTCAGCGCGACGTTGCAAAATGGCGACATGCTGGCGCAAGGAGATGCGGCGCTGGAATACGCGGTTGCAGCATTACGCGCGGGTAAAATCGTCGCTATTAAAGGGCTGGGAGGCTTTCATCTGGCCTGCGATGCCACGCAGCAAAATGCGGTGATGCGGCTGCGCGAACGTAAACAGCGTCCGTCAAAACCGCTGGCGGTGATGCTGCCGGACATCGGCTGGCTGGCAGAATGCAGCGATGAAAGCCCGCCATTTGCGCTGCGCGAAATGCTGGAGTCACCGGCCGCGCCCATCGTACTGGCAACGAAAAGCGCGATGTCGCCACTGTGCGCGGCAATCGCGCCGGAACTGGACGAAGTCGGACTGATGCTGCCGTTTACCCCGCTGCATCATTTGCTGATGCAGGCAGCGGATACCCCGCTGGTGATGACCTCCGGAAATGCGAACGGTTGTGCCCCCGTGCTGACTAATGCGGCTGCGCTGTTGCAACTCGATGGCATTGCAGACATGTGGCTGTTGCATAACCGCGATATCGTCCAGCGCGCCGATGATTCGCTGCTGCGTGTGACGCCGCACGGTACTGAAATGCTGCGCCGCGCACGCGGCTATGTGCCCGATGCTTTTACGTTGCCTGACGGATTCGATGCCCAGCCGTCGCTGCTGGCACTGGGCGGTGACCTCAAAAATACCTTCTGTCTGGTGCGCGGTGATCAGGCGATTCTCAGCGCACATTTCGGGTCACTCACCCGCAGCGATATTGCCGGACAGCAGCAGCAGGCGATTGAACATTTTCAGCACCTTTATGACTGTATGCCGCTGGCGGTGGCCCGTGATGCACATCCGGCGTATATCAGTCATGTGCAGGCGGAAAGTCACGGTGTACGCATGATTGATGTTCTTCATCATCACGCTCATATCACCGCGTGTCTGGCGGAACATCACTGGCCGCTGGATGGCAGCAAGGTCATCGGGCTGGCGCTTGACGGGCTGGGTTATGGTATTGCTGACGATAAAACCGGTGCCCTGTGGGGCGGTGAGTGTTTACAGGTGGATTATCTGCACTGTGAACATTTAGGCGGATTGCCTGCCGTTGCGCTGCCGGGTGGCGACCGGGCCGCGCGGGAACCGTGGCGGAATTTGCTGGCGCAGTGGCAGGCGTTTGTGCCGGACTGGCAGACACGCCCGGAGGCAAAGGTGTTGCAGGCATATCCGTGGTTGCCGCTCTCCAGAGCCATCACCGCCGGGATTAATGCCCCGCTGGCGTCTTCCTGCGGGCGCTTGTTTGATGCCGTCGCCGCCGCACTCGGCTGTACGCCTGCGCAACTGAGCTGGGAAGGCGAAGCGGCATGCCGTCTGGAAACGCTGGCACAACGTGCACAGGGTATTTCGCATCCGGTCACGATGCCACTGCGGCATACGCCGTCGGGCACTTTTCTGGATTTAGCGACGTTCTGGCAGCAATGGCTCGGCTGGAATGCCACGCCTGCCGCACGGGCTTTCGCTTTTCACGACGCGCTGGCGCAAGGCTTTGCCGCCCTCGCCTGCTACCACGCGGTGAGAACCGGCACCCGCACTGTCGCACTGGGTGGCGGCGTGCTGCATAACCGCCTGCTGCGCCAGCTTTTACATCGTTATTTAGCACCCCTTCGCGTGCTGATGCCGCAAAACGTGCCCGCCGGAGACGGCGGGCTGGCTTTGGGTCAGGCCGTTGTCGCCTGCGCCCGTCTGCAATTTTCTTCTGGTTTTAACAACAAGGACTCCCATGATTAACCGTGATTTTTTTCACACGCACCGTCGTGCTTTCTGGCTGCTGATCGGGCTGCTGGCAATCAATTTACTGGCCTGGGGCTGGGCACTGGTGGTGTTTCGCCACAATGCGGCGCTGGTGGCGGCGGCCTTGCTGGCTTACGGTTACGGGCTGCGTCATGCCGTCGATGCCGATCATATTGCAGCTATCGATAACGTTACCCGCAAGCTGATGCAACAGGGTCAGCGTCCGGTGGCCGTCGGGGCATTTTTCTCCCTCGGACATTCCAGCATTGTGGTACTGGCCTGCGTGGCGATCGCCGCAACGTCACTGATGTTTGGCAACAAAATTGGCTGGTTGCACGATTATGGCAGCACCATCGGCACGATGGTTTCCGCACTGTTTTTACTGATGATGGCCCTGCTGAATGCGCTGATTCTGCGCGATGTTTACCGCCGTTTTCAGAAGATCAAACAGGGCAAAAGCTTTCCGGACGCCGGAGAAACCCACGCGATGCAGGGAGGTGTGATGAGCCGGTTATTCAGCTTTGCATTTAATCTGGTGAATAAAAGCTGGCAGATGTATCTGGTGGGATTTTTGTTCGGGCTGGGTTTTGATACCGCCACGGAAATTGGCCTGTTGGGGATTTCCGCTGCGGGGGCCTCTTCCGGCATGTCCGTATGGAGCATTCTGGTATTTCCGGCGTTGTTCGCCAGCGGCATGGCACTGGTCGATTCGCTGGATAACTTTGTCATGGTCGGCGCTTACGGCTGGGCGTTCGATAAACCGGTGCGAAAGCTCTATTACAACATGACGATTACAGCCACCAGCGTGATGATCGCTCTGTTGATCGGCGGCCTGGAAGCACTCGGACTGATGGCCGATAAACTGGATTTACACGGCGGAATATGGGCGGTTGTCGAACGCCTGAATGAGAACATGGGCAGCGTCGGCTATGCGGCTGTGGCGATTTTCGTCGTGTTCTGGGGCATCTCTGTCCTTAATTATCGCCGCAAAGGCTATGACAATCTGGCGGTGTGATCCGCCCGGTATCAGGCGTCATTCGGCAAGGTAAGCTGCTTTTCCAGACGCAGTTTGTCGCCGTCTGTAATGGTTATCATAATTTGTGTTTTCCCGCCGGGCTGGACGGCAAAACGCATCTGTCCCAGAGGCTGCGGCTGATTGGCGGAAAGATTCACATTGTGGCTCTGGCGGCTGGTGCTGGTGCCTGCGGTGCTTTCCTGCAACACAGAAACCGCCACCTGACAGGAACAGGCTTTGGTGAGACTGACCATCGGGGTAATAACATAATTCTGCGCCTCGTTGTGCGTATCAAACCAAAGCTGGTTGGACATCACGGCGGCGATCAGCAGTAAGTGCATAGCGTTTATCCTCAGGGTTCCGTCGAAAAAAAACAGGGCTAGTGCCCTGTTCTGCTTTACTCCTCCCCTTCGCAGGGGAGGGAACACTAATCAGTTTTGTGACGCGTAGGCCAGGTTCGCGGTACCGACCTGAGTAATGCTGGTCAGAGAGCCATTCGCACCTTGTGAAGCCTGAGCATAGTTACCTGAACCGTTCTGGGACACGAGCACTTTGCTGCCGTTAGCGCTCTGAGAAACGTTAGCGCCGTTGTATTCACCTTTTTGTACCACACTGATCAGGCTGCCATCACCGGTCTGAGTCGTCCCGGCGCTATTTCTGTAGCCATCCTGACTGATTGCGGTCAGCGATTTTTGTGCGCCAGATTGAGTGGCATTCGCCAGGTTTGCCGTGCCCTGCTGGTAAATCTGAATTTCAGAATTCCACTGAGTGGCAGTGAATGTCGGCACAGTTGATGAAGGTGGATTATTACCGTGGTCAGAGCCACCCCCGCCATGACCAGGACTGGTTGCAAATGCACTGCCACTGACGACTAAAGCGGAGACTGCCACAATTTTCCAAAGTTTCATGATGCTACCCCATTGGTTTAATATCGGATGTTTGGTGTGTTAATGCTGTGTCACTCTAATCGCCATTCCTGACGAATTTTGCACGACGCCGCTGCTCTGGTTCGTACCATTCTGGCGAATTTCCGTCACACTCCGGCCTTTTTGCAGAATGTATGCGGTATTGCCAAAATTCTGTTGCGTAATGGATGCATCCCCGCCACCGGTTTGCGATACGTAGGCGAAATTATCGCTGCCGCTCTGGGATATATCCGCGTTATTTCCATTACCTCGCTGATTCACCAGCGCAGTATTCTCTGACCCGGACTGACGGATAACGCCGGAATTTCCAGAACCCGTCTGATAAGTGGTGGTCAGATTGTTATTACCGTTCTGATAAATCACTGACGAATTCCCCGATGAATTCCTTGCGCCAGCAAAGATCTGATCCGGCACCTCAGAATTCACTTCCGGATAAGCCATATCAAATTGCTGTGCATGAATGCCCCAGGAGGCTGAAAGTAACGCCAGGGTCAATAAAGTCTTTTTCATTTCGTCACCCTGTATATACCGGCACCACACTTTGCTTACCGGCTAATTGCTGCTGACGAATTGATTATGGTGTTTGCTCAAAATAAGGAACTCACCCGCTCGTCGTATTTTAATCTCAGACTTCATCAAAAAGCATGAGGCGGTATTTATCATACGGATTGACCAGCGCGTCTCAGTAAAAGGTCAGCACGGCTAATCAACCCATGGCATTAATCCTAAAGTTACAGAGCAAACCGTTTTAAATAATCACACAAATGCAACTATTCTTAATTCCCTCTGAAACTAAAACAGTCCTAAAAGAGATCCCCCGCACATTTCCACCCCTTAACAGTCGCTTAAAAATGCCTTCCCGCTGCCTTGCGGCGCGGTTTAACAGGGTATAAAGAAGCCTGCAGATGTGCTCACCTAAGTAAAATCAATACGAAAAGATAAACCAGTTTGAGTTATTTAAGGCGAAATATGCAGCCAGCTGGTGTTTGAGCCCCCTTAATCCGCAGCGTTATCTGACAAATATGCTGTCTTAACAAGGCCAAACGTTAAGATAGTGTAAATTTATTACTTAAGCCCTCTTTAATAGGGCGGAATTTAATTTCCCGGAATACATAAGGAAAGCTTTATACATTTTCAGTTACATTTTGAAACATAAATAAGCCTTGCGTAAGGTAAACCAAAAGCTAAATTGAGTCAGTACCGCACATAAACCACCTGAAAATATTATGTGCCTCAGGTTGTGAATATTTGCTACTTTCAGATATGCACAGCAAACATACAGCTATAGATTTAGCAAAATAAAATCTCAGTCTATTCCGTGCCTTTTCAATATTCAGGCAGTGGCAGACTGTGGCTATAAAAATCAGGGCAGGGTTTCATTATGAGTAATGAAGCAGCAATCAATAATAATATTCTTTTATTAGTGACCAAACCATCATTACAAGCCAGTGCTTTATTGCAGCAATTAAAACAGCAACTTTGTGTCAATACCCGGCTGCATAATATCCATAAATCACTTGAGGATCAGGCGCTTCAACAGGCATTAATTCTCTTCGATATGATGGAAGCCGATCGCCGGACAATTGAACTGTGGCAAACGGCTATTAACCGCTATCACGACAACGTGAAGTTATTATTATTAAACACACCTGATAATTATCATTTTCGGGAAATTGAAACCTGGCCGGGGATCAGCGCCGTTTTTTATCTCTCCACTGACGAAGAGCATCTGGTGGAAGGGATCAGAAGCGTGATCCGCGGAGAATGTTACTTCTCTCAGGGCTTCGCCAGTTACCTGATCAATCAGTCCGGTGCTTTCCGTCATCTTCACTCAGAAGAAACCGGCCTGACCCATCGTGAAAAAGAGATCCTCAATAAGTTACGTGTGGGCGCCTCGAACACGGAAATCGCGCGTTTGCTGTTTATCAGCGAGAACACCGTCAAGACGCATCTCTATAATTTATTTAGAAAAATCTCGGTTAAAAACCGTACCCAGGCGGCGTCCTGGGCGAATGACAATCTCAAGCGCTGACATCATGACTATTTGCATAAAGGGCTTCTGGCTCTGGCTGGCGCTGTTATGCGCCACCTGCCTGCATGTTCAGGCTGCGGATATAAAAGACCCGGGGCTTATCACCGACAGAACCGTGACATCGGTCGGCCACGATTTTTACCGTGGCTTTACCGGCAAATGGGAACAGAACTACCCGGAAACCATCACCATTTCAGAAAGGCCCAGCGCCCGCTGGGGGAGCTGGATCACCATAAAAATAGGTCAGGACACCCTGTATCAGACTTTGCTGTTTCCCAACCGTCGCAATTTTAATAAGGACGTCGATACCGCCATTGCCGGTGTAACCGAAGCGTTATCACGGCGGCAATTAGACAAAGCGTTACTGGGCACCGGGGATCTCGCCCATGACGAATTTTAATGCACAGCCTCTTAAGGAGAGCATCGTGAATATTCCAGTCTCAGCTTCGCGTTCAGTCATGCTGCTGGCATTGCTGACGGCGTCCCCGGTTTCCTGGGGCGGCAATATGGTTTTCCAGTTCATCAACCCGAATTTCGGCGGCAACCCGAATAATGGTGCGTTCCTGCTCAACGAAGCTCAGGCGCAAAACTCCTATAAAGACCCCGATGCGTATGACTTCGGGTCCACCTCGACGTCTGCACTGGACAATTTCACCGCCTCAATTCAGTCACAATTGCTGGGCAGCCTGATGGGCAACGTCAATCAGGGAAAACCGGGGAGACTGGTAACACAGGACTTTATCGTGGATATCCAGAATACCGACGGACAGCTGGTGATGAATGTCACTGACCGCAAGACCGGTAAAATTTCCACTATTCAGGTTCAGGGTTTGTCCGCCACCACCAACTGATTCCGACGACCAATAAAAACAGGAACGACATCATGCGCAGCTATTTATTACTCATCGCAGTTTTTGTGTTGAGCGGGTGCCTCACAGCAGCACCGAAAGAAGCCGCAAGACCGACATTATTGCCCCGGGCGCCAAGCTATACCGATCTGACGCATTTGCCTTCGCCGCAGGGCCGGATTTTTGTGTCGGTCTATAACATTCAGGATGAAACGGGCCAGTTCAAACCGTATCCGGCCAGTAACTTCTCGACCGCCGTGCCACAAAGCGCCACGGCGATGCTGGTATCGGCACTCAAAGATTCAAAATGGTTTATCCCGCTGGAACGTCAGGGGCTGCAAAACCTGCTGAACGAACGCAAAATTATCCGTGCCGCGCAGGAAAATGGCAGTGTCGCGATCAATAATCAGCGGCCACTTTCCTCGCTGGTAGCAGCGAATATTCTGATTGAAGGCTCGATAATCGGTTACGAAAGTAATGTGAAATCAGGCGGCGTGGGGGCGCGGTATTTCGGTATCGGTGCCAGTACGCAATACCAGCTGGATCAGATAGCCGTGAACCTGCGTGCTGTCGACGTCAATACCGGCGAGGTTTTATCTTCCGTAAATACCAGCAAAACGATTTTGTCGTATGAAGTGCAGGCCGGGGTGTTCCGCTTTATCGATTATCAGCGGTTGCTGGAAGGCGAACTGGGCTACACCACCAATGAGCCTGTGATGTTATGCCTGATGTCGGCGATTGAATCCGGCGTGATTTATCTGGTGAATGACGGTATCGAACGTAACCTGTGGCAGTTGCAGAACCCGTCGGAGATCAACTCACCCATTTTGCAACGCTATAAGAACAACATTGTCCCTGCCGAATCCTGATGAGAGGCAGTTGGCGAAGGGGAACCGTGGGTTGAAACGGTTTCCCTTCTTTTTTTATCCGACAATCTCAGGTTTTGCTTTCCTCGCTTTTCATCACCTGCCGGTAATTATTCACCCGCTTTTTATCCTCAAGATTAAAGTCCGGATCGAGATAAATGCTCAGCCGTTTGATCAGCAAATCTTCAAAGACAAAGACAGTGCAGAAATGATGGCTGCCGACCTCGGACGTCGGCCAGCGGTCACCGCTTTGCATCACGCCGCGCATCTGCCCTTCCAGCACAATGGCATCTCCGTCACTCAGAAAGCGGAAAGCGTTCTGAATATGTTGGATCTTGTCGATTTCAAGCGCAAAGCGTTTACCCAGTTCCCCCAGTGAAGACTTTCCCTGCGCGGTGCCAAATTTTGGGAAAAACAGCACCACATCTTCAGCAAAGAGATCCAGTAATGAGGCATCTGCCTGATCCAGTTTGGCGTAGAAATTCTTAACAATTTCAATACGCTTTTCTTTCAGTTCGTGTTCTGCCATTTTCACCTCGAAATTCTCCATCCAGTCCATAAGCCTAGTGACTGCCGCTGATTTTGCCAGTTATGAAGGGTCGCTCACAAAACGCTGAGGCCGCTCAGGTGAAGAGTTTTCTGCACCGGAAGCCGGAACCCTCTACACTGGCATGCGTTTTTAACAACATGTCCTCTTACACTTTCGGAGAGTCACGGATGTCTCAGTTCAACAGAGCAGGTCGCGCGATGCCGCCTCTGCCCGTTCCCACCCGCTGGTTAATCCTTGCGATTTGCCTGTTGCAGGGGTTCCTGCTGTATTACTTCTTTTCAGATCACGCGGCCATCAGATATGCCGGGTTCTCTCATAATATTTACGGCCAGACTATGGCATTAACATTACCGGTGCTGATTTCTCTGTCAGTAGTACAGCCTGGTGATCGCCGGTTCTGGGGCGGAACAGGGTTGCTCATCCTGTTACTGGCGGGCATGGCAGCCTGGGCGAAAAGCAATATCGCGGCAACGTCCGGGGACAGCGTGATGGCGCCGTTTAACCTGTCGCTGACGCTGCTGGTCTTTTTTGTTTTGCCGTGGCTACAGGTGCAGGCGTTCCCGGCAGACAACCGTTACCGTTACGCCAACCTTTCCGCCTGCTACAGCCAGAATACGCTGTGCGCCATGCTGACGTTGCTGATGATGCTGCTGGCCGTTGGCGTGATGGCATTATGTGCCGGGCTGTTCCGGGTGATCGGCATTGAATATTTCCATGAGCTGTTTTTCGATACGCCGCTGTTTATGCATCTGGTGTTCGGCCTGCTGCTGGGCATCAGTATCGTCACCTGCCGCACGCAACCGGCGCTGATGAATACCACCCGCAATATCATCCGTTTTATTCTCAAAGGCCTGCTGCCGCTGGTGGCGTTCGTTGCGCTGATTTTCCTGTTCGCCCTGCCGTTCACCGGCCTGACGGTGTTATCGCAAGCCTGGTCCGCAGCCAGTTTGCTGACCACCATGGCGCTCGGCATTCTGCTGCTGGTTAACGTGGTACGCGAAACCGATCACGCTGAAAAACCGTATCCGCGGGCGGTCCGTTTGCTGGTGAATGCGGCGATTTTATTGCTGCCGGTGTATGCCGCGCTGGCGCTGTATTCCACCGGCCTGCGCGTTTCGCAATACGGCTGGACGCCGCAACGTCTGTGGGCGGTGCTGGTGATCAGCGTCACGCTGATCGCCGCCCTTTGCTACAGTTTTTCGGTGATCGATAAACGCCCGGACTGGCTGCCGCGTATTACTCAATTCAATAAGCCGTTGTCGCTGCTGGTGGTCATTCTGGTGATGGCGGTCAACAGCCCGCTGCTCGATCCTTACCGTATCAGCGTCAACAATCAGATTGCGCGACTCGACAGCGGCAAAACGCAGGCGAAGGATTTCGATCTGAAGATGCTGCGTTTTGATACCGGTCGCCGTGGCAACGAGGCGCTGACAGCGCTGCAACAACACCCCGCGTTTACTGCCGATCCGCGCCTGCAGGCCACACTGAAAAATATGATCGCGCAGACATCACGCTGGGGCGCTTACGATGATAAAGAGCGTGCTGCACTGGCGGAAAATTATCGCGTGGAAGACGCTAAGAAGATGATTCAGCTTGCGAAAGGCGCGGTATCCCCCGACGACACCTGGTGGAAAAACCTGCCGCAGCTGGATGAATACCGCAACACACTGCGCGACTGTCACAGCCTGGAGGGCGCGTGTATCGTCAATACGCTGGATTTAAACAACGACCGGCAGAAAGAAGTTTTCCTCTGTAATACGCTGGATACGCCTTCCGTCAACTGCCGTATTTACGCCAGAGAGGCCGGGAAATGGGCGCAAACGGGAGAACTTTATCTGTATGAAGAAAAGGATAACCCTGCACTGATCACTGCCCTGCGCAACGGCGAGGTCAAACCGGTAACGCGTAAATGGGCTGACGTACAGATTGACGGTAAACGCCGGGTCATTCATTACAAACACGACGAAGAATAATCGCCTCCCCTTCACCGGCAGATTTCTGCCGGTGAATCCCGCTTTATTTTCCCGGCATCATGCGCAGTAAGGTGTCATCTTTACGCAAGTAATGATGATAAATCGCTGCCAGCGCGTGCAGGCCAATCAGGTAATAACCGCAGTTTGCCAGGAATTCATGCGCCGTTTTCACCGTGCGGCGTACATCGGGATCCGGCGTCACAAACTGTGGCACCGGCCAGCCGAATAAAAACCACTCCCGCCCGCCAAACTCCAGCGTCAAAATCCCCAGCACCGGCAACGACAGAAACAGCAGATATAACACCCCATGCACTGCATGGGACGCGGCTTTTTGCCAGCGCGGCACGGGCGGCGTGATCGCCGGTGTCGCATGGCGGGTCCGCAGGAAAATGCGCACAAACATCAGCAACCAGACACCAATCCCGAAATTAAAATGCAGCAAACGCACCAGCGGCTGATTATCTTCAGGGAAATAATCACGGGTCAGCATCGCCGTGTAGGTCAGAATAATCATCAGTAACGTCGCCCAGTGCAGGCTGATCTGCGACAGCGAATAACGGGTTTTCATGAGTAATTTCCTCGCCGGAGGATAACGTGTGGAAAACAGGAATATTGCCCTGAGTATAGAAAGGAATTGCGCAGACTTTGTGGATAAATGCGGCCACGAAAGTAAAGAAGTTAAATTAATGTTATAAAAAAACCGGGCATGTGCCCGGTCTGGTTGTCTGACGGCGTATTACGCGAGGCTGGCCGGATCCTGTTCCACAGGGGGTTCACCCGCCGTTTTTTTCGGTGGCAGCAAACCGTCTGCCCGGAACATCGCTTTGATGCCGCGCACCGCCTGGCGGATCCTGTCCTGATTCTCGATCAGGGCGAAACGCACATGGGTATCGCCGTAATCACCAAAACCAATGCCCGGCGACACACAAACTTTAGCATCGGCCAGCAGACGTTTGGCGAATTCCAGTGACCCTAAATGCGCATACGCAGGCGGAATTTTTGCCCAGACATACATCGACGCTTTCGGATTTTCCACCATCCAGCCCGCTTCATGCAGCCCGCGGACCAGCACGTTACGGCGCTGGCGATATTGCTCGGCAATGTCTTTCACGCATTGCTGATCCCCTTCCAGCGCCGCGATGGCCGCCACCTGCAACGGCGTGAAGGTGCCGTAATCGTGATAACTTTTGATACGCGCCAGCGCGCTGACCAGTTCAGGATTACCGACCATAAAACCGATGCGCCAGCCCGCCATGTTGTAACTTTTTGACAGCGTGAAGAATTCCACCGCAATGTCTTTTGCACCCGGCACCTGCATGATTGATGGCGCTTTCCAGCCGTCGTATACGATGTCGGCATACGCCAGATCGTGGATCACCAGCACGTTGTATTGCTTGGCCAGTGCCACCACGCGCTCGAAGAAATCCAGCTCCACGCACTGCGCCGTCGGGTTGGACGGGAAGCCGAGGATCATCATTTTCGGCCGCGGAATGGTTTCGCGAATGGCTTTTTCCAGCTCGGCAAAGAAATCTACACCTTCAGCCAGCGGCACAGAACGCACCTGCGCACCGGCAATCACGGCACCATAAATGTGGATCGGATAACTTGGGTTGGGCACCAGAACGGTGTCGCCGTGATCGAGCGTCGCCAGCATCAGATGTGCCAGCCCTTCTTTCGAACCGATAGTGACGATAGCTTCACTTTCAGGGTCGATCTCTACCTGATAACGATCGGCATACCAGCGGGAAATCGCACGGCGCAGACGCGGAATGCCGCGTGAGGTCGAGTAACCGTGCGTGTCTTCACGCTGCGCAACCTGCACCAGTTTTTCCACAATGTGCGGCGGTGTCGGGCCGTCAGGGTTACCCATACTGAAATCGATAATGTCTTCGCCACGATGGCGTGCGGCCATTTTCAGTTCAGCAGTAATGTTGAAAACATAAGGGGGAAGACGATCAATACGTGAAAAACGACGGGGTGAACTGGAATCAGCCATAATTTCCTCTGGGATACGTAAGCGCCCGGACCGTCCGAGCGACGCTGGCCGCGTAACGGCCTTCTACGAACATAACGCAGAGGAAAATGGCTGTCGAGATACTGCGCATTATTTTTTTACTGCGGACGCGGATCGGTCGCCAGCAGCCCCAGCAGCCAGTCGTTTTTCCACTCGTCGCCGATCCGGTAGCTGTCCCGTAAACGGCCTTCCATTTGAAAACCGCATTTTTCCAGCACACGGCGCGAAGCGTCGTTGCCTTCCAGCACGTTGGCCTGCAGACGGTGAAAACCACACTGGTCAAACGCAAAGTTCAGCACTTCGCGCAGGGATTCCACTGCATAACCTTTGCGCTGATGTTCAGGAGCCAGAATGAATCCGACTTCGCCCTGTTTATAGGGCCGCCAGTCCGGGAAAAATCCGGTCAGCCCCACCGCCGCGCCGGTGTCTTTTTCGCGGATCAGCAGGCACAGCCAGAAATCACTGTAGCGATCCCAGTGACCAAGACGTTGTTCAAAACGGCTATGAACCTGTGCATGGGTTTCGATATCGCCGATAAAACGCATGACGTCCGGGGTCTGATACAGCCGCAAGAAAAATGCCCAGTCGTCAGCCTGGATGGGCTGCATGATCAGCCGCGGCGTGGATAACAAAATCATGTCGGAATGTGCTCCTGTGTCTGGCGATGGTGAAAGTCTGACCTTTTACATATAATAACCGCTGAATCCATTTGGCACGCTTATCTTTCAATCGTGCAAAGAGCCTAATCTGCCATGCCTCACATGTTCGATATGCTGCTGGCGGTCTTCGACCGTGCGGCGCTGATGCTCATCTGTCTGTTCTTCCTCACGCGAACCCCGCTGTTCCGCAAACTGCTGCACAAAGAAAATGAAACCCATACGCCGCTGGAACTGACTGCGGTCACCGCCATTTTCTCGCTGTTCGCCATTTTCGGTACGCTCTCAGGGATCAACGTCGAAGGCTCACTGATCAACGTGCGTACGATCGCGATCATGTCGGGCGGGATCCTGTTCGGGCCGTGGGTCGGGATCATTACCGGCCTGATTTCCGGCACGCACCGTTTCCTGATCGACATTCACGGGCCAACGTCTGTTCCGTGCCTCATCACCAGTATTACCGCAGGTTTCCTTTCCGGTTATATCAATAAGAAAGTCAAAAAATCACTGCACTGGAAAGTCGGCATTCTGGGCGGCATGCTGTGCGAAACGCTGACCATGATCCTGATTTTACTGATGGCGCGACCGTTTTCGCTCGGGCTGGATATCGTCATGAACATCGCTGCACCGCTGATCCTCGGGGCCAGTTCCATCGGCCTGATTGTGTTGCTGGTGCAAAGTGTCGAGGATGAAAAAGAGGTGATTGCCGCACGGCAGGCACGGCTGGCGCTGGATATTGCCAATAAAACGCTGCCGTACTTCCGCAATATAGATGGCCGTAACATAGAAGGCAGGAATATCAACGCCGAATCCCTGGCCAGTATCTGTAGCATTATTCGTGATGATATCGACGCCGATGCGGTGGCGATCACTGATACCAAAAACATTCTGGCGTACGTCGGCGTGGGTGCTGAAGAATATAATATCGGCCATGAAACGCTGAGTGAGATGACCAAAGCGACGCTGGAAAGCGGTGAAATCACGGTCAGAAACAACGACGAAATGCACCGTACGCCGCAAATTCACTCGCTGATTATTATTCCGCTGTGGGAAAAAGGCGAAGTCACCGGCTCGCTGAAAATCTATTATTGCGACCCGCACCGCATCACTTATTCGCTGAAAGTGATGGCGATCGGGCTGTCGCAAATTATGTCGACGCAGATGGAAGTATCACGCACCGAACAGTTGCGCGAGATGGCCAATAAAGCCGAAATGCGGGCGTTGCAGAGCAAGATAAATCCCCATTTTCTGTTTAACGCGCTGAATGCGATTTCGTCGTCTATCCGCGCCCGCCCCGACGTGGCGCGCCAGCTCATCATCAACCTTTCCCGTTATCTGCGTTATAACCTGGAACTGAACGATGAACTGATCGACCTGCGCAAAGAACTTCATCAGGTACAGGATTACATCGCCATTGAGCAGGCGCGGTTCGGCAGCAAACTGACGGTGATTTATGACATTGATGACGACATTTCGGTGAAAATCCCCAGCCTGCTGATCCAGCCGCTGGTCGAAAACGCCATTGTGCACGGCATCCAGAAATGCAGCGGAAAAGGCGTGGTGGTGATTTCAGTGAAGCATCAGGCTGACGGTATCAGGGTGTCAGTAAAAGATACCGGCCACGGTATTAATCAGGAAACCATTGACCGTGTGGCACGCAATGAAATGCCCGGCAACAAAATCGGCCTGCTCAATGTGCATCACCGTGTTTCATTGCTGTATGGTCAGGGCCTGAGCATCCGCCGTCTTGAGCCAGGCACCGATATTTCGTTTGTTATTACCCACGCTCCTGCAAAAGTCACGCAAGCCCTTGAGAGCAAAATAGCCTGACTACAGGGACGCTTTTTCATTTTACCCGCCCGCCTTTCGGGCCATCGCACCGGGAGATAATTCAGTGAAAGCGATTATCGTCGAAGATGAAGTACCGGCTCAGGAAGAGCTGAGTTATCTGATTAATACCCACAGCAGCATCAGCATTGAAGCAATATTGGATGACGGGCTGGACGTGCTTAAATACCTGCAATCACATGAAGTGGACGCGATTTTTCTCGATATCAGCATCCCTTCCCTTGACGGCGTATTACTGGCGCAAAATATCAGTAAGTTTGCGCATAAACCTTATATCGTGTTTATCACCGCCTATAAGGAGCACGCCGCAGAAGCCTTTGAAATCGAGGCATTTGATTACATTCTTAAGCCTTATCACGAGTCACGCATTGTCACCATGCTGCAAAAGCTGGAGTCACATTTTCGCCGGGATAAAGAGCTGACAGTGAAGGAACCGGGCGATAAACCGGAAGGTGTTGCCCCCGTCGCGGGCAGCACCCCGCGTGTCAGTCACAGCATCAATCTGATCAAAGATGAGCGGATTATCGTTACCGATATCAACGATATTTATTACGCCGCCGCGCAGGAAAAGGTCACGCAGGTATATACCCGCAAAGAAGAATTCACCATGCCGATGAACATCACCGAATTATGCAACCGCCTGCCGGAGGAGCATTTTTTCCGCTGTCATCGTTCGTACTGCGTGAATCTGTCGAAAATCCGCGAGATCGTGCCGTGGTTCAATAACACCTATATTTTGCGCTTAAGTGATTTAGATTTCGAGGTGCCGGTAAGTCGCAGCAAGGTGAAAGAATTCAGGCAGTTAATGCGGTTTTGATCGGGCTTTTGAAATAGAAAGCCCGATTCTTCCGCTAAGTCATTGGAGTTGCAGCAAGGCGGCAAGTGAGAAGATCCCGATGAGCTGACTGATGTCAGTGATTCGGGTCTTCGAGCGCAGCCAACACCGCTGCAACTTCAAGGACGAAGAGGAAGGCCGATAGACTGACGTAAGTACGCACCTGCACCCACAAGCCCCGGCTGATCGTGCGTGATCAGGAACACCGGAATATCCATCAGGTAATCTTTGAAGCGGCCTTTGTCTTCAAACGCGGCACGAAAACCGGACGCTTTGAAGAAGTCCAGGAAGCGCGGAACAATGCCGCCAGCGATGTACACGCCGCCGAAGGTGCCCATGTTCAGCGCCAGGTTGCCACCGAAACGCCCCATGATGACGCAGAACAGCGACAGTGCGCGGCGGCAATCCAGATTTTCATCTGCCAGCGCCAGTTCTGTGACGTCTTTCGGTTTGAAGTTTTCCGGCACGCGGTTATCTGATTTAACAATGGCACGGTAGAGATTCACCAGCCCCGGACCGGAGAGAATACGCTCGGCAGAAACGTGCCCCATTTCGGTACGCAACTGCTCAAGAATGATGTCTTCTTCTTCGCTGTTTGGCGCGAAATCAACATGGCCGCCTTCGCCGGGCAGACTCAACCATTGGTTATTGGCATGAATTAAGTGTGCGACGCCCAGCCCCGTGCCAGCACCGTAAATCACTGCCGGTTTGCCGTCCTGCGCTTTTTTACCGCCGAACTGCAACAGGTCATCTTCTTTCAGCATCGGGATCGCCATCGAAACGGCGGTGAAGTCATTGATCACTTCCAGATGTTGCAGGCCAAGGTTTTTCTTCATTTCGGCAATGGAAAAGGCCCACGTATGGTTGGTCATGGCCACCCAGTCGCCAGTGATCGGGCAGGCGATGGCAATACATGCATCCTCAACATCCTGATGCTGCTGCGCGAGGTACTCACGCACCACGGCTTCGAGGCTGTCGTAATCCAGCCCGGAGAAAGTCTTAGACTGAGAAATATCGCCGCTGTCCAACGCGCAAAGCGCCAGGCGGCAGTTGGTGCCCCCGACATCGCCCACCAGGGAGTATTTGGTCATGTTATTCTCCGCAAAAGTAAATTCATTATGCTGCGCATTTGCGCCAAATTCGTGTGGGCAAAATAGCGGTAATTGCTATACGCTGCAACGCAGTTTTGAAGCAACCCACATTTATGCAGCATGCCACACAAAATAATGTCGACAGCCCGCAAACCGACTTTGCCGGGATTCATCTAAGCTATCAGAGCAAACAAAATTATAAATAAGGAAATACGTGCATGTTCCATCCCCGCACCAGAGTCATGTTAGCTTTTGCCCTGCCCGCGATCATTATCGGCGTGATGTCCAGCCTGGTTCTGGTATTCGTCATGATGATTTCTGGCGCGCTGCAAAATCTGCTGTGGGAGAACATTCCCGCCGTGCTGAATATCAATACACAATCCGCCAGCTGGACGCTGTTTATGCTGACACTGACCGGCATTGGCGTCGGCGCCATCATTAAGTATATGCCAGGCCACGCCGGGCCGGATCCTGCCACGGAATCTCTGATTGGCGCCCCGGTGGCAGTCAGCGCTTTACCTGGGCTGGCGCTGGCGCTGATGGTCGGACTGGCAGGCGGTGTCAGTCTGGGGCCGGAACATCCGATTACAGTGATTAATATCGCGCTGGTGGCGGCAATAGGATCCCGTTTATTGCCCGCAGTGCCAACGACGGACTGGGTGATCCTGGCGGCGGCCGGGACTATCGGCGCGTTGTTCGGCACGCCGGTGGCGGCCGCGCTGATTTTTTCGCAAACCCTCGGCACCAGCAAAGATGTGCAATTATGGGATCGCCTTTTTGCGCCATTGCTCGCCGCGGGCGCTGGCGCCATCACCACCGATCAGTTTTTTCAGCCCGATTTTTCGCTCAGCATTCCGTCGTATGACGCCGCCAGCCTGATGGATATTTTCAGCGGATCAGTCGTGGTGCTGATTGCCATCGCGCTGGGGATGATTGCCGTCTGGTTGTTCCCGCATGTTCACCGGATGTTTAACAATATTCAGAATCCGGTATTGCGCCTGGGTATTGGCGGCTTTGTGCTGGGTTTACTGGCGCTGACAGGCGGGGAAATTACCCTGTTTAAAGGGCTGGATGAAATGAAGGAGCTGGCGCATTCCAATGCATTGTTTGAGATGGGGCCGCTGCTGGCGATCACCCTGACCAAACTGGCGGCGTTAGTGGTGGCGGCAGCCTGCGGTTTTCGTGGCGGACGCATTTTCCCGGCGGTGTTTGTCGGGGTATCGCTTGGCCTGATGTTGCATCAGTACGCACCGGATGTGCCGGCGGCGGTGACCGTTTCATGCGCCGTCATGGGCATGGTGCTGGTGGTGACACGTGACGGCTGGCTCAGCTTGTTTATGGCCGCAGCGGTGGTGCCGGGGCTGAAATTATTGCCGCTACTGTGCATCGTGATGCTGCCAGCCTGGCTGATGCTGGCAGGTAAACCGCTGATGCAGGTGGCAAAACAGCGGCTCAACCGGCCGGTCCCGGAAGAAGATTAATCCTGCTTTAGTGCAAACTCCGCCGCCGCCAGCGCATGAATGGCGGTGGTGTCAAAAACCGGCACGCTCGCGTCTTCAGCGCCCACCAGCAGGGTGATTTCGGTACATCCGAGAATAATGCCTTCGACGCCCTGCTGTTCTAATTTGCCAATAATCCGCCGGTATTCTGCGCGGGAATCCTCCTTAATCCTGCCCAGGCACAGCTCTTCATAAATAATGCGATGAACAATCGCGCGGTCAGCTTCATCCGGCGTCACCACGTCAATCTGATGTTTTTCCTGCAAACGTCCGCGATAGAAATCCTGTTCCATGGTGAAACGTGTGCCGAGCAGACCGATTTTATGCAGCCCCTGTCCGGTGATTTTGTCAGCCGTCGCATCGGCGATATGCAACAGCGGCAGGCCGCCGATCCGCTCGATATCGTCTGCCACTTTATGCATGGTGTTGGTACACACAACGATGACCTCCGCCCCTGCACGCGCCAGTGAATTCGCGGCGTTACCAAGAATTTCACCCGCCTGCTGCCAGTCACCGGCCATTTGCAGCTTTTCGATTTCATAAAAATCGACGCTGTAGAGAAACAGTTTGGCAGAATGCAATCCCCCCAGTTGCTGCTTCACATGCTCGTTAATCATGCGGTAATACGGCACGGTAGATTCCCAGCTCATGCCACCAATCAACCCTAACGTTTTCATTTGCACACCCTGTGTTTATGCGGATGGCAAAACCATAACCGACAAAAAGCCCGCGGACAAAGAAAATGTCGGCGGGCTTTTTTGCGCATTCAGCGATGCGGATTAATGTTTGGCCGGGCAATCCTCTGCGGCCAGACGGCGGTCCATCCAGCGCTGGCGCAACGTGTCGTAAACCCAGTTGTAGGCCACGGTATACGGCAGGAAGAACAGGAAGAACCCGACTTCCAGCATAAAGGCGTCCAGCAGCCCGATCCCCAGCCACAGCGCGGCAACCGGCAGACCAATCATGATGAATCCCCCTTCGAACCCCAGCGCGTGCGCCACGCGGATTTTAAATGTCCGCACCACGCGGGAAACCGGCCAGAATTTGTCGAACAGGCTGTTATAGACGATGTTCCAGACCATCGCTGTCGTCGACAGCATGATCGCCAGCGCGCCCATTTCCCAGACCGGTTTGTTCAGCGCCCAGGCTGCTGCCGGTGCCGAAATCAGTACCGCGATTGTTTCAAAACCCACCGCGTGGAAAATGCGTTCGCCGAACGTTTTCTGAGAGATATTCCGTGTTTGCTTAGACATAAAAACCTGCCTGATTCCTGATCATTGTTACGTGACGGCTGTCACAGGCAGTGATTATCATCACTAAATGAGATAGTTAAAAGATAGAAAGTATCGATAAAATAGATATGTCAGAACCAGAAGGAGTACCTGATGCGCTATTCACCGGAAGCCCTGATGGCTTTTGTCGAAGCGGCCGATACCGGATCGTTTTCAGCAGCGGCGCGTAAACTGCGCAAGAGTCAGTCAACTGTCAGTACGGCGATCGCCAATCTGGAAGTGGATTTAGGCGTAACACTGTTTGACCGCCAGAGTCGCCAGCCGGTGCTGACCCCAGCCGGACAACGCGTGCTCAGCCACGTTCAGGCGATTCTGGCCGCCAGCGAACGCCTCGATGAACTGGCGGTGCGTTTATCGACGCAGGTGGAAACCCGCCTGACGTTTGTGCTGTCTGACACTTACCAGCCGACTCACCACGAGGCGCTGCTGCGCCGGTTTGAACGCCGGTATCCGGATATCGAATTTGAATGTCAGATCGCCGAAGATCAGGATGTGATCGACCTGTTGCAGTCTGGCCGTGCCCATGTCGGCATGGTGGAAGTACAGGCGAGTTATCCGCCGGACATTGGTGTGGCGCGTTTACCGGAACAAACGGATATGTCGGTATTTTGCAGCCGTGAACATCCGCTGGCAAAAATCACCGATCTGCAACCGGAGCAGTTGCACACCTTCCGCCAGCTTTGCCTGCAGCCTTACAGCCGTCGTGAAATGCCGCGGGCGCGGGGTCAGATCTGGTCAGCGCCCAGTTATCTGATGTTGCTGGAAATGGCGGAACAGGGATTTGGCTGGGCGACACTGCCGCACTGGCTGGTGAAACAGTTCGGACATGACAAACTGGTCAGCCTGCCGATGCGCGGCTGGCCGAAGCAGATATCGGTGGATGCGGTCTGGAGTAAAAACAATCAGCCCGGTCCGGCGGGTTGGTGGTTCATCGACCAGCTGACTGTCCCGCCATCACCGGAAACTGATTTATTGCCCTGAGTTACGTTGCGCCAGCGATTTAGTCACTGAGTTGAGCAGTTCAGGAATATCCATTTTTGGCAAAATGACTTCTATCCAGGCCATCTGCCGCCGTGCGGTGGCCTTTGCTATCGCTTCTTTCAGCGCCTGCGGCGAATCCGCCCGCGCACTGAAGACTTCTTTACCGCCGAAGGCCGCCGGGAACTGTGTCCAGTTCCACTGCGCGATGTCGTTGTAGCGCTGGGTTTCGCCGTGTATCGCCCGTTCGACGGTATAACCGTCATTGTTAATCACAAAAATAATCGGCGGCAGGCCATAACGGATGGCGGCGCCTAATCCCTGCAGGGTGAGCTGTGCGGAGCCATCACCAATCAGCAGCACGACACGGCGGTCCGGTACGGCAATCTGTACACCAAATGCGGCGGGCAGCGTGAAACCGATTGAGCCCCATAACGGCTGGACGACGAACTGGCAATCCTGCGGCAAATTCAGCGCCGCCGCACCAAAACAGGCGGTGCCCTGCTCGGCGACCAGTACATCTCCCGGTTGCAGGAAATCCTGAATCTGTTGCCAGAAGGCATATTGTCCGAGGCTGTTATCGTGCGACAACGGCAATGCGTTGTGTTTAACAGGATAAGGCGTCCGGCCGGAAGCCAGTTCAGCGGTCAGGCGGTGCATCACGCTGACCGTTTTTTCGAGCGGCAGCTGATGGAAGATCTTATCGCCCACGCGGGCAAAAAAGGGCTGAAGGTCGATGCATTTTCCGGACGGAAGCTGCTGGGTAAAACCGGCGGTGATGGTGTCAGTAAATTTCACCCCGACCGTGATCACCACATCAGCCCCTTCAATCGCTTCTTTCGTTGACGGTGCGCTGGCGGCCCCCGAATAAGTGCCAGCAAAATGCGCCTGCTGCTCGTTGAATAAACCTTTACCCATCAGCAACGTTGAATGCGCCAGCGGCACTTCTTCCATCCACTGTTCCAGCGCCTTTTTAACCTTGAAGCGGTCTGCCAGAAAATCCGCCAGCAACGAAACACGGTTTGCACCCCGCAACTGCGTTTCAGCGGCGGCAGTAAAAGCTTCCAGAGAAGAAGCCGAGAAAGGCGGCTGACGCGCAGGTAACGCATGCGCACGGGTACTGACCGGCAAAGCGGCCACATCGCTGGGCAATAACAGGTAACCCGGCCGCGAGCTGTACATCACTTCTTCAATCACACGGTCGATTTCAGCCAGGGCATTTTCCGGTGTGAGGGACGCCTGCGCCACGCTGACCGGAGCTGACATCCGCATGAAATGACAGAATTCGCCATCTCCCAGCGTGTGATGCAGCAGCTCACCTTTACGCTGAGACGTCAGTGCTGGCGCACCCACGATATGCACGACAGGCACATATTCCGCATAACTACCGGCAATGCCATTCAGTGCGCTCAGTTCGCCGACACCAAACGTCGTCAGCAACGCCGCAATACCTTTGGTACGGGCGTAACCATCTGCGCCATAGGCGGCATTTAATTCATTGGTACAGCCGACCCAGGTGATTTGCTGATGATTAATCACACTGTCGAGGAATTTCAGATTGTAGTCGCCCGGCACGCCAAACAACTCGGAGATCCCGCTGAGTGATAAACGATCTAAGAGATAGTCACCTACTGTGTATTCATTAACCATGACGATCCTCTGTAAAAAATAAAGTAACCAGTTAATCCCACTAATATGAGTATTACTCCAAACCGGGGAACAGCACATTTATTATTCGAAATAAGGCATGGCAACGCAGAGTTACACCCCTGCACTGTGTGAATGCAGGGAAGCGGATTCAGCAGTAAAGGTAATAGGCAGGAAGAATAGTCACGGTAATCAACGATCCTGCGCACAAGGATTGTTCCGTATGTGATCTGATTAGCTGGAAATGCTTGTGAAAGCGCATACACTAAAATTGGTTTTTTATGACATTTATAACCTTCTGTTCACTTCTGAATTTATTATAAGGACTCACATGGTGTATCAAGCCAGTCCAACCCGTTACGAGAATATGGAATACCGTCGCTGTGGCCAGAGCGGTCTGAAACTGCCCGCCATTTCCCTGGGTTTGTGGCATAACTTTGGCGATAACGCCCATTTTGAGAATGGCCGGAAACTGATCCGCCATGCTTTCGACCATGGGATCACCCATTTCGATCTGGCCAATAACTACGGCCCGCCTCCGGGTTCGGCAGAACAGCATTTCGGCCGCATCCTGCAGGAAGATTTATTGCCTTATCGCGATGAGCTGATTATTTCCTCCAAAGCCGGTTACACCATGTGGGACGGCCCGTACGGAGACTGGGGCTCGAAAAAATATCTGGTCGCCAGCCTGAATCAGAGCCTGAAACGCATGGGGCTGGAGTACGTGGATATTTTCTATCATCACCGTCCTGACCCTGATACACCGCTGGAAGAAACCATGGCCGCGCTGGATTTGATCGTGCGTCAGGGCAAAGCCCTGTACGTCGGGCTGTCGAATTATCCGGCAGAACGCGCCAAAAAAGCGTTTGAAATCCTGAAAGATCTTGGCACGCCGTGCCTGATCCATCAGCCAAAATATTCCCTGTTCGAGCGCTGGGTTGAGGCTGATCTGCTGGATACGCTGGCGGATAACGGCGTCGGGTCTATCGCCTTCTCGCCACTGGCAGGCGGCGTGCTGACTGACCGTTATCTGGCGGGCATTCCTGAAGATTCCCGCGCAGCCAGCGGCAGTAAGTTCCTGACAGCAGATCAGCTGACGGAAGAGAAGCTGGCAAAAGTGCGTAAGCTGAATGATATTGCGCAGGCACGCGGTCAGAAGCTGTCGCAGATGGCGCTGGCGTGGGTTCTGCGCGGCGACCGCGTGACGTCCGTCCTGATTGGTGCCAGTAAAACCAGCCAGATCGACGATGCCGTGGGCATGGTCTCTCACCGTCATTTCAGCACAGAAGAACTGGCGGCGATCGAAGGGATTTTAGTGTAAGCGATTACCCTGCGGTATAAAAAACGCGCCTTTATGGAGGATTCGTAAGTAAACCGTTAAGGCGCGTAAATCATTCAAAACAGGATTGTAAGCAATAGTACCGGTGCCCTCTTCCCCTTATAACTGTCAGCATAAATTATAAGGAATCTGGGGCCACTCATGTTAAAGCCGGTACTTTTTGCCACATTGTTCTTTACCCTGCTCCCTGCGGCGGTACCCACCGTGCAGGCCAGCAGTTTCAGCCTGAATACGCCGGGCCTTTCTATCAATATCGGTGATCGCGACAGGCGGGGTTATTACTGGGACGGCTATGACTGGCGTAACCCAAGCTGGTGGAATGGTTACCGTGGTCACCACTATGGTGCACGCAGCCCGCGCGGCTATTACTGGGATGGTTATCGCTGGCGCGATCATGGCTGGTGGAACGAACGCCATCCGCCACGTCGTCCGATGCCGCCACCGCGTTATCATCACAGCGACCACGGACGTCCGCATTATGATCACGGCCGCGGGCCGGATCGGGGTCGCGGCCATGATGATCGCCGGGGCGGGCATGGCGATCACCGCCATTAATCAACGGAATAAAACAAAAACGGGACAGCGCAAACTGTCCCGTTTTTTATTATCTGTCGCTGGCGAAGGCGTTATTTCAACATACCTGTCAGCAGATAAAGGTTAAGGCTGACGACGATCAGCACGATGACCCGCCCCGCCCACTGCACGGTTTTAGTATTCACCATCTCGCCCATCAGGCTGCGGTTACCGGTAAAAGCCAGCAACGGCAGCAATGCCAGCGCAATCCCGAAGCTCAGCAATACCTGGCTCATCACCAAAATGCGTGTGGCATCTAATCCCATCAGGATCACAATAAAAGACGGCATCATGGTCACCGTACGGCGAACCCACAGCGGAATGTAGAATTTCACGAACCCCTGCATCACTACCTGTCCGGCCAGCGTGCCGACAACTGTAGAAGATAAACCGGCTGCCACCAGACTCAGACCGAAGGTGGTCGCGGCAGCGTGGCCGAGCAAAGGTTGCAGCGTCAGATAGGCTTCATCCAGCTCACTGATCCCGCTGTGTCCGCTGAAATGGAATGCCGCCGCAGCCGTCGCCATCATCGCCAGATTCACAAAACCGGCGATGGTCATGGCAATACCGACATCCAGCTTGGTGGCTGAATAACGCTGCGCTTTGGACGCCTTGCCGCCCCGCTGAGTCAGCGAAGAGTGCAGATAAATGACATGCGGCATAATGGTCGCGCCGAGCACACCGGCGGCCAGATACACCGAATCAGCGGTTGGCAGTGCGGGGATTAACATGCCTTTGCCCAGCGCCAGCATGCTTGGCTGCGAGAAGAACAATTCAACAATATAGGCCGCAGCAACAAACAACAGTAAACCGGCGATCACCAGTTCCAGCGGCTTTTGCCCGCGTTTTTGCAGCCCAAGGATAATAAAGGTGGCAATCCCGGTAAGTACTGCGCCCTGTAACAGGGAAACCCCGAGAAGCAATTTGAAGCCTATGGCGGCGCCAATAAATTCGGCCAGATCGGTGGCCATTGCAATAATCTCCGCCTGCACCCAGTAAGCCCAGACGGCCGGACGCGGGAAACGATCGCGGATATGTTCGGCCAGGTTTTTGCCGGTCGCGATACCGAGTTTGGCAGACAACAACTGGATCAACATCGCCATGACGTTGGCCCATACCACCACCCACAGCAACTGATAGCCATAAGAAGCACCGGCCTGAATATTCGTCGCAAAGTTGCCCGGATCGATATAACCAATGGCGGCGATAAAGGCCGGTCCCATCAGTGAAAGCTTCATCTTTCTGGACGCGCGGCCTGCAGATTCGGCCCGGCTGTTCAGCATAGTTAGTTAACCCTTACAATTATTACGCTTACATCAATGATATCTAATTGATAATGATTATCAAGTGCATTTGGGATGATCTGAGTGATTACTCTGATAGGCAGCAGCGGTAAGCGAGAAAGTAATAACTGAGGGGGTGATTCGCTCACCCGGCTTCAGAAAGCCAGACGCAGCGCACTTTCCTAAAACAGACATTAACGGGCCAGATTCAGAACGCATTACGGCACATGATAAAACTAGCACAGGAATGCTAATTGTGCTTAGTTTTATTAACATCTTGATTTTTTGTGTGATGGGCCGCGATTTGTTGCAATTCGTGTCTGTAATTTCTATATTTGCAATCGACTTCACGTTTTAAATGTACGCGTTACATAAAATGACCGTCGAAATATAGCCTGCCTCTAATTTGGAGCACCCATGTCCCGAATATTGCACTTTGTATTAGCGTTGGCCGTTGTCGCTGCACTCGCTTTACTGGTGAGCCGTGACCGGAAAAATATCCGTTTACGCTTCATCGTTCAGCTGTTGGTCATCGAAGTCTTGTTAGCCTACTTCTTCCTGAATTCTTCTGTTGGTTTAGGTTTTGTGAAAGGCTTCTCAGACTTGTTTGAGAAATTATTAGGATTCGCTGCGGAAGGGACCGGCTTCGTATTTGGAGGCATGAGCGATAAAGGATTAGCGTTCTTCTTCTTGAAAGTCTTGTGTCCGATCGTGTTTATTTCTGCGTTGATCGGTATTTTACAACACATTCGTGTACTGCCTTTCGTCATCCGTATTATCGGTACGGTTCTGTCGAAAATTAATGGCATGGGAAAACTGGAATCTTTCAACGCCATCAGCTCCCTGATTTTGGGTCAGTCAGAAAACTTTATCGCATATAAAGATATTCTGAGCAAAATGTCTGAAAAACGTATGTACACCATGGCTGCCACAGCAATGTCGACGGTTTCTATGTCGATTGTGGGTGCGTACATGACCATGCTGGAACCGCGCTTTGTTGTTGCTGCGCTGGTGCTCAACATGTTCAGTACCTTCATCGTACTGTCGTTGATCAACCCTTATAAGGTTGATTCAGAAGAAGACCTGCAAATCGGTAATACGCACCAGGGTCAGAGCTTCTTTGAAATGCTGGGTGAATACATCCTGGCAGGCTTCAAAGTTGCTATCATCGTTGCAGCCATGTTGATTGGTTTCATCGCACTGATTTCCTGCCTGAATGCGTTGTTCGACGTGGTATTCGGTATCACCTTCCAGGGCGTGCTGGGTTATGTCTTCTATCCATTCGCGTGGATGATGGGCGTGCCAAGTCACGAAGCCTTGCAGGTAGGCAGCATCATGGCAACCAAACTGGTTTCCAATGAATTCGTTGCGATGTTGGATCTGCAGAAAGTAGCAACCGAACTTTCACCACGCGGCGTGGGCATCCTGTCCGTGTTCCTGGTGTCATTCGCTAACTTCTCTTCCATCGGTATCGTTGCCGGCGCTATCAAAGGCCTGAACGAACATCAGGGCAACGTGGTTTCACGCTTCGGCCTGAAACTGCTGTACGGCTCAACGCTGGTCAGCGTGTTGTCTGCTTCTATCGCGGGTCTGGTACTGGCGTAAGTAAGCAAATACAGAACGACATGAAAGGCGCTCCGGCGCCTTTTTTTATGTCTGCGATTCAGCGCAGTAAAACAGGCAAGAGAAATGACAAACCGACAAAAGCAAAAAACCCGCCGAAGCGGGTTTCTTTAATATTTGGTGGAGATAAGCGGGATCGAACCGCTGACCTCTTGCATGCCATGCAAGCGCTCTCCCAGCTGAGCTATACCCCCACACGAGGTCGTACACATTTACTTTTTTGTTTCCCTGGGAAGGAAACAGCCAACTTGCTCTGGAAAGGAAGTTGGTGGAGATAAGCGGGATCGAACCGCTGACCTCTTGCATGCCATGCAAGCGCTCTCCCAGCTGAGCTATACCCCCAATTCATGCCCGTAAAAACGGGTGAACGGGGCGCATAATATGAAACGTCGCTACCCCTGTCAACGGCTAAATCCGTTTCTCAATTCAAGCGCTGAAAAAGCCGCCAAATCCCCCATTCCACAGGGAAAAATCCTCTGCCATCAGGGAAATTTTCAGACAGACGCTTTGTTTTACAATTTGTCCGCCAGCCCGCATTTTTCCTAGCTTTCTGATCTGCTTACGCATTTCCTTAACATCTATGTCCGAATGATTAATGAAATGTTAGCAGACTATGATAATCGCCTTGTTTTGAGATAAATCTCAGAATAGACTTCTCGCGCAATAATCATAACTTACACCATTCGAGCACTCCCATGTCCTTGTATTCACCTAAAGAAATCGCATCCATCGCCGTCACAGCGGGCGTTAATAAAAGCCGCGCCACCGTGTTGAATTTGTTAATTTTGGGCTTTCTGGCTGGCGCATTCATCGCCACCGGTTTCCTTCTGGATCTGCATGTAATAGGGACATTACCTGCATCCTGGGGTTCATTCAGTAACTTGCTTGGCGCTGCCGTCTTCCCGGTAGGCATCATTCTGACCGTGTTAGCAGGGGGAGAACTGCTGACCGGTAATATGATGACCTTACCTATCGCCTGGTTCGCGCGTCAGATAAGCCTTTACGCGGTGCTGCGTAACTGGTTCTGGGTCACTGTCGCTAACCTGCTGGGCAGCCTGGCAGTGGCCTATTTCTTCGGCCACGTTCTGGGGCTGACGGAAGGTGCTTTCCTTAGCAAAACGGTGGCCACCGCCACCGCGAAGGTCAACGCAGACTTCATGCATGCGTTCATTTCCGGTATCGGCTGTAACTGGCTGGTGTGTCTGGCAATCTGGCTGGCCTTCGCCAGCAAAGAAGTTGGCGGCAAAGTGATCGGCATGTGGTTCCCGGTTATGGCGTTCGTGGCCATCGGCTTCCAGCACGTGGTAGCAAATATGTTCATCGTGCCTGCGGCAATCTTTGCCGGTGCGCTGAGCTGGTCAGAATACCTGCCTAACTTCGTGGCCGTGTTCCTCGGTAACGCCGTAGGTGGTGCGGGCTTCGTTGGCCTGATGTATTTCCTGGCCTACCGCCCGACCGTTGAAACACCGGCAACTGAACAACGTTAATTAAGACGTTTTTCACACCCGGGTTTTAAGAAAAGAAAAAAGCCAGCCGGTTTCCCGCGCTGGCTTTTTTATCGCTATTTAACCGCCATTACTGTGCTTGTGTTTCGCGCTCAGCAATAAAGGCTAACGCCATATCGATACGCGCCAGCACACGGCTCTGGCCGATAGCGTGAACGGTGACATCAACACCCGGTGACTGGCCTGCGCCCGTTACCGCAACGCGCAGTGGCATACCAACTTTACCCATCCCTACTTCCAGCTCATCCGCCGTGCCCTGAATCGCATGGTGAATGTTTTCAGCGGTCCAGTCAGTGATAGCGGCCAGTTTGGCGCGAACCACTTCCAGCGGCTGACGTGCAACCGGGCGTAAGTGTTTCTTCGCCGCATCGGCATCAAACTCTGCAAAATCTTCGTAGAAGTAACGGCAGGACTCCGCCATCTCTTTCAGCGTCTTGCAACGTTCGCCCAACAGGGTCACGATTTCAAACAGCTGCGGACCGTTACGGGTTTCGATACCCGCCTGCTCAACATGCCACAGCAGATGGGTCGCCACGTAATGCGGATCCATCGTGTTAATGTAGTGGTGGTTCAGCCATTGCAGTTTTTCAGTGTTAAACGCACTGGCAGATTTGCTGACGTTTTCCAGTGAGAACAGCGCTTTCATTTCGTCGCGGCTGAAAATTTCCTGGTCGCCATGAGACCAGCCCAGACGCACCAGATAGTTCAGCAGCGCTTCCGGCAGATAACCGTCATCACGGTATTGCATCACGCCGACCGCACCGTGGCGTTTGGACAGTTTTTTACCGTCGTCACCCAGAATCATAGAAACGTGCGCGTAAACCGGTACCGGCGCGCCCAGCGCTTTCAGGATGTTTATCTGACGCGGCGTATTGTTGATATGGTCTTCGCCACGGATAACGTGGGTGATTTCCATATCCCAGTCATCGACAACGACACAGAAATTATAGGTCGGTGAACCGTCGGTACGGCGGATGATCAGATCGTCCAGCTCGTCATTACTGAATTCGATCGGTCCGCGGATCTGATCGTCAAAGATGACAGAACCTTCCTGCGGGTTACGAAAACGCACCACACACGGCTCATCAGCAGCGTGATGTTCGTGGCTGTCGCGGCAGCGGCCGTCATAACGAGGCTTCTCGTTATTTGCCATTTGTTCTTCACGCAGCGCTTCCAGACGTTCTTTAGAGCAATAGCATTTATAAGCCGTGCCGTTTTCCAGCATCTCATCAATCACCGCGTTATAACGGTCAAAACGCTTGGTCTGGAAATACGGGCCTTCATCCCAGTCCAGATTCAGCCAGTTCATGCCATCCATAATCGCGTCGATAGCTGCCTGAGTGGAACGTTCGAGATCGGTGTCTTCGATACGCAGCACAAACTCACCGCCAAGGTTGCGGGCAAAGAGCCAGGAATAGAGCGCGGTACGGGCTCCACCGACGTGCAGATAGCCGGTCGGGCTTGGGGCAAAACGGGTTTTGATTTTCATCTGGGTGCAACCTTAATCACGCAACGCCAAAAAACGTCGCTATCAATTAACAAAAAGTGGCTGACATTCTACCACTCTGCCCTGATTCCTCAACGCACAACCAGGGGCAGTCACGTGGTTTAAGGCCATGAATGCGTAAAGAATCGACTACGCGGGCGAGAAACACGTCAGGTTGACTAAAAATAAGCCGAATGAACATTTTTGTTTTTAAAAAGCGTTGACGTAATTTCAAGTATCCCTATAATGCGACTCCATCACGACGGGGGCGATTAGCTCAGTTGGTAGAGCATCTCCTTTACACGGAGGGGGTCGGCGGTTCGAGCCCGTCATCGCCCACCACTCTTTAAGAGTGCCGCGTTGTGATAAGTAAGAAGAATTGAGAAATGGGCGATTAGCTCAGTTGGTAGAGCATCTCCTTTACACGGAGGGGGTCGGCGGTTCGAGCCCGTCATCGCCCACCATTTCTCAGCACGTTTCTTCTTACATGGGGAAGTACCCAGAAGTGGGCGATTAGCTCAGTTGGTAGAGCATCTCCTTTACACGGAGGGGGTCGGCGGTTCGAGCCCGTCATCGCCCACCACTTCTGCGGGCCGTTAGCTCAGTTGGTAGAGCAGTTGACTTTTAATCAATTGGTCGCTGGTTCGAATCCAGCACGGCCCACCAATTCAGAGAAAAGCGCCTATAGG
Organism: Rahnella sp. CJA17(1/100); assembly: GCF_963881615.1. Lineage (NCBI taxonomy): Bacteria > Pseudomonadati > Pseudomonadota > Gammaproteobacteria > Enterobacterales > Yersiniaceae > Rahnella > Rahnella sp. CJA17(1/100). Next base: position 234,735 of record NZ_CAWOJA010000022.1, on the reverse strand, counting down.
CGCTTTTTTCGTTTCTGTACTCCGGTAATTTTTTCCCTTCTCCTACTCCAGTTTAAACATCGGCACGACCTTATTGTGTAGCGCCGGATTATCGCTTTCATCTTTCAGATTGACGCCCGACAACTGGCGATGGAAAGATTGTTCGAGCAGCCAGGCGAGTTTAAAAGCCGCCTGCGGATAATTCAGCCCTTCCGGCCGCACATTGGAAATACAATTTCGTTCCGATTCCAGTCTTTTGGTATGGGGCCCCCAGGTCATGTAAATGCCTAAACTGTCGGGAGATGACAATCCCGGACGTTCTCCGATCAAAATCGCTACCGCCTTCGCTTTCATCACCTGCGCAATATCATCGCCCAGTGCCACCCGCGACTGATGCGCCAGCACCACAGGCCCGATTTTCAGCTCCAGCGTGCGCAGATAGGGCAATAACGCCGCAATCAGCGGTACGGCCTGCCGGTGCACGGCTTTCGATGACAAACCGTCAGCGATGACCAGCACAACGTCGGCAGGCTCCGGCGCCAGACGCTGCAAGGCCTGACGGCTGCTTTCTGACAGCTTGCGGCCAAGATCAGGACGACACAGATAGGTCGCCCTGTCCGGTGCAGCGCTGGCAACGGTCAGCGTTTCCACCCCCAGCGCGTAAAGTTCGGGTTCGAGCTTCTGGCTGTCAAAGGGCTGATGCACGGCATCACGCGCCTGCGCATGGGCTAAACCAAATCGCAGCAGCTCATCGGTGGGCAGACTCGAACCGGTACGTCCCAGCGCGATACGTGCGGCCGTAAACTGACGCAGAGTTTCCCACGGGTTGCTATGCACCAGCGGCGATAATCCCTGCTCTTTTTCTTTATTCATCAGCACAGACCTCAGCTCAGTTGCGGCAACTGACGCAGTAACGGATGGGACGCCCGGGTATCCTGCAAGACGCCCTGCGGATCGATAATTTTCATTTTCTCCAGCCATACAGCAAATTCCGGCGCATGTTTCAGCCCGAGTAATTCACGGATGTATAACGCGTCATGGAAAGAAGTGCTCTGATAATTGAGCATGATGTCATCCGCGCCCGGTACGCCAATCAGGAACGTCAGCCCGGCAGTGCCGAGCAGCGTCAGCAAAGTGTCCATATCATCCTGATCGGCTTCTGCATGATTGGTGTAACAGACATCGCAGCCCAGCGGCACGCCCAGCAGTTTGCCGCAGAAATGGTCTTCCAGACCCGCACGGATAATTTGTTTACCGTCATACAAATACTCCGGGCCGATAAACCCCACCACGGTGTTAATCAGCAGCGGTGAAAAATGGCGGGCGATGGCGTACGCACGCGCCTCACAGGTTTGCTGATCGACCCCAAAATGCGCATTGGCAGATAAACAACTGCCCTGCCCGGTTTCGAAATACATCACGTTGTCGCCGAGCGTGCCACGCTTAAGACTGAGCGCCGCCTGTTGCGCTTCCGCCAGCAGCGCCAGATTGATACCAAACCCGCTGTTCGCCGCTTCAGTTCCCGCTATCGACTGAAACACCAGATCAACCGGTGCGCCGCGCTCCACCAGTTTGATGGTGTTAGTGACATGCGTCAGAACACAGGACTGCGTGGGAATTTCAAAGCGCGTAATGATGTCATCAAGCATGTAATTGAGGTTTTCCAGCAGCGGTAAGCTGTCGCTGGCAGGATTAATGCCAATCACCGCGTCGCCGGAGCCATATAACAAACCGTCGAGCATACTGGCAGCAATGCCCTGTAAATTATCGGTCGGATGGTTCGGCTGCAGGCGCACGCTCATGTGCCCCGGCAGCCCGATAGTATTGCGGAATTGAGTAATCACCCGGCATTTTTTAGCCACCAGGATCAGATCCTGATTGCGCATCAGTTTGCTGACGGCAGCCGCCATTTCGGGCGTGATCCCGCGGGCGACGGCTGCCAGCACAACGCTGTCGGTTTTTTCACTCAACAACCAGTCGCGGAAATCCCCGACGGTGAGATGCGAAATCGCGGCAAACGCCGCGACATCATGAGTATCGACAATCAACCGCGTGACCTCATCGTCCTCATACGGCACCAGCAATTGTTGCAGGAAGGTTTTGAGCGGCACATCAGCCAGTGCCATTTTTGCCGCCATGCGCTCTTCAGCGCTGGCGGCAGCCACTTCAGCCAGATAGTCGCCCGACCGTGCGGGCGACGCCTTTGCCATCAGTTCGCGTAAATCCTTAAACTGATAACTTCGGTGACTTAATGTCGTCTGAAACATAACACTCCTTAGCGCGCCGGATTATTTGCTGCTTTTAGCGGGAACCGGGCGCAGGCCACGTAATTGCGGATCTTCCGCAGCATCAGTCCGCGACTGATGGGTGATACGGAACCAGGCATACGCCAGCAACATCATGGCGGCGAAGATCAAAAACAGTAAGGTGTTGTAGTAAATCATAGCGATCAGACAGACGACTGCCAGCACCAGCGCCAGAGCAGGTGCAAAAGGATAGAGCGGCGCACGGAACGGACGGATTAAATTCGGTTCGCTGCGGCGGAGTTTAAACAATGCAGCCATCGAAATGATGTACATCACAATGGCGCCAAAGACCGACATTGTCACGATATTGGCCGTCAGTGGCTGGCCGCCAATCACGATCAGTGAATCCGAGAAAATAGCCGCGATGCCAACAACGCCCCCCGCGATAATACCAAGATGCGGTGTCTGGAAACGGGCGTTGACGCTGGCCAGTCGTTTAGGCAAATAACCTGCCCGGGCCAGCGCGAAGATCTGACGGGAATACCCCATGATAATGCCGTGGAAAGAGGCAATCAGGCCAAAAAGCCCCAGCCAGACCAGCATGTGCAGCCAGCCACTGTTGCTGCCGACAATCAGTTTCATGGCCTGCGGTAACGGGTCGTTGATGTTCGACAGCTTGGTCCAGTCGCCCACACCACCGGCAAACAACATCACGCCGAGCGCCAGAACGGTCAGAGTCAGAATGCCGCCGATAAAAGCTTTCGGAATGGTACGCTGCGGATCTTTCGCCTCTTCAGCGGCCATTGAGGCACCTTCTATCGCCAGGAAAAACCAGATAGCAAAAGGAATGGCCGCAAAAATACCGGAAAAGGCTGCGGGACTGAAAGTGTCGCTGCCCGCCCATCCACCGTGAACAAAGTTCGACATTTCAAAGCCCGGTGCCACCACGCCCATAAAGACCAGCAATTCAAAAATTGCCAGCAACGTGACCAGCAGTTCAAAGGTGGCGGCAATACTGACGCCGAGAATATTGAGCGCCATAAATACCAGATACGCGCCAACAGCCACCCATTTCGGCTCAATCGACGGGAACTGCACATTGAGATACGCCCCGATCGCCATCGCGATAGCGGGCGGCGCAAAAACAAATTCCACCAGCGTTGCGAAACCCGCGACAAATCCGCCCGTTGGCCCGAACGCACGGTAAGCGTAAGCAAAAGGACCGCCCGCGTGCGGAATCGACGTAGTGAGTTCGGTAAAGCTGAAAATAAAGGCGCAATACATAGCCGCTATCACCAGAGCAGTGATAAGAAAGCCCAGTGTGCCTGCCTGCGCCCAGCCGTAACTCCAGCCAAAATATTCGCCGGAGATAACCAGCCCGACGGCAATGCCCCAAAGTTTAAAACTCCCCAGTGTACGTTTTAAAACAGGTGTGACTTTCGTGGTTTGCATAAATGATCCCCTGCCCGGTGATAATTCAATTTTTGTTGGAAAAGAACTGCGACAGCCTTGCTCTTATTTGTGTTGCAAAGGATGGATGTTGCAAAGGCTGTACCACTTAAGAAACCCTCAGCAGGCGCGGCCTGTAGCCGTATTCAGGGGAGGCTTGCTACATTTTAGCGCGCCGCCGTAAGCCGCATATCCGAAATGGTGCGTTGGATAAGCGTCACAAAAGGGCGCTACACTTTGGCTTCTCAGAACGCTGACGTCGGATAAAAGGAGAACATCACGTGGCAACAATGGAACAGCAAATCATCACCTGGCTCAGAGAGGAACCGCTTCACTTGCAGGCACTGACGCAGGCACGCACGCAAAATCTTAACGATGCCTGGCTGGCGGCGGGCTTTGTCCGCAATCTGGTCTGGGACCGGCTACACGGATATGCGCAGGCCACTGCGCTCAATGATATCGACGTGGTGTATTTCAATCCGCTGGATTGCTCGCCGGAAGCTGACGAGCGCTATGAACATCGCCTGAAAGCGCAATCGCCCGACCTTCCCTGGTCTGTGAAAAATCAGGCCCGCATGCATGAGCGCCACGGCCATGCGCCCTATTCCTCCAGCGCCGAGGCGATGAGCTACTGGGTGGAAATGGAAACCGCTATCGGCGCAAGAATGAATGCTGACGGGCAAATTGAGCTGAATGCGCCGCTGGGACTGGATGCTTTGTTTGCTTTCAGTATTACGCCAAACCCGCGGCATGCGATCCCCGCAGTTTTTGCCGAGCGGATCAGCAGCAAAAGCTGGCTGACCCGGTGGCCGAAGCTCAGAGTGAAAGCGTTAACCGAATGAAAGCCATAAATACCGTAAGGAATATGCAAAGCCTGTAAAGCCTCGCTGATTTTTGCCGATATAGCTTAAGCACTTTTACGTGCAAAATTTTATTCTTACTCAATGAGGCTTTTTATGACGACTATCAGCGCGACCAGCAGTTCGGTAAGCTCTGCGTCCACCAGCGACTCAGGCAGTGCCAGCCAGATTGCAAAGCTGACTAAGCAGATTACCAAACTGACTGAGCAGCTCAAAAACGTGGGCAATTCAGGCGGCGATACTGACGAAGTTAAGCAACAGCAAGAACTCCTGCAGCAGCAAATCGAAATGCTGCAACAGCAGATCGCGCAGATTCAACAACAACAGGCTCAGAAAGCGCTTCAGCAACAGCAGCAACAACAAGCTGACGCTGAAATGAAGAAAGACGAAGGCGTGAATAAGCCTTCAGAAACCAACGCTGTCGATATCTACGTATAATCCCGGTCAAAGCCTGAAACAGCCGGCAAGGTATCAGTGGTTGTACATTCCCTGCTGGCTGCGTTTTTCCCGTAATAAATTCGCCTGCTCTTTCACCACCTGCCAGATGGCCTGTGCAGCGGGTGATAACGACCGGTTTTTACGTCTGACCAGCATCAGCACCCGGTTGATTTCCGGCACCAGGCTTCTGACCACCAGACGGCTCCCTTCCGGCATGGGCAACGCCAGCGCCGGGATAACACTGATACCAATTCCGGCTTCCACCATCGGGAATAACGTGGCTGGATGGCCGATTTCCTGAGCAATCTCCGCTTTCACTTTCTGCGCTTTCAGTGCGCCGTCGATCAGGATCCGGCTTCCTGATGCGTAATCCTGCAGCACCAGTTTTTGGCCGTTCAGTGCCTGCCATTCAACCTCCGGCAGCGCCGCCAGCGGATGATCCTCACGGCACATCAGCAAAAACGGCTCATGCAGAATCGGCTCGCAGTCCAGATCGGTGTTTTCACCCGGATCAATCACAATGCCGAAATCCACTTCCGCATTTCTGACGCTGTTAAGCACCAGTTGCTGCGCCTGATCGCGCAACAAAATACGAATGTCCGGATACTGCCGCTCGCCGCTGGAGATACATTGCGGCATCAGTTGCGCCGAAATCGTCTGGCTAGAGGCAATACGCACCCGACCATTATGCTGCGTGCCGAAGCTGCGGGTGTCGAGCAGCATGGCGTGGAGTTCGTCGAGCAACGGCTCGACACGATTCGCCAGACGCAGACCGGCATCAGTGAGCACGACTTCGCGCGTTGTACGGTCCAGCAACCGTACGCCCATTTCGGCTTCCAGCTCTTTCATACTGTGGCTGACAGCCGACTGGCTTAAACCAATGGACTCACCAGCCCGGCTGAAGCTGCCGTAGCGTGAAACGGTCACAAATACGCGAAGTTGCCTGAGCGAATAATTCATGAATTTTCTGCATTAATGGATTAAATAAATCAATTTTTTAATTGTATCGCAAAGACTCAGAATAGCCGCATTCAGAAACAACAAATCCGAGACTTGTTATGCGCTTCTTACCCGATCGCTTTACCCTGACACTCATCGCTACGGTTTTGCTGGCGACGTTCTTCCCGGCCAGCGGCATATTTGTGGCTTTCTTCAATAATCTGACCATTTTCGCCATCGGCCTGCTGTTTTTCATGCATGGCGCAAAACTCTCGCGCGAAGCTATTTTTCAGGGCAGCAATAACTGGCGTCTGCATTTGTGGGTGATGTTCAGTACCTTCATTTTATTCCCGATCCTCGGGCTGCTTTTCCAGTGGTGGCATCCGGTAGACGTCAGTCCGCAAATTTACAGCGGCTTTGTCTATCTGTGTATTTTGCCTGCGACGGTGCAGTCGGCGATTGCATTTACCTCACTGGCAGACGGGAACGTAGCGGCAGCGGTGTGCAGCGCCTCCGCATCAAGCCTGCTGGGGATTTTTGTTTCGCCGTTGCTGGTCAGCCTGCTGATGCATGTACAGGGGGAAACGGGGAATGGTTTAGAACAGGTCTGGCATATTGTGCTGCAACTGCTGGTGCCGTTTGTCGCCGGGCATTTACTCCGTCCGCTGATTGGCGGCTTTGTCGAACGTCACCGTAAAATGATCGGCAAAACCGACCAGACATCGATTTTGCTGGTGGTGTATTCCGCTTTCAGCGAAGCCGTGACGCAGGGGATCTGGCATCAGGTCGGCATCGGTTCACTGCTGTTTATCGTGGTGTTCAGTCTGGTACTGCTGGCCTTTATCCTGGTGATCAATACCTATATGGCGCGCTGGATGGGCTTTAGCAAACCCGATGAAATTACCATCGTGTTCTGCGGCTCGAAGAAAAGCCTGGCGAACGGTATTCCGATGGCGAACATTCTGTTCCCGGTCAGCGCGATTGGCATGATGGTGCTGCCGCTGATGATTTTCCATCAGGTACAGTTGATGACCTGCGCGGTGCTGGCAAAACGTTATCAGAAAAAACAACAGGAAGCGGCGCTGAAACACGCGCCTGTTACTGAATAAGCTGGCTAAATAGCAGGCAGAAAAAAGGCGCTGAATTCAGCGCCTTTGTTTTATGAGTTGACCCGTTCTCAACAGCGTTTACTCGTCAGTGCCGTCCAGTCCCGGACCATTGCGGCGCAGCGGATTGATCAGGCTTTGCAGCCCTTCGCTTTTAATCGTCAGCGTCAGCTGCATCAGTTCACCCAGTTTTCCTTGCGGAAATTCGTCCTTACGGGCGAACCACAGCAAATATTCTTCCGGCAAGTCGATCAGCACCCGTCCGGCATATTTACCGAACGGCATCACCGTATTGGCTATCTGGATCAGATCTTCTTTTTCCATGATTTATTCACCCAGCAGACGGATCATTTCCGCCTCGTCGATCACCTCAATGCCCAGTTCCTGCGCTTTCGCCAGCTTGGAACCCGCCGCTTCACCGGCAATCACCAGATCGGTTTTCTTCGACACGCTGCCGGAGACTTTCGCGCCCAGCGCAGTCAGACGATCTTTGGCGTCATCGCGGGAAAGAATCGACAGCGAACCGGTCAGCACCACAGTTTTGCCGGCAAACGGACTGTCGATTTCTTCCGGTACAATGACCTGCACTTCCGGCCAGTGAATATTGATTTCAGGGCTTAACAACTCGTCGATGACCTGCTGGTTATGTTCTTCCGACAGGAAATTCACCACGTGTTTCGCCACTACATCGCCAACATCCTGAACGCCTTTCAGCGATTCAATATCTGCCGCTTTAAGCGCCTCAACCGAGCCGTAATGCGCGGCAAGGTTAGCCGCCGTGGCTTCGCCCACTTCACGAATGCCCAGCGCATACAGGAATCTCGCCAGCGTGGTTTCTTTGGCTTTTTCCAGCGCACTGACCACGTTCTGCGCCGATTTCGGCCCCATGCGGTCCAGACCGGTAAGTTTGCCCGCCGTCAGACGGAACAGATCTGCCGGCGTTTTGACATATTCTTTCTCGACCAGTTGATCGATGATTTTGTCGCCCATGCCGTCAACGTCCAGCGCCCGGCGGGAGACGAAATGCTTCAGCGCCTCTTTGCGCTGTGCACCACAAATCAGACCCGCCGTACAACGCGCTACCGCTTCGCCTTCGACACGTTCGACATCAGAATGACAGACCGGGCACTGCGTCGGGAAAACCACTTCACGGGCATCTTCAGGCCGCTCATCCAGCACCACGCCCACCACCTGCGGGATAACATCTCCGGCACGACGGACAATCACGGTATCGCCGATACGCAAGCCAAGACGCTCGATTTCATCTGCGTTATGCAGCGTGGCATTGCTGACCATCACGCCCGCAACCAGAACCGGCTCCAGACGTGCGACCGGCGTGATCGCACCAGTACGCCCGACCTGGAACTCGACGTCTTTCACCAGCGTGATTTGTTCCTGCGCCGGGAATTTGAAGGCTGTTGCCCAGCGCGGCGCACGTGCCACAAAGCCCAGCGTTTCCTGAATATCCAGCGAGTCAATTTTCACTACCACGCCGTCAATATCAAAGCCCAGTGACGGACGGTCGGCTTCAACCTGACGGTAAAATGCCAGCACTTCTTCGCTGCCGGTACACAGGCGGACGCGATCACTGACCGGTAAACCCCAGGCTTTAAACTGTTGCAGGCGGGCGAAGTGGCTGCGCGGCAGTTCACCCCCTTCCAGCAGGCCAACGCCGTAGCAGAAGAAGGTCAGCGGACGTTTGGCGGTGATACGCGGATCGAGCTGACGTAACGAACCGGCGGCGGCATTACGCGGGTTAGCGAACACTTTCCCGCCGGTGCGGCGCGCTTCGTCATTCATCGCCTCAAAGCCCGGCTGTGGCATAAAGACTTCACCACGCACTTCAAGGCGCGCAGGAATGTTGTCGCCATGCAGACGCAGGGGAATGGCGCGGATGGTCCGTACGTTGGCGGTGATGTTCTCGCCGGTGGTGCCATCGCCACGCGTGGCCGCCTGCACCAGTTCGCCATTCTCATACAGCAGGCTTACCGCCAGACCATCAAGTTTCAGCTCGCAGCAGAACGTCAGTGGTTCAGCGGTTTTCAGGCGATCCTGCACGCGTTTATAAAATGCCAGATAGCTTTCTTCATCAAATACGTTGTCCAGCGATAACATCGGTACCCGATGCCTGACCTGTTCAAATGCAGAAAGCGGTGCCGCCCCCACGCGCTGCGTCGGGGAATCCGCGGTGACCAGCTCAGGATGCGCGGTTTCCAGCTCGCGCAATTCGCGCATTAAGCGGTCATACTCGGCATCTGGCACTTCCGGTGCATCCAGAACGTGATACTGATATTCGTGATGGCGCAACTGAGTGCGTAATTGACTGATTTGTTCTTCGATAGTGGCCATGACTCACCGTGGAGATAAAAAACCCCCGGCAAGCGGGGGTCAGGGAAGTGGGTGTTTCACGAACGCCGGACTCAGGCGATCGCCTCGAGGACCTCGCGGATCCGCGCTTTGTACGTTTCGAGCTTCTGCGGCGTAATCATACGACGCTCATCGTCAAGCACCATCGCACCGACATCATCGGCAATACGCTGGGCGGACTGCAGCAACAGTTTGAAGTTCTGATGCGCATCACCGTAGCAAGGTACCATCATAAACAACGTAACGCCTGGGGTGGAGAAGTCAGACATATTGTCAGGGTCGAAGGAACCCGGTTTGACCATATTTGCCAGACTGAACAACACCGGACCACTGCCCGCAGGGCTGACGTGACGATGGAAAATATTCATGGCACCAAACTGGAAACCGGCCTGAAGCACGCTGTTGAGCAACACTTCACCACCGATGACACCGCCCTGATGCGCAGCAACGTGCAATACCAGAACCGTCTCTTTCAGTTTCGCTTTCTCAGCCGGTGCTTCTTCTGCTGGAGCAAAAGGTGCAGCCTGAGGTTCTGCTTTCGCAGCAGGCGCGGCATCAGCATGAATTTCCTGCGGCGGAACCGGTGCGTGCGGTTTAGCTTCAGGCGTGTATTCCTGATGCGCAAAATCTGCGGCAGGTTCGCGACGCGGTGCAGTGACGGGTTCAGCAGCTGAATAACCACTCAGCAAGGGATCAGCATGTTGCTGCGGCTGAGCCGGTTGCTGAGGACGAGCAACAGATGCTGGCGCTGGCTGCGCAGGGGAAACCTGCGGCTGACGTGGCGGTGCAGTCTGTTCGGGCTCGTCATACTGACCTAAAGTCGGTTCATCCTGAGGATAAGCAGGACGCACGCGCACTTCCCCCACTCCATCGACAAAATCTTCGGACGGAGATTGTTCCCGTTCTTTTTTCACACGTTTAGCTGGACGATCGCGGAAAAGCGAAGAGCGTTCTTTACGGCTGGTCCACAAACCGTGTAACAACAACGCTATTATGGCGATCGCGCCAACAACGATTAATATCAGACGCAAATCCTGCATCATTGCTATCTCTGTTGTTCTAATACATTGCCACCACGGCAAACATTCACATGATTAACTCTATTTGCCCACGTAGATAAGTGCAAGTCTCGACTCTACTTTCTGCTAATAAATAGGGCAGTTGCACCTTTTTTTGCTGTTTTTTCAGCCAATCCACCGCTAGCCAGTGGAAAATCATACCGATATGATAGCCCATGTCATTCAACTCAGAGAGAAAATTTCGTTTATGACCTCCTCGCACAGCACCAGACAACAAAATGGTGTGCATTATTTCAAACAAGGCTGGACGCTCATTTCCTTGCCGGGGATACGACGTTTTGTGATTTTACCCCTCGCCGTCAACGTGCTGTTGATGGGCGGCGCATTCTGGTGGCTGTTCACCAAACTGGGTGAATGGATCCCGGCGATGATGAGCAAGGTGCCGTCGTGGCTCAGTTGGCTGGATTATCTGATCTGGCCGGTCGCAGTGCTTTCTGTCGTGCTGGTGTTCAGCTATCTCTTCAGCACCCTCGCCAACTGGATAGCCGCCCCCTTCAGCGGGTTGCTCGCCGAACAACTCGAAGCGCGCCTGACAGGTAAAACGCTGCCTGATACCGGCATCTGGGACATCATGAAAGATTTACCGCGTATCATGAAACGTGAATGGCAGAAACTGGCGTATTACCTGCCGCGCGCCCTGCTGCTGTTCGCGCTGTACTTTATTCCGGTGATCGGCCAGACCGTGGCCCCGGTGCTGTGGTTCTTCTTCAGCGCGTGGATGGTCGTCATTCAATATTGCGATTATCCGTTCGATAACCACAAAGTCAGCTTTGCCGATATGCGCCGTTCACTCGGCAGCAACAAAATCGACAACATGCAGTTTGGTTCGCTGGTCAGCCTGTTTACGATGATCCCGTTGCTGAATCTGGTGATCCTGCCGGTTGCCGTGTGCGGCGCGACGGCCATGTGGTGTGATCGTTATCGCAATATTTACGTTAAAAGCGATGTTTATAACAATAGTATCGACGTGAATTCCAGCCGCAAATAACGCTTTTTATTCACAGCCGCCTGCGGGCGGCTGCCTGCTATGCTTGACTTTTCTCCCTCAAACTTATTTCTTAATAACGTATCGATATAGCAAATACCAAAACCTTACTTCACTGGGAAAGCGGTTCGCGTATGCTTTCCTGATTCCCACTAATTTCATAGTGTTGAAAGCTTCACACCGTGAATATTTCATACAGTTAAAGGACGGGTTATGAGCAAGATCTATGAAGACAATTCATTAACAATTGGCCACACGCCACTGGTTCGCCTGAACCGTATCGGTAATGGTCGAATTCTGGCTAAGGTCGAGTCACGTAACCCGAGCTTCAGCGTAAAATGCCGTATCGGTGCCAACATGATCTGGGATGCTGAAAAGAAAGGCATTCTGACCAAAGATATCGAACTGGTTGAACCTACCAGCGGTAACACGGGTATCGCACTGGCCTATGTGGCTGCTGCGCGCGGTTACAAGCTGACACTGACTATGCCGGAAACCATGAGCGTTGAACGCCGTAAGCTACTCAAAGCGCTCGGCGCCAATCTGGTGTTAACCGAAGGCGCCAAAGGCATGAAAGGTGCGATTGCCAAAGCCGAAGAAATTCAGGCCAGTGATCCGCAGCGCTATCTTATTCTTCAGCAGTTCAGCAACCCGGCCAACCCGGCTATCCACGAGCAAACCACCGGCCCGGAAATCTGGGAAGATACCGATGGCGCAGTGGATGTGCTGATTGCAGGCGTGGGTACCGGCGGGACTATCACCGGAACGGGCCGTTATCTGAAAAGTAAAAAAAGCAGCGTGAAACTGGTGGCCGTTGAGCCAACAGACTCCCCGGTTATCACCCAGACGCTCAACGGTGAAGAAGTGAAGCCGGGCCCGCATAAAATCCAGGGTATCGGCGCAGGCTTTATTCCGGGTAACCTGGATCTGGCATTGCTGGATCGTGTCACGTTAATCACCAACGACGAATCCATTCAGATGGCACGCCGTCTGATGGAAGAAGAAGGCATTCTGGCCGGGATTTCTTCCGGTGCTGCGGTTGAAGCTGCGGTGAAATTATCCAAAGAACCCGAGTTTGCGGATAAAACCATCGTGGTTATCCTGCCTTCTTCCGGTGAACGCTATCTGAGTACCGCATTGTTTGCAGATTTATTCACTGAGAAAGAATTGCAACAATAATGCCACATCCTTAAAAGCGGCTAAAAAAGCACCTCGAGGGGTGCTTTTTTGTGGCCTGCGTCAAACTTTACACCACTTCGTCATTGATTTTACCCGCCAGGTTTAGTATTTAACCGGACAATTATTTCGATGCTCGAAATTAATCGCTTCCACGAGTCTTCCCCGCTGAATCGATTTACTGATTTGTTACACGAGGGGAAAAGACGGCATAATGGAGGAATAACAGAAAAAGCCTGGATCCAGGGCAAAGAGTTTTATCGCTGAGTGCGTTATTTTCTCTTTTCTGTTGCATCTGAACCTGCCCCTGAACCATAGTCAGGCGCGAATCTCTACAGGCTAAAGTGAAGGCCATAAGCTAAACTTTAGCTCCACAACATTACTTTAATAAGTTGGGGAAACAACAATGTTCCAGCAAGAAGTTACTATTACCGCTCCTAATGGTCTGCACACTCGCCCTGCTGCACAGTTCGTGAAAGAAGCTAAAGGTTTCGCTTCTGACATCACCGTGACTTCAAACGGTAAAAGCGCCAGTGCTAAAAGCCTTTTCAAACTGCAAACTCTGGGCCTGACCCAAGGTACCGTTGTGACCCTCTCAGCTGAAGGTGAAGACGAGCAGAAAGCCGTTGAACACTTGGTAAAACTGATGGCAGAGCTCGAGTAATACACAGCCGCTCTTATAAAGTTTAAACCAGTCAAGAGAAAGGTAGGGTTATGATTTCAGGCATTTTAGTATCTCCCGGTATCGCTTTCGGCAAAGCACTTCTGTTGAAAGAAGATGAAATTGTCATCAACCGGAAAAAAATCTCTCCAGATCACGTTGATCAGGAAGTTGAACGTTTCCTGACGGGCCGTGCGAAAGCGTCTGCTCAACTGGAAGTGATCAAGACCAAAGCCGGTGAGACCTTCGGTGAAGAGAAAGAAGCCATCTTCGAAGGCCACATCATGTTGTTGGAAGACGAAGAGCTTGAACAGGAAATCATAGCCCTCATCAAAGACGAGCACGCTTCTGCTGACGCTGCAGCTTTCTCTGTCATTGAAGGCCAGGCGAAAGCCCTGGAAGAGCTTGATGACGAATACCTGAAAGAACGTGCGGCTGACGTGCGTGACATCGGTAAACGCCTGCTGCGCAACATTCTGAACATGACCATCGTTGATCTGAGCTCCATCCAGGACGAAGTTATCCTGGTTGCGACCGATCTGACGCCATCAGAAACAGCGCAGCTGAACCTGAACAAGGTTCTGGGCTTTATCACTGATTTGGGTGGTCGTACTTCCCACACCTCAATCATGGCCCGCTCCCTGGAACTGCCTGCTATCGTGGGTACCAGCGATGTGACCAAACAAGTTAAAAATGATGACTATCTGATCCTCGATGCTGTTAACAATAAAATCTATGTCAACCCGACAGCAGACGTTATTGACGAGCTGAAAGCCGTTCAGAACCAGTACATCACTGAAAAAGACGAACTGACTAAACTGAAAGACTTGCCGGCTATCACGCTTGATGGTCATCAGGTTGAAGTTTGTGCCAACATCGGTACCGTGCGCGACGTCGCCGGTGCAGAGCGCAATGGCGCTGAAGGTGTCGGCCTGTATCGTACAGAATTCCTGTTCATGGATCGTGACAGTCTGCCTACCGAAGAAGAGCAATTCCAGGCGTATAAAGCCGTTGCTGAAGCGATGGGGTCACAGGCGGTTATCGTACGCACCATGGACATCGGCGGTGACAAAGACCTGCCGTACATGAACCTGCCGAAAGAAGAAAACCCGTTCCTGGGCTGGCGCGCAATCCGTATCTGTCTGGATCGCAAAGAAATTCTTCACGATCAGCTGAAAGGTATTCTGCGTGCTTCTGCGTTCGGTAAACTGCGCATCATGTTCCCGATGATCATTTCTGTTGAAGAAGTGCGTGAACTGAAAGCAGAACTCGAAATGCTGAAAGTGCAGCTTCGTGAAAAAGGCCAGGCATTCGATGAGACTATCGAAGTCGGCGTGATGGTGGAAACACCCGCAGCGGCTGTGATTGCGCATCACCTGGCGAAAGAAGTCGATTTCTTCAGTATTGGTACAAACGATCTTACCCAGTATACTTTGGCGGTGGATCGCGGTAACGAGCTGATTTCTCATCTGTACAACCCAATGTCTCCGTCTGTACTTGGTTTAATTAAACAAGTTATTGACGCATCTCATGCTGCCGGTAAATGGACAGGGATGTGCGGCGAGCTAGCCGGTGACGAACGTGCTACACTTCTTCTATTGGGCATGGGGTTAGATGAGTTCAGCATGAGCGCTATCTCTATCCCACGCATCAAGAAAATTATTCGCAATACAAACTTCGAAGATGTGAAAGCGCTGGCAGACCAGGCCCTGGCCCAACCTACGGCGCAAGAGTTGATGAACCTGGTTAACAAGTTCATTGAAGAAAAAACACTCTGCTAATTGCGCGATGCTGGTAAAGCTGCCCAAATTAATGCTTAGGAGAAGATCATGGGTTTGTTCGATAAACTGAAATCATTGGTTTCTGATGATAAAAAAGACGTTGGCACTATTGAAATCGTAGCGCCAATCTCTGGTGAAATTGTCAACATTGAAGATGTGCCAGACGTTGTTTTCGCTGAGAAAATCGTTGGTGACGGTATTGCTATCAAACCATCTGGCAACAAAATGGTTGCTCCGGTTGACGGCACTATCGGTAAAATCTTCGAAACTAACCATGCTTTCTCAATCGAATCCGACAGTGGCATTGAGTTGTTCGTGCACTTCGGTATCGACACCGTTGAACTGAAAGGCGAAGGCTTCAAACGCATCGCTGAAGAAGGTCAACGTGTTAAGAAAGGCGATTTGGTTATCGAGTTTGATCTGGCTCTGCTGGAAGAGAAAGCGAAGTCTACTTTGACTCCGGTTGTCATCTCTAACATGGACGAGATCAAAGAGCTGATTAAACTGACTGGTAGCGTGACTGTGGGCGAAACCCCAATCATCCGTATCAGGAAGTAATTTGCTCAGCGAGAAGTAAAAAAAACGGCGCCTAATCAGCGCCGTTTTTTATTGCCTCACATTTGCCAGTGCGGGACTTGAAGGCTGATGATCAGGCCATGAGGCTGCGCGTTACGGGCATCTACTTTCCCCTCATGCGCCAACATCACTTTGCGGGTGATCGCAAGCCCCAGGCCGTAGCCTTTGCCTGACAGCGGCGATTTCACGCGCACGAACGGGTCAAAGATACTCGACAGCTTATCTTCCTCCACGCCCGGCCCCTGATCGGCCACTTCAATTTGCAAATACTGTTCAACCTGAGCCAGTGAAACACTGATAGTTTGGCCGCGGGCCGAAAAACGCAGGGCATTACGCACCACATTATCCACCGCACGACGCATCAGCTCAGCATTACCCTTCACGGTGTAATCCATATTATCCGGAGACTCGGGGTACATCGCGATTTCGACCTCCGGCAACTGCGCTTCATAGCGGGCATCATTAACGACCGCCTCCACCAATCCGTAGAGATCGAAATACTCTTCATCAGGGATTTCACTGCTTTCAGTACGTGACAACGCCAGCAGTTCGCCAATCATTTTATCCAGCCTGCCCGCTTCGTGTTCTATGCGACTCAGGGAGCTTTCGACATTCGACGGATTCTGCCGCGCCAGACCGATTGCCAGTTGCAAACGCGCCAGCGGAGAACGCAGTTCATGCGAGACATCATGCAACAGCTCTTCGCGCGCTTTGACCAGCACCTGCAGGCGTTCAGCCATAGAGTCAAAATCACGCGCCACTTCAGACAGCTCATCGTGCCGCTTACCCATACTGGTAAACAGGCGGACTGATAAATCCCCCTGCGCCACCCGTCCGAAGGCTTTACGCATTTGCAACATTGGCCGCGTCAGGTTCCATGCCAGTACGGCGCTGAACAGTAAACCGCCCAGTCCACCCAGCCACAACAGTGGCGGCGGCATATTCAGCCAGTCCCTGTGACGTTTCGGGCGATATTCATGCATCAGCCCGTCAACATCATATTTCAGCCGGTAACCCTGCCCGTCCGGTCCCTGCACAAACTGCACGACTTCATGCGGAATTTTACCGGGTTCCAGATCCTTAATCGTATTGCCTTTAGCAGGCAGCAACGACGGCGACACTGAGAAGAATTGTCGGTCATCTTGCGGCCAGTCGGCCATCATGGCGTTAAGAGCAGGCAGACCGCCGTAATGCAGCGTGGAAACAGCCGAGGTAATTTGCAGTTTCACAAACCGGCGGGCAATTCCGCTTTCCGGCGGTTCATGTGGATTGTAGAAAGCAAAAACCACCCACAGGCCCTGAGTGATCGCCACGAAAGTAAACCAGAATCCCAGCAGTATTTTCCAGAACAGTCTGCCGCGCAGTCGTTTAGCGGATTCGATAGCCAATGCTGCGCACCGTTTCAATAGTCAGAATATCGCCACCTTCCAGTGACCCCAGTTTCTGACGGATGTTACTGATATGCACATCAATACTGCGGTCATAAGCTTCGCGCGGACGCCCAAGACCTTTTTCCGACAACTCATCTTTCGATACCACGCGTTCAGGAGAACGTAACAGTAACTCCAGCAGGTTGAACTCAGAAGCCGTCAGATCGAATGGCACGCCGCGCCATTCACTGCTGCGGGTCGCCGGATTGAGCGTCAGATCGCCATAGTTGACCGAGGAATTATCAGAGTGTGATTCCTGCTGCTCTTCCACACGACGCAGCACAGCACGCAGACGCGCCACCAGTTCGCGCGGATAGCACGGCTTTGGCATGTAATCATCTGCGCCCATTTCCAGACCGATGACACGATCAATGTTGTCACCCTTCGCGGTCAGCATGATGATCGGCAGACGGCTGTTTTTACGCACCTGACGCAATACATCAATACCGCTCATGTCCGGCAGCATAATGTCGAGGATCATTGCGGTATATTCGCCAGACATCGCACCTTCCACACCCGCTTTACCGGTCAGCACCAGAGAAGCATCAAAGCCTTCTGCGATCAGGTATTCGCTGAGCATGGTGCCTAATTCAAGATCGTCATCGACTAATAAAATTTTCATTCTTCATTTCCGCCTGGCTAAAATTTTGGTCATTTTTACCACTAAGCCAGCCTTTAGCAGCCGCTTTTACTCTAATTTTACATTCAACAGATGAATATAGGATCAAACATTAAACACACCTGTGGATAAATAACGGTCACCACGATCACAAATAATCGCCACAATCACGCTACCCGGATGATTTCTGGCGACGCGTAAAGCGCCCGCTACCGCCCCCCCGGAACTCACCCCACAGAAGATACCTTCCCTACGCGCCAGCGCCCGCATGGTGTCTTCTGCTTCGCCCTGCCCCATATCCATCACTTCATCGACCAGTTCAGGATTGAAAATGCCCGGCAGATATTCTTCCGGCCAGCGGCGGATACCTGGAATGCTGCTGCCTTCTGACGGTTGCAGCCCGACAATTTTCACGCCAGCATGCTGGCTGCGCAGATAACGACTGACTCCGGTTATCGTGCCAGTAGTGCCCATGCTGGAGACAAAATGGGTGATGCGCCCGTGTGTCTGTTGCCAGATTTCAGGGCCTGTCGTCGTAAAATGTGCGAGCGGATTGTCAGGATTGTTAAACTGATCCAGCACTTTCCCCAGTCCCTGTTTTTCCATTTCCAGAGCGAGATCACGTGCGCCTTCCATTCCCTGCGCGCGGCTGACCAGCAACAGTTCAGCACCATACGCCCGCATTGATGCCTGACGCTCAAGGCTCATATTTTCGGGCATCAGCAATTTAAGCCTGTAGCCTTTCAGCGCCGCAATCATCGCCAGCGCAATGCCGGTATTGCCGCTTGTGGCTTCAATCAGCGTATCCCCCGGATGAATTTCACCCCGTTTTTCCGCCTGCTCAATCATAAACAGCGCGGCGCGATCTTTAACCGAACCGGCGGGGTTATTGCCTTCCAGCTTGACCCAAATCTCGCTGTCCAGCCCCTGCGTCAGACGCTGTAATCTCACCAGAGGGGTATTGCCGATGTAATGTTCGAGCGTACTCACGGGCTTGCCTTATATTAAAAAGGTATATTGACTGATAAAAAACACATAAACAGGTATCAGGCGATAAAAAGGGCGGCCCGATGACCGCCCTGAGAAAAATGCTGATTAAAAAATATCAGGCACTCTTCGCTAACGCAACGGGTTGTAACGGCTGGTCGCCAGCATACAGGCGGCCATTCAGTCCGCCGACATAGAAACGATCGCCGCGCTGAGGTGCGCTATTACCGTGGATTTCGGAAAGCACCACCGAAAGCGGTTCGTCGTGCCAACCCTCGGCCTGCACGATAAGCTGCCAGAAATGGCCACGCGGGCTGACTTCCAGCACCTTCACCGGCAACGGGCAGCGTGCCGTACTGTGCGGCGTAATTTCCATTTCCCAGGGACGCAGGAATAAATCGACCACACCCTGATGCAGTGGCGGGTTATCCAGCGGCCAGTGATATGCACCGACGTACAGCTGAGATCCCCGGATTTCGCCATGAATTTTATTAACTTCACCCATGAATTCCAGCACGAAACGGGTTGCCGGTTCACGCCAGATTTCCTGCGGGGCGCCGACCTGTTCGATATTACCCTGGCTCATGACCACCACGCGGTCAGCGACTTCCATCGCTTCTTCCTGATCGTGAGTCACGAACACGCTGGTGAATTTCAGTTCTTCATGCAACTGACGCAGCCAGCGGCGCAGCTCTTTACGCACCTGTGCGTCCAGCGCGCCAAAAGGTTCATCCAGCAGCAGAATTTGCGGTTCAACCGCCAGCGCACGGGCCAGCGCCACACGCTGTTTCTGACCGCCGGAAAGCTGTGCCGGATAACGGTTTGCCAGATGGCCAAGTTGCACCATCTCCAGCAATTTAGTGACTTTCTGTTTGATGGCTTCAGCATTCGGACGCTCACGGCGCGGCAGCACCGTCAGGCCAAACGCGATATTGTCGAACACCGTCATATGGCGGAACAGTGCGTAATGCTGGAAAACGAAACCGACCTGACGATCACGGGCATGCAGGCGCGTCACGTCTTTACCGTGAAAACTCAGGTGTCCGGCGCTTTGATTTTCCAGTCCGGCGATAATACGCAGCAACGTGGTTTTACCTGAGCCGGAAGGCCCGAGCAACGCCACCATCTCTCCGGAAGCAATATCGAGCGAGATATCATTGAGCACCTTAGTGCGGCCAAAATATTTGTTGATACCGTTAATTTCAATGCTCATGACTTTCCTCCCGCTCAAGACGGTCGTTGTGGCGCTTCAGACGCCATTGCAGGCCGCTTTTCAGAAACAGTGTGACAATTGCCATCAGGGTTAACAGCGCAGCGGCAGTAAACGCGCCTGCGGTGTTGTAGTCCTGATGCAGTAATTCGACTTGTAATGGCAGCGTGTAGGTTTCTCCGCGGATAGAACCGGACACCACCGATACCGCCCCGAATTCCCCAATCGCGCGGGCGTTGGTCAGCACCACGCCATACAGTAATGCCCAGCGGATATTCGGCAGGGTCACACGGCGGAACATCTGCCAGCCGGACGCCCCCAGTAACACCGCGGCTTCATCTTCATGACTGCCCTGACTCAACATCACCGGCACCAGCTCACGGATGACAAACGGACAGGTGACGAATACTGTCACCATCACCATGCCCGGCCAGGCGAACATAAACTGAATATTGTGCGCATCCAGCCAGCCGCCAATCGGGCCGTTGGTGCCGTAAAACAGCAAATACAGTAAACCAGCAACCACCGGTGAAACCGCAAACGGGATGTCGATCAGCGTCAGTAATAACTGACGTCCCGGGAAATTAAAGCGCGCGACCAGCCAGGCCAGCAACGTGCCGAAAATCAGGTTCACCGGCACAGTGATCAGCGCCATCAGCACGGTCAGCCAGATAGAATGCAACATGTCGGAGTCCGACAGGTTCTTCCACACCGCTGCAATGCCGTCGGAAAATGCCAGCACAAAAATGCTGATCATCGGGATCACCAGCAGCAGAATACAAATCAGCACCCCCGTGCCGATCAATGACCATTTCACCCAGTCAATACGCTGACGTCTTTCGCCCACAAAAGCCGGAATATCAGACATTACTGGCCTCCCAGACGACGGCCATAACGGCTCTGTAAGGTGTTAATCGCAAACAGCAGCAGCAGCGATGCGGCGAGGATCACCGAAGCAATAGCGCTGGCTGCCGGGTAATCAAACTCCTGTAAGCGGATAAAAATCATCAGCGAGGTCACTTCGGTTTTCCAGGCAATGTTACCGGCGATGAAAATCACTGCGCCGAATTCGCCCAGGCTGCGGGTGAAGGACAACGCCGTACCCGCCAGCAAGGAAGGCATCACTTCCGGCAACACCACGCGACGAAAACTCTGCCAGCGCGAAGCGCCCAGTGTTTCAGCCGCTTCTTCATATTCCGGCCCTAATTCTTCCAGCACCGGCTGCACGGTACGCACCACAAACGGGATGCTGGTAAATGCCATCGCCACCGCAATACCAAGCCAGGTGTACGCCACTTTGATATCAAAATGCGCCAGCCACTGACCGTAAAAACCGGTGGTAGAAAACAATCCTGCCAGCGTTAAACCGGCGACTGCCGTCGGCAGGGCAAACGGCAAATCCATCAGACCATCGATCAGACTTTTACCCGGGAATTCATAACGGGTCAGGATCCACGCCATCAGCATGCCGAAGAAACAGTTAAAAATACTCGCCACGCCCGCCGCCAGCAGCGTCACTTTATAGGCCGCCACCACCTGACCGTTGGTGATCACATCCCAATATTGCGCCAGTGTCATTTGTGACAACTGCATCACCAGTGCACTCAGCGGCAGCAACAGCACCAGGCACACGAACAACAAACTGCTGCCGAGGCTCAGGGTGAATCCGGGTAATACGCGTTTGCTCGACAACAACATTACTTGTGACCTTGCTCTAACAGTTTATCCAGCTCACCGCCGGTACTGAAATGGGTTTCCATCACTTGTGGCCAGCCACCGAACTGCTCTTCAACTTTGAACAGTTGGGTCTCCGGGAACTGCTCTTTCGCCGCCGCCATCGCCGTTTTGTCATACACGCGGTAGTTAAAACTGGTGATGATTTTCTGCGCCTGCGGGCTCCACAAATAATTCAGATAATCTTTTGCGGCTTTCTCTGTGCCATTTTTCTCAACGTTTTTGTCCACCCAGGCGACCGGGAACTCCGCCAGAATATCCACCTTCGGAACAATCACTTCATATTTATCATCACCGTACTGCTTACGGATGTTGTTCACTTCCGATTCAAAGCTGATCAACACATCGCCCAGTCCACGTTCGACAAATGTGGTGGTTGCGCCACGACCGCCGGTATCAAAGACCTGGACGTTTTTCAGGAAACTCGCCATCTTTTCGCGGGTCTGCGTCTGGTTTTTATTGTCTTCCAGATTGAATGCGCCCCAGGCACCGAGATAGGTATAACGACCATTGCCGGAGGTTTTTGGATTCGGGAACACCAGACTCACGCCCGGACGTGCTAAATCGTCCCAGCTGTGAATGTTTTTTGGATTGCCCTTACGTACCAGGAAGGCCATGGTGGAATAGAATGGCGAACTGTTATTAGGCAGACGGCTTTGCCAGTTGGCCGGGATCAGGTTGCCGCGGTCATGCAAAATCTGCACATCGGTCACCTGATTATACGTCACCACATCCGCTTTCAGGCCCTGCAAAATCGCCAGCGCTTGCTTAGAGGAACCGGCATGCGACTGTTTAATATCGAGTTTATCGCCATTATTTTGATCAGCCCACTGTTTCTGGAATGGCGGATTCAGCGCGGCAAAAAGTTCACGGGACACATCATAAGAGCTGTTGAGCAATTCGGTTGCCGAAACCGCCCCGCTGGCCAGCAACAATGCCGCCACAGAACTTTTCAGCACATTGCCGGTAAATCCGAGTGTTTTCATGCTTAGCCTTAGGTGAGTGAACCGATATGCGACGCTGATATATGTCGCTCAATATCACACAGTGTATTTATAACTGAGGGTCAGGCTGTAACGGTTTTATATACCATTTGGTGATTTTCAAGCATGAAAAGCTATAAGGCATTAACAAGCGATGGGGGAATAACAAAAAGGAAAGAAGCAGGCGCGTCCGCGACGGAACGCGCCGGAAGAACTTAAAGCGCTAACAGCCGGGTCAGTGAAGGGGCGAAATAATAACTGCCGGTCACCGGACGGGTGAAGCGCAGCATGGCATCGCGTTTGCCATCAAGATCGCCAAACATACTCAGCAGCTGTTTCTCAATGTTCCACAAACGGGCGCAATAGCTAATGAAATACAAACCGTGCTCACCGCTGGCCGTACCGTAAGGCAGGCTCTGACGCAGAATTTTCAGGCCTTTGCCGTCTTCTTTCAGGTCAACACGACTGACGTGGGAAGTGTCCGGGCGAGTTTCTGAATCCAGCTCTTCGTCGGTTTCTTTTGTACGCCCGATAACATCTTCCTGCTGCTGCACAGAGAAGCGTTCCCATTGCACCAGATTATGTTTCCAGCGCTGAACCATCACGTAACTGCCACCTGCATCAACACTGCCTTCAGGAATAATCGCCACCTGAGCGCGGGCTTCTGCTTTCGGGTTTTCAGTTCCGTCGATAAAACCGCTGAGGTCACGTTCTTCCAGCGCACGGAACCCGTGGGTTTCTTCTTCGACAGTGATTGAACTGCCGAAGGCTTTCAATGCCGCCTGTGCCAGCGCAAAGTTCACGTCATGACGCAGGGACTGAATGTGCAACAACATATCGCGCTGCGTCGCCGGTGCCAGACCTTTACCCAGCGGCTCGAAAGATTTCAGCTCAGCGGCACCCTGATTTCCGGATAAATCACGCCATACATCGTTGCCAAAGGCCACGACCGCACCAAGATGTTCGGTGGGAAATTTTTTCTGCATGTCTTCCAGTACGGCCAAAAATGCACGGCAGCCGTGCCGGAGCGCATCCAGGTCACCCTGCGCTTTCGCTTCAATGTAAATCGCGAAACGGCAATGTTCGGGTAAAATGCCGCTCTGAACCTGAGTCATTTTCTCATCCTCGTTAATTTGACCGGCGATATCATACCGGATGTCAATAAAAATGCCTTGCGCGAAGGCAAGGCATTGAGGGCTTTTTAAGCGGAGAAACCCGTTTATTGCGCGGCAGCGGCCTGCGCAGGATTAGCACGCCAGATAATTTTGCTGACCTTCCAGTCTTTCAGGGCATCATCCGAAGGCATCAGCGAATCCGGGCCATGCCAGATACCGCTGAACACATACGTCACGTGAGCACTTTGCGGCGCTTTACACTCGACGTTTTCAGCATCGTCCCCTTCGCCCTTCACGCACACATCGAAAGCCTTGCTGTAGAGATCGCTGAAGGGCGTACCGATTTTAACGCCCCATTCACTTTCAACTTTCGTATCAACAACATCGACGCGCTGGACGTTACCTTTCGGCTCACCGCTGATCGACATCTTCACGTCTTTACCGTCCATCGCCTGGAAGAAGCTCAGCATTTTGCCGTTGCTCATCGACATACCGCTGCGCAGGGTATAGTCGCCGTCCAGCGCATCTTTAATGGCCGTTTCTGTCAGCGGGGTGCTGGCCGTAATATCACCCACCCCTTTGTCGCTGACCGTCAGGCTGCTGCCAAACCAGTTAAGCGGATTCATGGCCGACCAGGACACGCCCGGCCATGACATAGATGACATCGACGAACAGCCGGTCAGGATCAGCGGCAGCACCAGTAACATCGGGCGAACCCGCAGGCGAACAGTCATTCGGTACACTCCTATACTCCCCGTTCCCGTTGGCCGGTGCGGCCTGACGGATAAACCGGCAGTGAAATTATTATTTATTTACGCATTATTGTTCAGCGCCAGTTCGAGTACTTTTCTGGTAAAAAAGTTCAGCCTCGAATGGAATATGCATCAGGCCAGACGCCGCGCGGCATCAAAACAAGCGCGCAGACGGCGGCTCAGTAACCAGTAAGCCAGCGCGGCGGCATCCAGCAAGGCCAGCACGATATCCACGCCGGAAATCGTATCTGTGCTTTGCCACAGCCCCAGCCCCTGCAATGCGAAAGTGATAAACATCCCTGCCAGGAGTAACCAGTAACCGGCCTGCCAGATACGCGGCCACAGATGGCGACGGCCACTAAGCAGAAAAACCAGCGCGGGCGGCAACCCGAGCAGCATGCCAGACCAGAAACTTTGCTGATCAGGATAAAACAACGCCAGCAGATCACTCCCCTGCTGGCGCGATGCGCCGGCCATCACAAACAATAACCAGGTCCTCGCCTGCAAAATCAAAATAGTCCAGAACCACAGCGGCAATCGCAACATACCGTGGTCGTTATAATCATCCGGGTTCATAAAAAGGACAACATTCCTGCAAATAAGGTGAAAGTTAACCATCACTCAAGGACATACCCAAAATAATTCATAATCTGCAATTTAAAGTATGCCGGGTATGCGCTTAAGAAACTGTTAAGAACTGTCTGTTTTAATGGTCTCCAGCACGGCAAGACATGCGAAACGATGTCATAGTTGCCGGTACCCGGAAACGTTAAATTAAGGACGACCTATTATGATGAAGAAGATCACTCTGGCAACCCTGATTGCACTTTGTTCAGCGACTGCATTTGCCCAACAGACCGGTGGCTTTAACGGCCCGTCAGCGCAGGAGTCGCAGACCCAGCCAGCAGCACAGGGCGGTTTCACTGGCACCACGGCGCTGAGTACAGTAAAAGACGCGCAAACCATGAAAGATGATCAGTGGGTTATGCTGGAAGGGTTTATCGATCAGCGTATCGACCACGATAAATACATTTTCCGCGACAATACCGGCACACTCAATGTCGAAATTGACGGCAAACGCTGGCAGGGACAGAACGTGTCGCCGAAGGACAAAATCCGCATTGAAGGTAAAGTCGATAAAGACTGGAACTCTGTGGAAGTGGATGTCAAAAGCGTAAAATTGATTAAGTAAATCAGAAAACTAAAAGCCCCGGCAAAGTCATACTTGCCGGGGCTTTTTATTGAGGAAACGACTTCAGTACTCCTGATCTTCGATCAAACGTTTGCCAAGCAAAAGAGTATCCGAAATTTCATAACCCAGTTTTTCATACATACTGACCACTGCATCGTTTTCAGCACGCACCATTAAATTCATCTTCGGGCAGCCGCGGGCGATTAACTTCTTCTCCAGACGGTTAACCAGCGCATTGGCAATGCCACGCCCGCGATAATCCGGATGCACACCCAGATAATTCGCCGAACCACGATGACCGTCATACCCCCCCATCAGCGTGCCTACCACTTCACCACCGACTTCCGCCACCAGGAAAAACTCCGGGCTGTGGTTAATTTTACGTTCAATATCCAGCTCAGGATCATTCCACGGGCGCAATAAATCGCAGCGCTCCCATAAGGTCAGTACTTCTTCAAAATCTTCTTGACGGTATACGCGAATTTCCATCACTGTTCGCCGCTGTTGATAGGGGTTTATATGATTATCGCGTGATCTGTTTGATACGCAACATCAAAATCACAAATTGAGGAGTTTACAAACCATTTTGAACGATAAAATCTTCACATAAAACAACACGACGCCTTTCCTGCAACGGATATTTATTCGGTCATGACATCATTCACGACACAATATTCATAAAAAGTAATAGTTCTCAGATCGAAACTATAAAAAAGATACTCTATAACATAGAGCATTCTGCACTTTTCTGACGGTAACGGACTGATGTTAAACCCTCTGAACAAATTTCTGCATTTCCAGCCTTTGCCTGCCACCGCCACACGTCGCCAGCTATTATTGTCCGGGCTGGGATTAGCGATTGCCGCATTCGGTTCGCGCTCTGCCAGCGCTGCGCAGCAGGAACACATCACCAAATCAGCCCCGGCGCCTAAACCGGCGGGCGCAAAAAAACTGGTGATGATTGACCCCGGCCATGGCGGCATCGATTCCGGTGCGGTCGGTCATGAAGGCTCGGAAGAAAAACACGTCGTGCTGGAAATCGCCAACTATGTGCGGGAATTCCTCGGTGAACAAAGTCATATTGAAGTTAAACTGACCCGTGACTCTGATCACTTTATTCCGCTTTATCAGCGCGTTGAACTGGCGCATCAGCATCAGGCCGATTTGTTTGTCTCGATTCATGCCGATGGTTACACCAGCCCCACCGCTTCCGGCGCGTCTGTTTTCGCCCTCTCTAATCGCGGTGCCAGCAGCACAATGGCGCGGTATATGTCAAAAAAAGAAAACGATGCCGATCTGGTCGCGGGCGCGAAATATGCCAAAGAAGACAACAATTATCTGCAACAGGTTTTGTTCGATCTGGTGCAAACCGACACCATCAAAAACAGTCTGACATTAGGGCATCACGTGCTCGACAGGATCCGCCCGATCCACCATCTGCACAGCCAGCAGACCGAACAGGCGGCGTTTGCTGTTCTGAAATCTCCGTCGATCCCGTCGATTCTGGTGGAAACTTCGTTTATCACCAATCACCAGGAAGAACAGTTGCTCAGCACCACAGCGTTCCGTCGCGAGATCGCACAGGCGATTTCTCAGGGTATTGTGAATTTCTTCAGTTACTTCGATGCCAATGAACGCAAGCCACGGTAAAGTTCTTCCGCCACCAAAAGCAGACGCATCTGGGCGACCCGGATGATTTTGGGTATATAATCACTTCCTCTTTCTGATTCAGCGCCTGCAAAGCGCTGAATGTCTTTTCAGTCAACGTCTGCGAGTTTGCCCGTGAGCCAATCCATTCCCGACATCCAGCAAGTTAAAACTTTCCTGCTTAAGCTCCAGGATCATATTTGCCAGCAACTGGCCGCCGCTGATGGCAACGGCCAGTTCTCTGAAGATCAATGGGTACGGGAAGAAGGTGGCGGCGGCCAGAGCCGGGTGCTGACCCATGGCGCAGTGTTTGAACAGGCGGGTGTAAACTTCTCGCATGTTGCCGGTGCCACCCTGCCTGCCTCAGCAACCGCGCATCGCCCCGAGCTGGCTGGTCGCAGTTTTCAGGCGATGGGCGTTTCACTGGTTATTCATCCGCTGAATCCTTATGTGCCAACCAGCCACGCCAACGTACGCTTTTTCATTGCGGAAAAGCCCGGCGAAGCACCGGTCTGGTGGTTTGGCGGTGGCTTTGACCTCACGCCTTATTACGGTTTTGAAGAAGATGCCCGCCACTGGCACCTGACAGCACAACAACTTTGCCAGCCGTTTGGCGATGATGTGTACCCGAAATACAAAAAGTGGTGCGACGATTACTTCTTTATCAAACACCGCAACGAAGCACGCGGTATCGGCGGCTTATTCTTTGATGACCTGAATTCGCCGGATTTCGACACCAGCTTCAACTTTATGCAGGCCGTGGGCAATGGCTTTACCGACGCTTATCTGCCCATAGTGGAAAAACGTAAAGCCCTGCCGTGGGGCGAACGCGAGCGCCAGTTCCAGCTTTACCGCCGTGGCCGCTACGTCGAATTTAATCTGGTGTGGGATCGCGGAACACTGTTTGGCCTGCAAACCGGTGGCCGTACAGAATCCATTTTAATGTCGATGCCGCCGCTGGTGCGCTGGGAATACGGCTATCAACCTGAAGAAGGCAGCCCGGAAGCCGCGCTTTACAGCGATTTCCTGCCAGTTCGCGACTGGCTGGCTGAAAAGGGCTTATCTGAAAACGGAGCGCCAAACTGATGCAAATCTGGGTTGATGCAGACGCCTGTCCGAACGTCATTAAAGAAGTGCTGTTCCGCGCTGCGGAACGCACCGGCATGATGGTGACACTGGTTGCCAACCAGATCATCCGCACACCGCCGTCAAAATTCCTGCGCACCTTACGCGTAGAAGCGGGTTTTGACGTTGCGGATAACGAAATTGTGAAACGCACCGAACCCGGCGATCTGGTGATCACCGCCGATATTCCACTGGCAGCGGAAGTGATTGAAAAAGGTGGTGTTGCGCTCAACCCACGCGGCGAGCGTTACACCACTGAAACCATTAAAGAACGTCTGAATATGCGTGATTTCATGGACACCATGCGCGCCAGCGGCGTACAGACCGGCGGACCACCCGCGCTTAATCAGCGCGACCGCCAGCAATTTGCCAATGAACTGGATAAATGGCTGCAACACGCTAAAAAATAATCCGATCTGGCTGACGAAACCGACGTACCACTACATTAATTAAAGGAATAAAAAATGGTCAAAAAGATCATCCTTGATTGCGATCCGGGGCACGACGACGCTATCGCGATGTTACTGGCTCACGGTAACCCGGAAATTGAGTTGCTGGCCGTTACTACGGTCGTCGGCAATCAAACGCTGGAGAAAGTCACCCGCAATGCCCTCGCTGTGGCGCGTGTTATTAATCTGACCGGCGTGCCGTTTGCGGCGGGCGCAACCCGTCCGTTAGTGCGCCAGGTGGAAGTCGCTGACGAAATCCACGGTGAGTCCGGCCTGGATGGTTCGGTGCTGCCGGAGGCGGCCATCACCCTTGAACCTGTTCACGCCATCGATCTGATCATTGATTTGATCATGTCACACCCGCCAAAAACTATCACGCTGGTACCCACCGGCGGGCTGACCAACATAGCCATGGCGGTGCGCAAAGAACCGCGCATTGCTGAACGCGTGAAGGAAGTCGTGCTGATGGGCGGCGGTTATCACGTGGGTAACTGGAGTGCGGTCGCAGAATTCAATATCAAGATTGACCCTGAAGCCGCACATATCGTGTTCAACGAAAAATGGCCGCTGACCATGGTCGGACTGGATTTAACCCATCAGGCGCTGGCGACACCAGAAGTCGCCGCGCGCATTGCCGCTGTGGGTACCCGGCCCGCTAAATTTGTCGGTGAGTTGCTGGATTTCTTTGGTCTGAGCTACAAAGACCGTCAGGGCTTTGATTCACCGCCAGTTCATGATCCTTGTGCTGTGGCTTACGTGATTGATCCGAACGTAATGACCGTGAAAAAAGTGCCAGTGGATATCGAACTGACCGGCACTTTAACGCTGGGCATGACAGTAGCCGATTTCCGCGTCCCAGCTCCGCCGGATTGCCATACACAAGTGGCAGTTAAACTTGATCATCAGCGTTTCTGGGATCTGATCGTCGATGCGCTGGAGCGTATCGGCGAAGTAAAATACTGAGCCAGCGATTGAGAAAAACGGGCCTCGCTATGAGGCCCGTTTTTTTCACTATACGGTGTTTATAAAGGCTCTGTTTGTGCTTCAACGACAGCCAGCGCCACCATATTGACTATTCGCCTGACCGATGCAATTGGCGTCAGAATATGTACCGGTTTCGACACCCCCATCAGCACCGGTCCGACGGTCACTCCTTCCGAACACGACACCCGCAGCAGGTTGTAACTGATACGCGCTGATTCCATGTTCGGCATGATCAGGATATTTGCTGAACCTTTCAGCGGGCTGTCCGGCATGATGTCCTGGCGGATGCTTTCGACCAGCGCCGCGTCGCCGTGCATCTCACCGTCAATTTCCAGATCAGGAGCACGCTCATTAATCAGCTCCAGCGTACGCCGCATTTTCAGCGCAGCCGGGCTGTCTGATGTACCAAAACTGGAATGCGACAACAGCGCCACTTTCGGCTCAATGCCAAACCGCCTCACCGTTTCTGCCGCCATCAGCGTGATTTCCGTCAGTTGTTCCGGCGTCGGGTCATCATTGACGTAGGTATCCGCAATAAAAGTGTTGCCGCTCGGCAGCAACAGCGCGTTCATCGCCCCGGCAACATGTGTACCTTTGCGAAACCCGAATACATTCTCCACGATATCGTAATGCTCATGATAGGTGCCAACCGTGCCGCAAATCATCGCATCGGCTTCTCCGCGCAGCAGCATGATGGCAGAAATCAGTGTCGGATTGCCGATCACTGCCCGACGCGCCTGCTCCTGCGATACACCGCGCCGTTTCATCAGCTCATAATATTCACGCCAGTATTCATTAAAACGCGGATCAGATTCGTTGTTCACCACTTCAAAGTCCCGTCCCGCTTCCAGTTGCAGGCCGAGCTTTTTGATGCGCATAGCGATGACACTGGGACGCCCGACCAGAATTGGCTTCGCCAGCCCGAGGGAAATCAGCTCCTGCGTGGCATGCAGTACGCGCTCCTCTTCTCCTTCCGCCATCACCACCCGTTTAGCGTCTTTCTTCGCCTGCGAGAAAATGGGTTTCATGAACAGATTGGTTTTGTAGACGAACTCGGCGAGTTTTTCGGTATACGCTTCCAGATCCTCAATCGGGCGCATGGCCACACCGGAATCCATTGCAGCTTTCGCCACCGCAGGCGCAATTTTCACGATCAAACGCGGGTCAAAAGGCTTAGGAATAATATATTCGGGGCCGAAAGACAGCTCTTCTTCACCGTAAGCGGAAGCCACCACATCACTTTGTTCGGCCATCGCCAGATCCGCGATAGCATGAACGCAGGCCAGTTTCATTTCTTCATTAATAGTGGTCGCCCCGACGTCCAGCGCGCCGCGGAAAATGAACGGGAAACACAGCACATTGTTCACCTGATTCGGGTAATCCGAGCGTCCGGTGCAGATAATGGCATCCGGCCGGACGGCTTTTGCCAGCGGCGGTAAAATCTCCGGCTCCGGATTGGCCAGCGCCAGAATCAGCGGATCTTTGGCCATGGTTTTCACCATCTCCTGCGTCAGCACGCCGGGGCCGGAACAGCCCAGGAAAATGTCCGCATCCGGGATTGCATCGGCCAGCGTACGCTGGCCGTTATCTGCAATGGCATACGCCGCTTTGGTTTCGGCCATATTTTCTTCACGACCCTGATAAATCACACCACGGGAATCGCAGGCCGTGATGTTGTGGCGTTTCAGCCCCAGCGCCACCAGCAAATTCAGGCAGGCGATGGCGGAAGCCCCTGCGCCGGAAACGACCAGCCGCACATCGGAAATGCTTTTCCCAACCACGCGCAAACCATTTAATACTGCGGCAGTACAGATAATGGCGGTGCCGTGCTGATCGTCATGAAACACCGGGATTTTCATGCGTTCCCGAAGCTTTTTTTCAATGTAGAAACATTCCGGCGCTTTGATATCTTCAAGATTGATGCCACCGAATGTCGGCTCTAGTGCGGCAATCACATCGATCAGTTTATCGGGATCGTTCTCATCCACTTCGATATCAAAAACATCGATACCGGCGAATTTTTTGAACAATACGCCCTTGCCTTCCATCACCGGTTTCCCCGCCAGTGCACCGATATTCCCCAGTCCGAGAACGGCAGTACCATTGGAAATCACCGCCACCAGATTGCCGCGTGCGGTGTATTTGTATGCCGCCAGTGGATCTTTAGCGATCTCCAGACACGGGGCAGCAACGCCCGGAGAATAGGCCAGCGCCAGATCACGTTGTGTCGCAAGAGGCTTGGTGGGCGAAACCTGAATTTTTCCGGGCACCGGAAACTCATGGAAATCGAGCGCACTTTGCTTGAGTTGTTCGTCCATTGCAGGATCCTTTTCTTGTTTTTGTAGGGTACGGGGAAATATCAGCATCTGGTTTTCCCGCTGACCAGTATAGATAACCCTGCCACGACTAAACGCGGATCACGACCAAAAATTAGCGGTTACATTGATTACTTTTCATTCATGGAAGACGTCTCGTAAAAATGCACTAAGCTTAAAGTTTGTCCTTGCGCTTTTCTCGCCAGACGCTCAGTTTGACGGGCAACAGGGGCCGCCATTGTTGAGACCCATTGCAGTAATCAGAAAAAGCGCATTCAGTTTGTTAACCGGATGATGCAGGGTAGGAGCCCTACGAAAGAGAGTCGTTCGACCTTATTGCTGTATCGTTTTTTCTCGCCAAGGAGCTAAGAGATGAACCAGTTAGACGCACTAAAAAAAATCACCACCGTCGTTGCCGACAGCGGTGACATTGAATCTATCCGTCATTTCGAGCCTCAGGATGCGACGACCAATCCTTCGCTGATCCTCAAAGCAGCCGACCTGCCACAATACCAAAACCTGATTAAAGACGCGCTGGACTATGCCCGCAAGCAAGGCGGCAGCAAAGAAACTCAGGTGATCAATGCCACAGATAAACTGGCCGTCAATATCGGGGCCGAAATTCTGAAAAGTGTACCAGGGCGCGTCTCGACAGAAGTGGATGCCCGCCTGTCATTTAACCGGGATTTGTGTATCGAAAAAGCCCGCAAACTGATTGGTTTATATCAGGATCATGGCATTGATAAATCGCGAATTCTGATCAAACTGGCGTCTACGTGGGAAGGCATTCAGGCCGCCAAAGAACTGGAAAAAGAAGGCATCAACTGTAACCTGACCCTGCTGTTCTCCTTTGCTCAGGCACGCGCCTGCGCCGAAGCCGGTGTCTACCTGATTTCTCCCTTCGTTGGCCGTATCTACGACTGGTACAAAGCCAAAGAGCCCAATGCCACTTACGACGTTGAAAAAGATCCGGGCGTGAAATCTGTCCGGGATATCTACGAATACTACAAATCCCACGGTTACGAGACCGTCATCATGGGTGCCAGTTTCCGCAAAGTGGAACAAATTCTGGCACTGGCAGGCTGTGACCGCCTGACCCTTTCTCCAAACCTGCTGGAAGAGCTAAAAGCCAGTGACGCGCCGGTTGAACGCAAACTGCAACCGTCCTCTCAGGCGGGTAAAAAGCCTGCACCGCTGACTCAGGCTGAATTCCTCTGGGAACATCATCAGGATGCGATGGCGGTAGATAAACTGGCCGAAGGTATCCGCCAGTTCGCCGTCGATCAGAAAAAACTCGAAGATATGCTGTCAGCACAACTTTAGTTTTAACTCAATTTAAGCGCTGAACTTTAGCTTTGAAAAAAACAGATGGAGTGAATATGCCCTCTCGTAAAGAACTTGCGAATGCGATCCGTGCCCTGAGCATGGATGCCGTTCAAAAAGCGAACTCAGGCCATCCCGGCGCACCAATGGGAATGGCGGATATCGCTGAAGTGCTGTGGCGTGATTACATGAATCACAACCCGACCAACCCGAAATGGGCCGATCGCGACCGCTTCCTGATGTCTAACGGACACGGATCAATGCTGCAATACAGCCTGCTGCACCTGACGGGTTACGATCTGCCGATGAAAGAGCTGGAAAACTTCCGCCAGTTGCATTCGAAAACGCCTGGGCACCCGGAATTCGGCTATACACCAGGCGTTGAAACCACCACCGGCCCGCTGGGTCAGGGTATCGCTAACGCCGTAGGTTTCGCGATTGCCGAGCGCACGCTTGCAGCTCAGTTTAACCGTGAAAATCACGACATCGTGAACCACTACACCTACGCCTTTTTAGGCGACGGCTGCATGATGGAAGGCATCTCACACGAAGCCTGTTCGCTCGCCGGCACCATGAAGCTCGGCAAGCTGATTGCGTTTTATGATGACAACGGGATCTCCATCGACGGCCATGTGGAAGGCTGGTTCACCGATGACACCGCCAAACGCTTTGAAGCCTATCACTGGCATGTGATCCGCGGTATTGACGGGCATGATCCTGACGCGGTGAAAGCGGCTATCGAAGAAGCCCGCACAGTCACCGACAAACCGTCGCTGTTGCTATGCAAAACCGTGATTGCATTCGGCTCACCGAACAAAGCCGGCACCCACGGCGCGCATGGTGCCGCGCTGGGTGACGATGAAGTCGCTGCCACCCGCAAACACATTGGCTGGAACTATCCGCCTTTCGAAATCCCGCAGGATATCTACGCCCAGTGGGATGCCAAAGAAGCCGGTAAAGCGAAAGAGAAAGCCTGGAACGAGAAATTTGCGGCTTACGCAAAAGCCTATCCGGAACTGGCCGCAGAATTTGAGCGCCGTGTGAGCGGCAAACTTCCCGCTCACTGGCAAAACGAAGCTCAGAAATATATCGAAGAATTGCAGGCGAAACCGGCCAATATTGCCAGCCGTAAAGCCTCGCAAAACGCGCTGGAATCCTTCGGTAAAATCCTGCCTGAATTCCTCGGCGGTTCTGCTGACCTTGCGCCAAGTAACCTGACCATGTGGTCTGGTTCAAAATCCATCGGTGACGATAAAGCGGGTAACTACATTCACTACGGTGTCCGTGAATTTGGCATGACCGCCATCACTAACGGTATCGCCCTGCACGGCGGTTTCCTGCCGTATTCGGCGACATTCCTGATGTTCGTGGAATATGCCCGTAACGCCGTTCGTCTGGCGGCACTGATGAAAATCCGCAACGTGTTCGTGTATACCCATGACTCTATCGGTCTGGGTGAAGACGGCCCGACGCACCAGCCGGTAGAACAAATGGCCAGCCTGCGTGTGACGCCAAACATGAACACATGGCGTCCGGGCGATCAGGTAGAATCAGCTATCGCCTGGAAATACGCCATCGAACGTACTGACGGTCCTTCTGCACTTATCTTCTCGCGCCAGAACCTGACTCAGCAGCCCCGTACGGCTGAGCAACTGGCTAACGTAGCTCGCGGCGGTTATGTACTGAAAGATTCTGACGGCACACCGGACGTTATCCTGATTGCCACCGGCTCTGAAGTCGGCATCACGGTGGAAGCCGCAGAGAAACTGACCGCGTTGGGTACCAGGGTTCGCGTGGTGTCCATGCCGTCCACCGATGTCTTCGATCAACAGGACGCAGCGTACCGTGAGTCTGTTCTGCCGAAAACGGTGACCGCACGCGTCGCTGTTGAAGCCGGTATCGCCGATTACTGGTACAAGTATGTAGGCCTTAACGGTGCCATTGTCGGCATGACAACCTTCGGGGAATCCGCACCCGCAGAGCAACTGTTTAAAGAGTTCGGCTTTACCGCTGATAATGTCGTTGCGAAAGCACAGGGGCTATTGAAGTGATAGAAATGAAGTAATTCTCCGCCCTTTGTTCCCTCTCCGCCCCGGGAGAGGGACTTCCTCAGAATTGTACCGCCCATCTGACTTGATGAATCTCGCTCTCTCCGGTAAAGTCCCGTCCCTTCTTTGGCATGGGGAACAATGATGTTTATTGGATTTGACTACGGTACAGCGAATTGCTCCGTTGCGGTGATGCGTGACAATAACGCTCACCTTCTGGCGCTCGAAAATAACGATCCTTACTTACCCTCCATGCTTTGTGCGCCGACACGTGAAGCGGTCAGCGAATGGCTGAACCGTCACGGACAGGTTCCGGCAGGCAGTGATGAAAATCTGGCGCTGCTGCGTCGCAGTATCAGCTTTAACCGCGAGGAAGATATTCCGGTCAATGCCAACAGCGTAAACTTCGGTTTGCAGGCGCTTTCGACCTATATGGAAGATCCGGAAGAAGTGTACTTTGTGCGTTCACCAAAATCGTTCCTTGGCGCAAATGGCCTGAAACCCCAGCAGATCGCTCTGTTCGAAGATCTGGTTTGCGCGATGATGTTCCACATCAAACGCCAGGCTGAATCCGTCTTGCAGGAAAGTATTGAACAGACCGTTATCGGCCGCCCGATTAACTTTCAGGGTATGGGGGGTGAAGAGGCCAATGCCCAGGCGCAGGGGATTTTGCAGCGTGCGGCTGAACGCGCAGGTTTCCGCGATATCGCTTTCCAGTTTGAACCGGTGGCGGCAGGTCTGGATTTCGAAGCCACACTCACCGAAGAGAAAACGGTTTTGGTTGTCGATATCGGCGGCGGTACCACCGACTGCTCGGTGCTGCTGATGGGGCCACAATGGCGTGATAAAGCAGAGCGTCAGAACAGCCTGCTCGGCCATAGTGGTTGCCGCGTCGGCGGTAATGATCTGGATATCATGACCGCATTCAAGCAACTGACACCACAATTTGGTATGGGCAGTGAAACCCAGAAAGGTATCGCTATTCCGGCCCTGCCTTACTGGAATGCCGTCGCGACCAACGACGTTCCGGCACAACTGGATTTCTATAGTGTGGCGAATGGCCGCATGTTGCGTGATCTGATCCGCGATGCAGCGCAGCCTGATTTGATCAAACGCCTGCTGAAAATTCAGCAACAACGTCTGAGCTACCGTCTGGTTCGTGCAGCGGAAGAAAGTAAGATTGCACTGTCTGAACATGAAAGCGTAACGGCGGCAATGGACTTCATTGAATCGGGTCTGGCAGAAACGATCAGCCAGCAACAACTGAGCGAAGCGATTTCTCAGCCACTGGAACGTATTCAGGAGCAGGTCAGTCTGGCACTTGCCAGCAGCGAAATTAAACCGGATGTAATTTACCTGACCGGTGGCAGTGCGCGTTCACCGTTATTGCGTGCTGCGTTGCAGGCTCAGTTACCGGGTATCCCGCTGGTCGGAGGGAATGATTTTGGCTCGGTCACCGCTGGTCTGGCGCGCTGGGCACAAACGTTGTTCCGTTAAGATTTAAAGATGCAGATAAACGCAAACCGCCTGAATCAGGCGGTTTTTTTATATCTCAGATCCCGGATTTACCAGGCACTGGCGTCATTTAAGGTCCTGATATCGGTATCATCGAGTTTCAGGGTTGCGGCCTGCGCCAGTTCATTGAGCTGTTGCAGGGAGGTCGCACTGACGATCGGTGAGGTAATGCCCGGGCGGGCAATCTGCCAGGCCAGTGCAACCTGCCCCGGTTGTGCGCCATGCTTCTCAGCCACCTGATCCAGTCCGGCCAATACTTTCAGGCCGCGCTCATTCAGGCAACGCGCAATCACGTTTTCGCCGCGTTTACTCTTACCGGCATCGGCTTTGGTTCGATATTTCCCGGTCAGAAAGCCGGCGGCCAGGCCATAGAAGTTGATGACGCCCAGACCATTATCTGTCACGACTTTTTCCAGCGCTTCCTCATACACTTTGCGGTCATACAAATTGTATTGTGGTTGCAGCGTTTCATAACGCGCCAGCCCGTTTTCCTGGCTGACTTTAAGCGCTTCTGCCAGACGCGGCGCACTGTAGTTAGATGCCCCGACGGCGCGCACTTTCCCTTCTTTGATTAACGCGTCAAATGCCGCCATAGTTTCGGCCAGCGGTGTATCCGCATCGTCATCATGTGACTGATACAAATCGATATAATCTGTTTGCAGACGTTTCAGAGAGGCTTCTACCGCTTCTTTAATATAGCGCGGCGACAAACCGACTTTACCTTCGCCCATCGGCTTACCGACTTTGGTGGCGAGAATGATCTGGTCACGCTTACCGGCTTTTTTCAGCCAGTTGCCGATGATGGTTTCCGATTCTCCCCCTTTGTTGCCTTCAACCCAGCTCGAGTACACATCTGCCGTATCGATGAAATTCAGTTTATGATCCAGCAAGGCATCCAGCAGGTTAAACGAGGCAGCCTGATCGACAGTCCAGCCAAATACATTGCCACCAAAGGTTAACAGCGGCACCTGAATACCTGAACGACCCAGTTCTCTTTTGCTCATCATTCTCTCCCTTTATAAGTTCAGATTAGACTTACTTTGCGTGCGAACGGTTCATGGTCAAAGGTCAACCTTAGCATTTTGATATAAAATGTCAGGCTGAAAGCTATTCTTTATTGTCAGAGGAATTGTCAAAAAATGGGAAAGACTCTCCTTATTTCCTCCATTTTCTGCTGAAACATTCTGGCTACACTGTGAGCCGGTCTGCAGGTGAATTCCCTCCTGAAATGCCACAAAAATGATTGTGCTGATGCGATGACTCATGAAATCTGAAAACACTGACACCTTATCGCCTTCCACGCCGCTGCCACCTTCGGTTCGCTGGCAATTGTGGATCGTCGCCTTTGGCTTCTTTATGCAGGCCCTCGACACCACGATCGTCAATACTGCCCTGCCGTCCATGGCCCGCAGTCTGGGCGAAAACCCGCTGCACATGCATTCGGTTATTGTCGCTTATGTGCTGACGGTTGCGGTGATGTTACCAGCGAGCGGCTGGCTGGCGGATAAAGTCGGTGTGAAGTGGGTATTCTTTTCAGCCATTGTGCTGTTCACGCTCGGCTCGCTGCTGTGCGCGCAATCGGAAAGCCTGCGTGAACTGGTGATGTCGCGCATAGTTCAGGGGATTGGCGGCGCGATGATGGTGCCGGTCGGACGGCTGACGGTGCTGAAAATTGTCCCGCGCAGCGAATACATGGCAGCGATGACGATGGTGACACTGCCCGGTCAGGTCGGTCCGTTACTGGGTCCGGCGCTGGGGGGTTTTCTGGTACAATATGCCAGCTGGCACTGGATTTTTCTGATCAATCTGCCGGTCGGTCTGGCCGGTTGCATCGCCACATTAATGATCATGCCAAATTATAAAATGCAGACCCGGCGCTTTGATATCAGCGGGTTTGTCATGCTGGCCGTGTGTATGGCGACGCTGACGCTGGCACTGGAAGGCAGCCGCAGCATGGGGCTGACGGCGCTGGAAATCGTATTGCTGGTGGTGGCCGGTGGCGGCGCGCTGGGCATTTACTGGATGCATGCGCGCGGCAATCTCTCGGCACTGTTTTCCCTGCGCCTGTTCCATACACCAACCTTTAAGATCGGTCTGATTGGCAGCCTGCTGGGACGTATCGGCAGCGGCATGTTGCCATTTATGACGCCGGTCTTTCTGCAACTCGGGATGGGCTTTACGCCCTTCCACGCCGGGCTGATGATGATCCCGATGGTGCTGGGCAGCATGGGGATGAAACGCGTGGTGGTCCGGCTGGTAAATCAGCTGGGTTACCGTTCTGCACTGGTCAGCGCCACCTTGCTGCTGGCACTGATTACGCTTATCTTCCCGCTGGTGGCGATTTATGGCGCCATGTGGATGATCCCGATTGTGCTTTTCTTCCAGGGAATGGTGAACTCCCTGCGCTTCTCGTCGATGAATACTCTTACGCTCAAAGATCTGCCGCCGCGCCTTGCCAGCAGCGGCAACAGCTTACTGTCGATGATCATGCAATTGTCGATGAGCCTCGGTGTCAGCGTCGCCGGGTTGCTGATTGGCCTGTTTGCACATCAGCAAGCGATTACGCCTGACAGCAGCACCATGCACACCGCTTTCCTGTATTGCTACATGTCAATGGCACTGGTGATTGCCCTGCCCGCCTGGGTATTTTCCAAAGTGCCGCCTGACACGCAGAAAAATGCCATCATTAGCCGTCGTCGTGCTGAGGCCGGCTCCCCCGATCCGATGAGAAAATCATGAAACCTGGTATCACTGCCAAGCTGTTTATGGCCATCTTTTGTACCTGCGCGCTGGTGTTGATCACCATGAACTGGGGCGTACGGATGAGCTTCGAACGGGG
The DNA here is from genome assembly GCF_963881615.1 of Rahnella sp. CJA17(1/100). Classification (NCBI taxonomy): domain Bacteria; kingdom Pseudomonadati; phylum Pseudomonadota; class Gammaproteobacteria; order Enterobacterales; family Yersiniaceae; genus Rahnella; species Rahnella sp. CJA17(1/100). The sequence goes on along the minus strand of NZ_CAWOJA010000022.1, from coordinate 194,826 downwards.
CTTTATTGACTACATCCGCCAAAGCAATGAACAGCGTGTCGAGCTGCTGGCGGACACATTGCAGGAGCAGTACAAGCAGCATGGCAACTGGGAATTTTTGGAAACAAATGACCGGTTAATCTATCAGTTGATGCGCTCATTTGAACAAAACAGCAGCCCGAGAATGCCACCGCAGGGCTGGCGGACAAAATTCTGGATCCTCGACAGTCACGACCGCCGGATCGGTGGTTACGATCAGCCTGTTCCCCCCGATCTGCAGGGACCGCGCCGCGTGATGACCGTTGATGGCGTCGTCATCGGTTCGGTAATTTCCACACCTGCTGAGCGCCTGACCCGCGATGCCGATATCAACTTTGAGCGCCAGCAAAGCCGGACCAGTTGGATGATTGTCGCCTTTACTGCACTGCTGGCCGCCGCCGTAACCTGGGTTTTATCCCGCGGAATGCTCGCGCCGGTAAAACGGCTGGTGAATGGCACCCACCAGCTTGCCGCAGGAAATTTCAGCACCCGCGTGGAGGTCGACAGTGAAGACGAACTGGGGAAACTGGCGCAGGACTTTAACCAGCTGGCAATGACGCTGGAGAAAAACGAGCAAATGCGCCGGGCATTCATGGCGGATATTTCTCACGAATTACGCACCCCGCTGGCGGTATTGCGCGGTGAGCTGGAGGCCATGCAGGACGGTGTGCGAAAAATGACAGTCGGTTCACTGGAATCACTGCAATCTGAAGTATCGATTCTGACCAAACTGGTCGATGACCTGCACCAGCTTTCGCTGTCTGATGCCGGTGCGCTGGCGTACCGTAAAGTCGACACTGATGTGGTACATCTGGTGCAACTGGCAGAGGCCGGTTCGCGCGATCGTTTCCACAACAAACATTTAACGCTCACCAGCCATCTGCCGGAAAGCGCCGAAGTATTTGGTGACCCGCAGCGGTTGTCGCAACTTATCAACAATCTGCTGGAAAACAGCCTGCGCTATACTGACCCAAATGGCGGCCTGGAAATTCTGGGAGAAATTCGCGAAAAAACGCTGCATCTGATGTTCCAGGACAGCGCGCCGGGCATCAGTGATGAACAACTGATCCGTATTTTTGAACGATTTTACCGTACCGAAGGCTCGCGTAACCGCGCCAGCGGCGGCTCGGGTTTAGGTCTGGCGATTTGCCAGAATATCGTCGAAGCCCACGGCGGGCAAATCAGCGCCAGCCACTCTCCGGCAGGTGGCGTGCGCATTACCATCGTCCTGCCCCTTTCTGTTCCACATGGCCTGAGAAACTGAATGAACGACTCTGTACTGTCCGGCCCTGCGCCGTTGAAAATTCTGATCGTGGAAGATGAACCTAAACTCGCCCAGTTGCTGATCGACTACCTGGAAGCCGCCGGCTATGCCACCCAATGGTTGCCGGACGGGCACGACGTGATTACGCTGGTTAAAAATCAGCCACCGGCGCTGATCCTTCTGGATCTGATGCTGCCGGGCAGCAGTGGCCTGTCGATTTGCCGCGATATCCGCCAGTTCTCTGATGTCCCGATCATGATGGTGACCGCCAAAACCGAAGAGATCGACCGCCTGCTTGGTCTGGAAATCGGTGCCGATGATTACATTTGCAAGCCGTACAGCCCGCGGGAAGTGGTCGCGCGCGTGAAAGTGATCCTGCGCCGTTGTGTACGTCCGGATGAGCACGTGGCAAAAGAAACCGGTTTGCACATTGATGAAGCCCGCTTTCAGGCGACATTCCAGGGGCACGAACTGGAGCTGACGCCAGCGGAATTCCGCCTGCTGAAAACCCTGTCCGTCAAACCGGGTTACGTTTTTACCCGCGAAGTGCTGCTCAATAATCTCTACGACGATTACCGCGTTGTGACCGATCGCACCATCGACAGCCACATCAAAAATCTGCGTCGCAAACTCGAATCACTGGACGGCGAAAAGGCGTTTATCCGCGCGGTATACGGCGTCGGTTACCGCTGGGAAGCGGAGCCCTGCCATTTGGTTTAACGCACTTCTGGCCGGCAATTGAGTTTTGTAAAGTTGCTGAAAGTCTGTCGGCCAGTTCACATTTCATGCCTTAAATTTCTCCTGTCTCCGCGAAAAAGTTTCCTTTAACTACACTTATCTCTGGAAAATAACCCCTCTGATGGAGATTACCTTTATGGCTAATGGTCACTATGATCTGAAAAAAGCGAAGAATGGACAGTTTCACTTTAACCTGAAGGCCGGGAACGGAGAGATTATCCTCACCAGTGAAATGTATGCCAGCAAAGCCTCGGCAGAAAACGGCATTTCATCGGTTCAAACCAACGCACCTGACGAAGCGCAGTACGAAGTCAAACCCTCGAAAGACGGCCAGTTCTACTTTGTGCTGAAAGCAAAAAATCATCAGGTGATCGGCGTGAGCGAAATGTACTCCACGGAAAGTGCATCGAAGAAAGGCGTTCAGTCGGTCGTGAAAAACGGTACCAGTACCGATATCCGTGATCTTACCCAGCAAACCGCCTGACCTGATTGTCCTGAGGCTGCCACATTCCCTGTTGGAGCCTCAGGATGCAAAAATTGATCTGCCCCCGTAAAACCTCAAATACCCACACGAACTGGCTGCTTTTGATCAACTCAGACGTTACAATTCCGACCTTTCGTCGCCCCGCATCCGGGACGGCCCTGACTTGTGATCAGACTGAGATTGACTATGTTTACCCGCGATTCTTTTGTTCCGGAACTGCTGTCCCCTGCCGGCTCCCTGAAAAACATGCGTTACGCTTTTGCTTACGGTGCCGATGCAGTTTATGCCGGTCAGCCGCGCTACAGCCTGCGCGTACGTAATAACGAATTTAACCACCAGAATCTGGAGACCGGCATCAACGAAGCCCATGCTCTGGGTAAAAAATTCTATGTGGTAGTGAATATCGCCCCCCATAACGCCAAGCTGAAAACCTTTATCCGTGATTTACAGCCGGTCATCGATATGGGGCCGGATGCCCTGATTATGTCCGATCCTGGCCTTATCATGATGGTACGGGAAGCGTTTCCGCAGATGGATATTCACCTGTCGGTACAGGCCAATGCCGTTAACTGGGCGACAGTAAAATTCTGGAAACAAATGGGGCTGACGCGGGTGATTTTATCCCGCGAATTGTCGCTGGAAGAGATCGCTGAAATCCGCGCTCAGGTGCCGGACATGGAAATCGAAATCTTCGTGCACGGCGCACTGTGCATGGCGTATTCAGGCCGCTGCCTGCTTTCCGGTTACATCAATAAACGCGATCCAAATCAGGGAACCTGCACCAACGCCTGTCGCTGGGAATATAAGGTTCAGGAAGGCAAAGAAGACGCCATCGGCAATATTGTGCATCAGTACGAGCCAATCCCCGTTCAACAGGTTGAAGCCGCCGAACCGACATTAGGCATCGGCCAGCCGACGGATAGAGTCTTTATGCTGGAAGAAGCGATGCGTCCGGGTGAATATATGAGTGCGTTTGAAGACGAACACGGCACTTATATTATGAATTCCAAGGATCTGCGGGCGATACAGCACGTGGAAACCCTGACCAAAATGGGTGTGCACTCGCTTAAAATCGAAGGCCGTACCAAATCCTTCTACTATTGCGCCCGCACCGCACAGGTTTATCGCCGCGCCATTGACGATGCAGTCGCCGGAAAACCTTTTGACCCGACTCTGCTTTCAACGCTGGAAGGCCTGGCGCATCGCGGTTACACCGAAGGTTTCCTGCGCCGTCATACGCATGACGCACAACAGAACTACGAATACGGTTTCTCCGTCAGCGACCGCCAGCAGTTTGTCGGTGAATTCACCGGTAACCGTAAGGATGGTTGGGCAGAAATCGACGTGAAAAATAAGTTCAGCGTCGGTGACAGTGTGGAAATGATGACGCCGCAGGGTAACGTTCAGTTCACACTGGAAGCGCTGCGCAACAAAAAAGGTCAGCCGACCGACGTGGCGCCGGGTAATGGCCACTTCGTATATGTCGCGTTGCCGGAAGATGTCAGCCTGGAATTCGCTATTTTGTTGCGTAATCTGGAAGAAACTGACACCCGGAATCCGCATTCAAAATAAGGAATTCTTCGAAAACAAGAATTCGATCACATCTATTTTTAGGGTGGCTGGTTAATATGCATTCGCAATTTACTTCGAATGCAAAATAAAGCACCGGACTATACCAGGAACCACCTCCTTGGCCAGCTCAATCTCCCTTGAGCTGGCTTTTCTTTTGGTATTCGGGCAATTCTCTGTTCTCCCATTCAGTGAACAAATAACCTCTTCCCGCCCTCAAAATAAAAAATCATTTGCAGATAAATAAGTGTTTTATTGAATGACTTTAACTGCAATTATTTAATACCAGAAAGAATGCTTCACTGATTTATCCGATAGCCAAATACGGTCATAATCATCTATTGTTGTTATGTATAGATAAAAGGAGCGTACATGACCACAGCACTGCTGATTTTAAATGGAAAAGGTGCAGCCATCGAAGAACTGCGCGAAGCAGTGAACGCGCTGCGTGCCGAAGGCGTGAAGCTGGAAGTACGGGTCACCTGGGAACACGGTGATGCCGCACGTTACGTCGCTGAAGCCATAGAACTGGGCTGTGAAACCGTGATCGCCGGTGGAGGTGATGGCACCATTAACGAAGTGGCAGGTGCGCTGGCGCAAATCGACGGTGTCAGACCTGTACTGGGGATTGTGCCACTGGGGACGGCGAACGATTTCGCCACCGCCTGCGGTATTCCCCCGACGCCTGAACAGGCGTTACAACTGGCGGTAAAAGGCCGGGCCGTCGATATTGATCTGGCATGCGTCAACAGCCAGCATTTCTTCATCAACATGGCGACCGGCGGCTTTGGGACGCGTATCACTACGGAAACACCGGAAAAACTGAAAGCAGCTCTGGGTGGTGTTTCCTATTTCATCCACGGACTTTTACGCCTGGATACGCTCAAAGCTGACCGCTGCGAAATTAAAGGCCCTGATTTTCAGTGGGAAGGCGATGCGCTGGTTATTGGCATCGGTAACGGCCGACAGGCCGGTGGCGGGCAACAAATTTGCCCGGACGCGCTGATCAACGACGGCCTGTTGCAGCTACGCCTTCTGACATCAGAAGAGCTGCTGCCTTCATTCCTGCGCAGTCTGCTCAGCAATGAAGAAAATAAAAACATCCTTTCTGCCAGTCTGCCGTGGCTCGAAATCACCGCGCCGCACGACATGACCTTCAACCTCGATGGCGAACCGCTGACCGGCAAACAGTTCCGTATCGAAGTTTTGCCTGATGCCATTCAGTGCCGCTTACCCCCTCAGTGCGAACTGCTCGGCTGATATCCCCCCTTCTCATTGTTCATTCTCTGTACTGTGATCCATCTTGCAGTACAGAGGAATTCTGCCCTTATTTTTGTGATCCCATCCGATAAAACCCATTTCGCATACTTGTATGGTAGAGGTGCATTACCTAATTTTAATCTGCCGATGTCGCTGAATAATTCATTCATGAATTTTTTGCGGGCAAAAACGACGTATTTCTTTTTACGACTCTTATTTATCCGGTGACGGAATGCAGGGGTAGTATGATTAATCACGATAAAGAAAGACCGATATCGGTAAAAAATATGCTGGCTTACGGCGGAGGAGATTTTTTCGGCGGCGGATGTTTTGCGGTTTTGGGTCTGTGGATAATGTTTTTCTATACTACCTATGCAGGATTAAGCCCCGCAGAGGCCGGTGCCGTTATTGCGACAGCACGTCTGCTGGATGCTTTTTTCGATCCGCTTATGGGGTATGTCACGGATAATTTCTATCGTAATCCGCTGGGTAAAAAATACGGCCGCCGCGGTTTCTTCTTCTTATTTGGTGCTCCGCTGATTATGGTGACCTACATTATTATGTGGGTCAGCGGAATGGGATTCTGGTACTACCTGTTCACTTATATTCTATTCTATGCTGCTTATACGCTGGCAATTGTGCCTTATGAAACACTAGCAGCGGAAATGACATCCAGTTTTAAAACGCGCACCAAACTGACCGGCGTCAGAATGTTCTTCTCTACCGGTGCCGCGATATTAGCGGCCTGGTTACCTGGCCGGATCATTGCCTATCTCGGTGAAGATTCATCGTCATCGTTTCTGATTATGGGGGTGATTTTTGGCGTGCTGTTTGCCGTGGTGATCCTGATGCTTTACTTCTACACCTGGGAGCGTCCGATCCCGGTTGACGTCGCTGCGCCGAAACTTTCTTTCCGCCGTGACATGAAACATCTGTTTAAATCACTGATTTCGACGATGAAAATCCGCACCTTCCGTCAGCATGTCGGGATGTATCTTGGCGGTTATGTCGCTCTCGACGTGCTCGGTGCGGTGCTGGCCTACTACATTATTTTTGTCCTCGGGCAAAACGCCGTGACCGCGTCGAATGCCATGACGTTAATGACTCTGGTGCAGTTTGTCTGCGTCGCCTTGTTTATTTTCCTGTGTATGAAATTAGGCAACGGGGCTTCTTACCGCATCGCACAGCTATTTATGCTGGGCAGTGTCGGGTTATTTTTAGCCATTCATTTATTACAATTACCTTTTAATATGGCGCTGCTTTATCTCTCCGTCATTTTAATGGGCGTTGGCCGTTCGGGTACCAGTTATGTTTGCTGGAATATCTACAGTTTTATTCCCGATGTGGATGAAATGCTGACTGGAAAACGGCGCGAAGGGATATTCGCCGGGGTAATGACATTCGTACGCAAAGCCGTTCAGGCGGTGGCATTATTTGGAGTTGGCCTGTTATTACAGCATTACGGATTTACACCGAAAAGCGCAACGCAACCGGTCGAAGCTGTTTACGGCATCACGCTGGTATTTGGCGCAGGTTCCGTCATTTTCCTGCTGGTAGGGTTATACAGCTCAATGAAATTCCGTCTCACCCGACATAACCATGCGTTGCTGGTCAGTGAAATTGAGCGGCTGAAAGCCGGCGGCAGTAAATACGATGTTACACCAGAAGCCCGTTTAGTTGCCGAGCAACTTACCGGCTGGCCATACGAAAAATGTTGGGGTGATAATAATATTCTTATCCAGACAGAAGAATTATCCCCTCTGACGCCTGATGATCTCTCAACCGGAGCCAACCATGCCAAGAATTGAATTCAGCATGATGCAACAGACCATCTTCCGCGCCCTGCAAAAAGCCGGTCTGGATGAAGAAAGCGCACATACCTGTGCACGAATCCACACAGAGTCCAGTTGCGACGGCATTTCATCCCATGGGCTGAACCGTGTGGCGCGCTTTGTCGATTACGTTAAAAAAGGCTGGATTGATATTCATGCCAAACCAGAGCTGGAAAAATCCCTTGGCGCCATCGCCATCTACAACGGTAACCGCGGGATCGGCATTACCAACGCCCTGTTTGCCGTCGAAAAAGCGGCAGAGATGGCAAAAGAATACGGCGTCGGCATTGTCGCACTGAAAAACAGCAGCCACTGGATGCGTGGCGGAAGTTATGGCTGGCATGCGGCAGAACAAGGCATGGCGGCGATTTGCTGGACGAATACTGAATCCTGTATGCCTGCGTGGGGCGGCAAAAACCCCCGCGTGGGCAACAACCCGTTCGTGATGGCCGTGCCCCGGGCCAAAGGCCCGATCGTACTGGATATGGCGATGTCACAATATTCCTACGGTAAATTGCAGGTCACGCGGCTGAAAAAGGAAAAACTGCCGTTCCCCGGCGGCTACGATAAAGAGGGGAATCTCACAGACGATCCTGGCCCAATCGAGGCCTCCATGCGTATTTTACCGACGGGTTACTGGAAAGGCTCCGGCCTGGCAATTGTGCTCGATGCTATGGCCGCGCTGTTATCTGCCGGATCGCCCACCAATGAGATCGACAAAATAGGCAAAGGCAGTTGTACCGGCGCCAGCCAGATTTTTATGGTGTTTGACCCGACACAACTCGGTGGTGCCGAATTCACCGAACGCATGGCCGACAGCGTTGCAGACTATGTGAATCAGTCCGACCCCGCCGAAAACAGCCGCGATGTCCGTTATCCGGGCCAGACTGCCGCTTCCAACCGCGAAGAAAACCGCCGTTTGGGCATCCCGGTCGATGAAGCCGTATGGGATGAAGTGGTACGGCTGGCGGAATAGTTCCCGCTCTTTCACGTTAAATCACGCCTGTTAATAGCAGGCGTTTTGTTTTTAATCCCCGCAACATTTCCCTCACAAAGTGTGATCCTCTCCGGCAAAAAACGATAAACATACTTGTATGGTAGTTAGGATAAGGCGTATTTATAACCACAGAAAATGCTTCCTACTTTTACTGCAGAAGGTCGTAACCGATGAAAATCGTGAATGCTGAAGTTTTTGTCACTTGCCCGGGACGCAACTTTGTTACGTTGAAAATCACCACTGACAGCGGACTGACTGGCATTGGTGATGCCACGCTGAACGGCCGCGAGTTACCGGTCGCGTCATATCTGAAAGATCATGTGTGTCCGCAACTGATTGGTCGTGATGCGCATCAGATTGAAGACATCTGGCAGTTTTTCTACAAAGGCGCTTACTGGCGTCGCGGCCCGGTCACTATGTCGGCGATTTCTGCCGTGGACATGGCGTTATGGGACATCAAAGCCAAAGCCGCCAACATGCCGTTGTACCAGTTGCTCGGCGGTGCATCCCGCACCGGCGTCATGGTCTACTGCCACACCACCGGCCATTCCATTGATGAAGTGCTCGACGATTACGCCAAACATAAAGAGCTCGGTTTCAAGGCGATCCGCGCACAATGCGGTGTTCCGGGCATGAAAACGACTTACGGCATGGCGAAAGGCAAAGGTCTGGCCTACGAACCAGCGACGAAAGGTAACTGGCCGGAAGAGCAGTTGTGGTCGACGGAAAAATACCTCGATTTCACGCCAAAACTGTTCGAAGCCGTGCGTGATAAATTCGGTTTCGACGAACATCTGTTGCACGACATGCACCACCGTCTGACGCCCATCGAAGCAGCGCGCTTTGGCAAAAGCATCGAGGAATATCGCCTGTTCTGGATGGAGGATCCGACCCCCGCTGAGAATCAGGAATGCTTCCGTTTGATCCGCCAGCACACAGTCACACCCATTGCGGTCGGCGAAGTGTTCAACAGCATCTGGGATTGCAAACAGCTTATTGAAGAACAGCTTATCGACTATATCCGCACAACACTGACGCACGCTGGCGGTATCACCGGCATGCGCCGCATCGCTGATTTCGCTTCCTTGTATCAGGTGCGTACCGGTTCCCACGGCCCTTCTGACCTTTCGCCGATTTGTATGGCCGCAGCCCTGCACTTCGACCTGTGGGTGCCGAACTTCGGCGTGCAGGAATACATGGGTTATTCCGAGCAAATGCTGGAAGTCTTCCCGCATAACTGGACGTTCGACAACGGCTACATGCACCCGGGCGAAAAACCGGGGCTGGGTATTGAGTTTGACGAAAAGCTGGCTGCGAAATATCCGTACGAACCGGCGTATCTGCCGGTGGCCCGTCTGGAAGACGGCACTTTGTGGAACTGGTGAGGGAGCGAAAAATGAACAGTGTCGTTATTCAGAAACCTGGAAAGTTAGTCATCGAGCAACGTGCTTTGCCGGTACCTGCCGCCGGCGAGGTACGAATTCGGGTCAGTCACGCGGGCATCTGTGGTTCAGATGTTCATATTTATCACGGTCACAATCCGTTTGCGAAATATCCACGGGTAATCGGCCATGAGTTTTTCGGCCACATCGACAGCGTCGGTGAAGGCGTAGACGTCAAACGTATCGGCGAGCGCGTGGTTATCGATCCGGTCGTCAGCTGTGGACATTGTTATCCGTGCTCGATTGGCCGGCCGAATGTCTGCGCCGAACTGCAGGTTATCGGCGTCCACCGCGACGGCGGTTTCAGTGATTACGCCTGTGCGCCAGCGAAAAACGCTTATGTGGTGCCTGCGGCGATACCGGACAAACTCGCCAGTATGGTCGAGCCGTTTACTATCGCGGCCAATATCACGGCGTTTCTAAAACCGACACCGCAGGATACCGCGCTGATTTACGGCGCAGGCCCGATGGGGCTGACGGTGATTCAGGTGCTGAAAGGCGTTTATGGTGTGCAGAAAGTGATTGTCGCTGACCGTATCGACGAACGGTTGCAGATGGCGCAGGTCAGCGGCGCAGACTGGATCATCAACAATAGCGAACGCAGCGTGGCTGATGAACTGGCCGCTGAAGGTGTGCGACCAACGCTCATCGTCGATGCCGCCTGCCATCCGGCGATTTTGCAGGAAGCTATTCTGCTGGCGTCTCCGGCAGCACGTATCGGTATGATGGGTTTCTCCGGCGAGCCCAGCCTGGTCACGCAGCAAAGCATTACCAGCAAAGAGATTTCACTGTTTTCTTCACGCCTGAACAGTCACCGGTTCCCGCAGGTGATTGAATGGATGGAGCAGGGAAAAATCGCACCCGAAAAACTGGTGACGCACTGGATGCCCGCCAGCGAAGTGGAAGCGGCATTAACGTTGTTTGAGAAAGATCAGCGTTCCTGCTGCAAGGTTTTACTGACATTCTGATTTTTTGATTATTTTTATACAAGACGGGAAGATTTCAAATATCTTCCCGTCGCCCGTACCTCATATTCTACCTATAAAAACGCAACACTATTAAAACGACACCTACAAGTGGAGCATACATTTATGTTTAAGAACCTACGCTGGATCATCGTATTCTTGCTGTTCTTGGTTTACATGATCAATTACCTCGACCGCGTTGCGCTGTCGATTACTGTGCCTATGATAGAAAAAGAACTGACCATTAATCCCGAACAATTCGGCATGATATTTGGCAGCTTCTTCTTTGGTTACGCAATATTTAACTTTATCGGTGGCCTGGCCGTGGATAAATTCGGTCCGACGCTGGTAATGGGATTAGCCGTCGGCTTATGGTCAGTATTTTGCGGCATGACCGCTATCGCGACCGGTTTTTATTCCATGCTTATTTTACGGGTATTATTCGGCATGGCCGAAGGCCCGATCTGCGCCTCAGCAAATAAGATGATTAACGGCTGGTTCCCGAAGAAACAGGCGGCAACCGCGATGGGCTTGCTCAGCGCCGGTTCTCCCCTCGGCGGTGCAGTGGCCGGGCCGATTGTCGGGTATCTGGCGATTTCCTTCGGCTGGCGTCCGGCGTTTATGGTCATTGCCAGTATCGGGATCGTCTGGATGGTCGTGTGGTTCTTTACCGTTGCCGATAATCCGCTGAAAAGTAAACGTGTTTCACCGGAAGAATTGCGTTTAGTTGATGAAATGAAGAACGAGCATTTAAGCGAAGAAGAGAATATGGCGCAGGCCGCACATGGTCTGGGCTATTATTTACGTCAGCCGATTATTCTGGTTACGGCATTTGCCTTCTTCTGCTACAACTATATTTTATTTTTCTTCCTCAGCTGGTTCCCGGCTTACCTGGTTCAGGCACATGGCCTGAATATCAAAGAGATGAGTCTGACAACGGTTATTCCGTGGATTGTCGGTTTTGTCGGCCTGGCATTGGGCGGTTATATTTCTGATAAGATTTTCAATATTACCGGCCGTTTGTTATTGTCGCGTAAAATTATATTAGTGGTCAGCCTGTTAGCCGCGGCTATTTGTGTCGCCCTCGCCGGTATTGTCACCAGCGTGGTGCCGGCCGTCATTCTGATGTCAGTGTCTATTTTCTTCCTGTATACCACCGGTGCGATTTACTGGGCGATTATTCAGGATGTGGTGCATAAATCCCGCGTCGGCGGCACCAGCGGATTTATTCATCTGGTCGGCAGCGTCTCGGGCATCATTGGTCCGGTCGTGACGGGTTTCATTGTGCAAAACACCGGTCGTTTTGACAGTGCCTTTATTCTCGCTGGTGGCGTCGCCGCACTGGGTGCAATGCTGGTGTTCTTCGTGATTAAACCACCAAAACACCTGCCCGACTCCACTCTGTCTCACAACTGATATTCTGAATGCCAATGCTGCTCCCTGCCAAAAGGGAGCGGCATTTTTCCCTATTCGCTGATTGTAATCTTACATTAACGCGGCGCCGTTCATTCCGGGAGCGCCCTTTCCGCCATCCGCACAATCTGTACCCGGTACGCCATGCTTGCCATACTGCCCATCACTCAAAAGCCGTCAGAGCACATTTCAGGCGTAATGCATGAATCTTTGTAACACTGCGGTATTATTTTAATGGCAAGGTAAATTCCTTATTCTTCCTGACGCAACTGAGGGTGTTATGGCTTATATCATGGTGTTTTTGTCTTCGTTATTTATGGTGGGCTCAGTTTATGCGGCATCGGTGCCGGCCACAGCGATCTCTTCTCTCACAACGGCGATGAACGAACGCATGGTGGATATGAAAGACGTGGCGGCTTATAAAGCGGCAAATCATTTACCGGTCGAAGATTTGGTGCGTGAAAAGAAGGTCCTCTCTCTCGCGCAGGCTGAAGCGGAAGAAGCAGGGCTTGACCCGCACTCGGTGCTTCCTTTTATTCAGGCGCAGATGGACGTCGCCAAAGCTATCCAGTACCGCTATTTTGCTGACTGGTTATCGCAGCCCGATATGGGGGACAAACCGAAAAGCCTCGATAAGGTCAGAGACTCCATCTCTGCACAGGATAAGCAAATTTTGAGCGCCATTAGTCAGCGCCTGTTGGCCGGCGGGTTCAGTGAGGAAGATAAATCAGAGATTATGATTCTGCTGCATGCGCCGCAGTTAACCGAAGTGGATAAAGCGCGTCTGGTCCAGGGGTTATCCGGGATCAGACGCGTGAAACAGGCTGAAGGATGACGGCTTTATTCGTCCACCCAAACCCGCATCTCTCCTTCCCCACGATTCGCCCAGGTAAAGTACGGCACAAAGGTTATGGTTTGCGGTACCGTTTCTTGCGCTGGCGGATTGTAGCGATACAGTGGCTGCTGACTGGCCTGAACGGATGTCCGGCGTTCGCCCTGTGTCTGCAATAAGATTTTACCGGCGAACAATCCGCTGCCGGAAATCAGACGGAATTGCGCATCACCCGGCAGGCGGATGTTATGCAGTTCACTGCCGTTGTCAGCCTGCTCAAGGCAATACACCAGCGGCCCGCGCTGCACTGCCACTTTCCCCGCAACATGCCGCAACAGCGCGTTGCCTTTCACCCGCATCACCGGCATCGGCAGCATCATTTCAATGCGATCGCCTTTCTGCCATTCCTGCGTCAAACGCAAATATCCACGTTGCGTCAGGCTGGTCAGTTCAAGCGGGTTGCCATTAAGCGTGACCTGCGGACTGGCGCACCAGTCAGGTAAACGCAGCGCCAGCGTGGCTTCCAGTGGCTGATCGGTATCGATTTCAATCAGCACACCTTCTGCCCACGGATAACCGCCGGACTGTTTCAGTCGCAACGCCTTTCCGCCGATGGTCGCTTCGACATCACTGCCGATATACAGATTGATATCCACACCGTCCGGACGCTGGGTATAGATATAATGGCCGAGCGACGCCAGCAGACGCGCAATATTCGGCGGACAGCAGGCACAGCCGAACCAGCGCTGACGCACCGGTTTTACGTGGTCATAAATATGGTTGAACGGAATGCTTTTCGGATGCACTTCCAGAGGATTCACATAAAAGAAATGTTTGCCATCGAGCGCCATACCGGCCAGCACGGTGTTATAAAGCGCACGTTCCATCACATCGGCATAACGGCTGTCAGAATCCATCTGCAACATACGGTTGGCGAACATCATCAGGCCAATCGATGCGCAGGTTTCGGTGTAAGCCGTGTCGTTGGGTAAATCATAGTCGGAAGAAAACGCCTCACCGCTGCTTTGCGAGCCGATTGAACCGGTGATGTACATCTGCCGCTGGGTCATGTTTTCCCACAATCGCTGGCACACTTCGCGTTTTTCCTGATCCTGACTCAACCGCGCCAGATGCGCCACACCGGCATACAGATACACAAAACGCACCGCGTGCCCGATGGCCGTTGTCTGCAAAGCCACCGGTACATGTGCCTGACTGTAGGCCTTATCTTTCACCATCCACGCCGGACCGTAAGTATTCCAGTGCGAAGTTTTTCCACGTTTTTCATATTCGATATCGTAGAAATGCGGCTGTGTGCCGCGCTGTTCAACAAAATAGCGGGTCAGTTCGAGATATCGCGTTTCGGCGGTTTGTTCATACAAACGCATCAGCGCCAGTTCAATTTCCGGATGCCCCGGATAGCCATGCAGTTGCTGTTCGCCCGGCCCGAAAACGTCTGCGATGTGATCCGCCAGTTTGCAGACAATCTCGAGTAAACGGGTTTTGCCGGTCGCCTGCGCATAGGCCACACCCGCTTCAATCAGATGTCCGGCGCAGTAAAGCTCGTGACATTCAGCCAGATTGGCCCAGCGTTGTTGCGGCTCTTTGACGGTGAAATACGTGTTCAGATAGCCGTCAGGTTGCTGCACCGCGCCGACCAGCTCGATCACCTGATCCGCCGTTGCTTCCAGCGCAGGATCCGGCGTTTTCGCCAGCAAATACCCCACCGCTTCCAGCCATTTAGCCACGTCGCTGTCCTGAAAAACCATGCCATAAAACTCGCCATCACTTTGCCCGGCGGCAATCCGGAAATTTTCAATCGCATGGCTTGGTTCGGCGTCGGCGACGTCATCGTTGAGCGCTTTCCACTGATACGGCACCACCACATCTTTCACCAGTCGCTGATATTCCAGCCAGAACGCATCGGAAACATTCACTTTTTGCAAAGGCACTTCTAAAGAATCAACCGGAGAAAACGGCATACAACCTCCTGAAAAACAGTAAATTAGATTTTTGCGGCCAAATCGTGCGACATCCGCGACAGCAATTTGTTATCGAGTTTGCAAAACATCAGCGTTCCCGCCAGCAGCAGATGCATCGCCGCAGGCAACAATGTTTCCAGCAAAGTGATCCCGCCGAGCGACGCTGCGGTCTGATGCTCTGCGCCAGCCTGATAAGAGACCAGAATGAAGACCAGGCTGATGATCCCGGCACTTGATGCCCAGGCCAGTTTGATAAAGAACAGATTGAAGGCAAAGTTCATGCCGGAGGAACGGATACCATTTTTCCAGTGCCCGTAATCGTCGGCGAACGCCATGATGGAAAAGTGCAGCGGCAAGGTGAACCCGAGGATCACACAGTGTACAAAGATGATACCGAGCCACAGCGTCTGATAATGTTCACCGGCAGGGACAAACCACAGCATCAGGGAAAACACCGCCAGTACCAGATTAGTCAACATATACAGCCGCACGCTGTCGATAAATTTGGTCAGCTGATTGACGATCACCGCGCCAAGAATGGATGCCAGCGTTACCATGCCGAAGAACATAGAGGCGTAGCCCGCCCCGCCTTTCAGCACATAAGTGATGAAATACATGTAGCCGCCGCCACGCAGATTGAACACGTTGATCAGCAGGAAAGACATCAGTAAAACCAGCAGCAACTGATCGTTTTTCAGCATCCCGCGAATGTGTTCCTTAACGCTGAATTGCCCGAGCAGTGCAAGGGGCAGGCGTTCGCGTACCGTGAAGAAGCACCACAGGAACATCACCACAGCAACTGCGCAAAGCAACCCTACGCCCTGCTGATATCCCACCGCCGCATTGCCTTTACCCAACACCTGCACCAGCCACGGCAGCCCGACGGAAACCATAAAGCCCGCCACTCCGCACAGTACAAAGCGCCACGACTGACAAGACATCACTTCGCGATGATCAGTGGTCATGGTGTTAATCAGCGCGCAGTACGGCACGTTGATTGCCGTATAGGACACGGAGAGCAGGAAATAGGTGAAGAAGGCGTAGGCAATTTTGGCATCGCCACTCAGGCCGGGTACCGTAAAAGTGAGAAATCCGACCACGCCAATAGGCAACGCGATCCATAACTGCCAGGGACGAAAACGTCCCCAGCGGCTTTGCGTGCGGTCAGCCAGAATGCCCATCAGCGGATCGGAAATCGCGTCAATCACACGCAGCGAAATAAACAGCGTACCGACAATCGCAGGTGTCAGTCCGAAAACATCGGTATAAAAGAATGTCAGAAAACTGGTGATAAGACAGGTAATTATCGTGCCACCGGCGTCACCTAATCCATAACCGATTTTTTCACTGACAGAAAGTTTGGCATTAGCAGAAAGTATTCTGTCCTCACCGTTTACCGGTGCAGAACCTGTATTAACTGAATCTGTTGGCATTATCTTTCCTCGCTTTTATATCGTTATTTATAAGCTGTAGGAACACAATGAATAAGGCTAATTATTCGTATCAGCCCTGAGATGAAATAAGGTACGCCATAAATCTGGCATAGGGTTCTCATGCCAACAAGAGGAGAGAAAAGTAGTTAAACGGGACAATTCCGACTCACATCCAGAATCTGTGAAGCAGATCAAAACCTCTTCATACCCGGCTGATGGTGCACGTTTCCTGTGCTACTGTCAGGCAAACCTTGCCTGGTGAGTGCCTTAAAATGCCTGAAATGTTTGCGTTCTCCGTAAATTACCCGGTTAAAGTGCAAAACGGTGGCCTGTTCATTTCCAGAGGAATTGGCACACATCCGACCCGACGCCTGAGTTCGCACGAATTAATTTATGTCGTCCGTGGCTCATTGTCTTTACAGGAAGAAAATACGCGTTTTGATTTGCATACAGGAGAAAGTTTACTGTTATTTCCCGGCAGGGAACATAAAGGCGTCACAACCTTTGATCCCGATTTAAAATTTTACTGGCTGCATTTTGATATTGTGGAAGATATAGCAATCATTAAACCACAGCAAAATAGTCCCTCTTTACAGCTAAATATTCCACAGCATTGTAAAGTCAGGGACAGTGAAACCCTGTTAACGCTGTTCAGATTATTTTTATATGAACAGGAACGCGGCGGTAATTCTCTTGAGCTGTTCCTGATTTTGCTGTTAGAGGAAGTCTCGCGCGCCTGGCCGGAGAATATCGAACCCGGCGGCCCCGGCGTGGCGCTGGCCTACAAAGCCCGTCAGCTGATCACCACACAGTTTCATCTACCACTGGGGGCCTCTGAGCTGGCGCAGCGGCTGCACTGTAACGCCGATTATCTCGGGCGGGTTTTCCGCCTGACCTTTCAGATGACGCTGACGGATGCGCTGCATAAACAACGTGTCACTGCAGCAGAAAAGCTGTTACTGGCCAATACCGGCAATGTGGCGGACGTGGCACGCCTGACGGGGTTTAACGATGTGGCGTATTTTCGCCGGGTATTTCGTAAACTGCTGGGTATTACACCAGCGGCCTATAAAAAGCTGTATTGCCGGGAGCATATAAACTCCCAATAATTTGATGAAAGCTTGCGCTAACAATCTCAAAAACATCAGAAAACTCATGTTAGTATTGTCGTTTCCCGACTTTAAAGACAACTTTTGCCCATGACAGACTCCTTTGAATTTCTCAGTAATGTGCCGGTTAATCAGCAGATTTACCGCACCTTGCGTCAGGACATCGTCACCTGTGCCATCGCGCCGGGGGCATTCCTGTCGGAGAAAGAGATTTCCACACGCTTTAATGTGTCCCGCCAGCCGGTTCGCGAAGCTTTTATCAAACTGGCCGAAGCCGGGCTGGTTCAGGTTTTACCGCAACGCGGCACCTATGTAATGAAAATTTCCTCCAAGCGGGTTGCCGACGGACGCTTCATTCGCGAAGCAGTCGAAACCGCCGTGGTACGCCGTGCAGCCATGGTCGCCACCGATAAAGATCTGGCCTTGCTCGAACATAATCTTGAGCGTCAGACGCTGGCGGCAAAGAGTCAGCAAACGCAGGAATTCCTGCTGCTGGATGATGAGTTCCACCGCACGATTGCGCAGATCATCGACTGCCGCCTGGCATGGGAAACCGTCGAGCACATCAAAGCGACAATGGATCGCGTCCGCTTTTTGACACTCAGTAAAGTGTCACCGCCGGAAAATCTGATTGCACAACATTATGCGATTTTTGACGGGCTGAAAGCGCATGACCCGGACGCCGCTGAAAAAGCTATCCGCATTCATTTGCAGGAAATGATTTCCACCATTACCCCCATTGCCGAACAGAACAGTGACTGGTTTGATGCCGAGTAAGTAAAAGGACGTTGTAATACACAAACAGTGAACGACAGCGATCAAATTTTGCGGGTTATCCCTAAAATCTGTATGACAACTTGGTGTAAGCTGTAAACCACATCAATATCGTGGATACTTTTATGCCAGCCGCAGCCGCCCTGAAAAAAAGCTACTACAGTGCCGATCAGTCACTGTCCCTCTCCCAGCTCGATAACGAGAAAATCACCCAGATCGTTCATGATCTGGACGTGGCAGAAAGCGAAAAAGAACATTACGTCACGGGCTGGATGGGACAGAACAGCGTGGTACTGGTGAGAAATTATCAGGACAAACGGGGCACTTCCAGCGGCCTGGTGATGTCACGTGGCAACCGTTACAAACTCACCGTTCAGGCCATCACTTTCCGCATCCCCAAAGTGCTGCTGTGGGTCACATTCCGCCGTAAGCCCCGCACCATGACCGTTATTGCCTATAACAAGCTGGGTGAGCAGGCGACCGGCCTGCAACAGTTCATGCATGTGCAGGATCCTGAACTCAGGGAGAAACTGGAACAGGACTGGCGTGAACTGAACGATTATCTCGGCATGGCCTGCTGGCAGATGGATAACAACCGCCCGCAGTGGCGCCAGTTGTATGCGGATATCACGCCGCAAGCCCTCCTGACGCAGGCTGAATCACCGTGGTTCAGTGGCAAAAAACTGCAAAAGGATGGCGAATTTGAAGGGCTGTGGTCACACGGACAATTTATTGGCCGCCGCAGCGGTGAGCATGCGGCATTGCTGCTGTCGTGGCAGGACGAGGAGAACGACGATATTGCCAGCTATCTGTTTGAACGGATGTCAGCAACTAAAATCCGCGTCATGCTGCGCCCGCGTAAAGAAGAAAAATTCTATCCGCTGAACCCGTTTGATGCCGTTCATTTGCAACAGGCGCTGACGAAATTTCATCAGGTTGAACAGGCGCTGAGCGAAACCCAGCACCAGGCATAATCCGCGGTTACCACCAGCGGTGGAAATGATGCACAGGCCCGATACCGTGGCCGACTTCCAGTGAGTCGGCCTGCATCAGCGCCTGCTGTAAATAGGCTTTGGCTTCGCGTACCGTATCGGCCCAGTTGTGATGACGCGGACGTAACGCGGCCAGCGCGGCCGACAGCGTGCAACCGGTGCCATGAGTATGTCGGGTATTCACACGCGGCGCAGTAAACCGCTCGCGGGAACCGGTCACAAACAACCAGTCAGGGCTTTCCTCATCACTCAGATGTCCCCCTTTCATCAGCACGGCACCACATCCCATCGCCAGTAAGGCTTCTCCCTGCTCACGCATTTCGGTTTCATTCGCCGCCACCGCACATTCCAGTAACGCCGCCGCTTCGGGCAGATTTGGCGTAATAAGGGAAGCCTGCGGGATCAGCAAACGACGCACGGCATCCACGGCCTCCGGCAGCAGTAACGGATCGCCACTTTTCGCCAGCATCACGGTATCCAGCACCACAAACGGCGGCTGATAATGTCTGAGTCGCTCCGCAACCGCCTCCACAATCTGACTATTCGCCAGCATGCCGATTTTCGCACTGTCGATCCGCACATCGCTCAGTACGGAATCGAGCTGTGCTGAAACGAAATCTGGCTCAATGTTATAGACCGACTGCACACCACGGGTGTTCTGCGCCACCAGCGCGGTGATCACACTGGTGCCGTACGCACCCAGCGCCGAGAAGGTTTTCAAATCCGCCTGGATCCCCGCCCCGCCACTCGGATCTGTACCTGCAATCGTCAGTGCATTAATACGTTTCATTGCATTTCCTCGCCATTCAGCCATTCCTCGCCCATTAAATACAGATTATCGAGGTATTCAGGCGTGAAACTGCCCGGCCCCTTCACGACCGCACAGGCGCGCTCGCCGGCACAGGACATCACCCGGCAGGCGGCGGCCACGTTATCCAGGCGATCACCCGGCAAAGCCACAAAGGCCGCCACCACCGCAGATAATGCGCATCCGGTACCCACCATGCGGGTCATCATCGGATGTCCGCCAGCCACCGCCCAACTGCGCATCCCGTCGGTGACGTAATCAGTTTCCCCCGTCACGGCCACTACCGCACCGGTCTCCCGCGCCAGTTGCTGTGCGGCAGGTAAGGCAGAAAGGGAATCATCACCGCTGTCCACGCCGCGCCCGGACGCACTGAGGCCGCTGAGAGCCAGGATTTCCGAGGCATTACCGCGGATTGCGGCAGGTTTAAGTATGATGATTTCACGACAGAATTCTGTACGCCAGCTCAGGCCACCGACGGCAACCGGATCCAGCACCCAGGGCTTTCCGGCCTGACTGGCTGCGTGAATAGCCGCCCGCATCGCATCGGCATGGGGATGTGTCAGCGTGCCGACGTTCACCAATAAGGCATCGGCAATGGCGCCAAATTGCGCCGCTTCGGCGGGATCAACCACCATCGCCGGAGATGCACCCAGCGCCAGCAGGACATTGGCGGTAAAAGATTGCACCACATCGTTGGTCAGGCAGTGAACCAGCGGCGCTGAAAGGCGGAGTTGTTTCAGAGAAGTGGCGGCTAAGGCGCCGGGCAAAAAGGTAGGTCGGGTATTCATAAATCTCCCCACCGGCACTCAGGAAGGCGGTATCAGGAGAGATACCTGACTTCCCTACGCTGGCATAATCCAGATCAGGTAATACGGGTAAAATCTCAGCCCTGCTTTGCAGCGGGCACCCCGAGTCAAGGGAACATTATTGGCGGCGAAGGTCAGAAGATCAATCAGGAAATGCGTTAAAAAAACCGATCAGCCAACGTAATTGAACTCACTCCGCTTCACTGGCAGTATCAGGAAACAGACATGAACAACACACGTTGATGAAAAATTTCCTCAGGAGTTTTACTTGTCCTCATCACTTATTGTCCGTCCTTATGAAGAAGCAGACCGCCCGTTTTTACGCACGTTGTATCTGGCCTCACGCAAGCATACCTGGACATGGCTGGAAGACGATTTTCAGCTGGAAGATTTTGACCACGCAGTGATCGGCGAGACGATTCTGGTGGCAGAACGTGACGGACATTTACTGGGATTCGCCTCAATTTTCACTCAGGAAAATTTCCTGCATAACCTGTTTGTTGATCCGCAATATCAGGGAACCGGTGCAGGTTCAGCATTGCTTCAGGCTGCGGAAGAAGCGTTTACCCGTCAGGGATCGCTGAAATGCTTAGTAAAGAGTAAAAAATCAGTTGCTTTTTATCTGTCAAAAGGCTGGAACATCATCTCTACGGGGGACAGTCCAAAAGGTGAATACTATTTGTTTCATTCATCAAAAAAATAATTAAGGAAGAAATGATTACCTCACAGAACTGTATTTTCGCGATCCTGATGAATATCAATTTTTCTTTGTCGTTAAGAGGTTAAATTCCGCAGCGGTGCTATACATACTTGGTCTTCCTTAAAATATTTCGAGGGTACGAATGAAAACAATAAAACTGATGCAGATCGCCGCAGTGACTGGCGCACTGTTCCTGGCCGGTTGTACCAGCCACATTACCAAGACGGAAAAATACTCAGGTTTTTTAGGCGATTATTCCGGCCTTAAGGAAGTGAAAACGGCTGGAGGAAATCCGGTTCTGCGCTGGATCGATCCTTCGTTTAAGAAAGAAAATTATTCTTACATCAAATACGAACCGATTAAATTCTACCCGGAACCGCAGCCTACGGCGCAGATCGACAAATCCACCTTGCAGGGGGTGCTGGATTACGCCAACAGCCGCATGAAACCTGCACTGGCAGAGCGCCTGCCACTGACAGATCACGCAGGGCCGCGCACATTGATTTTCAAAGGCGCGATCACCGGTGTGAACACGTCGGCAGAAGGTTTGCAGTTCTATGAAGTCGTCCCGGTCGCGCTGGTTATTGCCGGTACTCAAACCGCGACAGGCCACCGCACGCGTGATACTGAAGTGTATTTCGAAGGTGAGCTGATCGACGCCAGTACTGGCAAACCGGTGATCAAAGTCGTGCGTAAAGGATTCGGTAAACAAGTTTCTAATGATAAGCAGAAAGTTACCGCCAACGATTTAAAAGTTGTGGTAGATAGCCTGGCGAATGATACCAAGCTGTTCAACGAATAAGCTCCGGTTTTTCGCACCGTCAGACACAGGCAGTCGTAAGGCTGCCTTTTTTCAGACTGAATCAGCGATAAACTCACGCAGCCACTGATGTGCAGGATCACGATGAGCGCGCTCGTGCCAGACCATGTACATCTCGAACCCCGGGACATCCAGCGGCGGTGTAGTAACCTGCAAAGCAGGATTTCCACGTACCAGACGTTCCGGCAACATCGCCACCAGATCAGTGGTCATCAGCACCTGAACGACAAACAGGAAATGCGGCACTGACATGACGACGCGGCGCGATAATCCAGTGGCCGCCAGCGCGATGTCAGTATTGCCATAGAAACCCCCACCATCGGGTGAAACGATCACATGTTCCAGTGCGCAAAACGCTGAACGCGATATCTCGCCTTTAACCTGCGGATGTCCTTTTCTGCTCACCAAAACATAACGTTCAGCAAACAATAATCGGCTGTGCAGGCCATTCATCACCGCCTCGCCGGTATGGAATGCGAGATCCAGCGTACCCTGCTCCATTTTGCGGATAATCCGCGCAGGTGACGTTTCAAAAATAGCCAGCCGTGCAGAAGGTGCGGCTCTACGTAATGCCCGTAACGCGGGCAGCACAATGGTCGATTCGCCATAATCTGCCGCCCCCAGATTCCAGGTATTCTTTGCCGTCGAGGGGTCAAACACTTCACCCGCAGATACGGCCTGCTCCAGCGCGGCCAGTGCCCGTCGCAGCGGCTCACGTAATTCATCAGCACGCGCGGTCGGCCGCATCCCCCGTGGTCCCGGCAGCAGCAAAGGGTCATCAAAAAATTCCCGCAACTTCGCGAGCTGAACGCTGACTGAAGGTTGTGAAAGATTACGGCGTTGCGCCGCACGCGTGACGTTTTGCTCGGCGAGCAGGACATCCAGCGTCAGCAACAAATTGAGATCCAAACGGCCGAAATTACTCATCGCTATACCTGCTATATGATCAATTCATTTCAACTATACCTGACAACAACCTACTCTGCGTTTACCACTTAGCGGAGAATTCGTCATGAATGTATTGATCGTCTATGCCCACCCTGAATCACAATCACTGAACGGCTCGCTGAAAGATTTTGCGGTCAGTCATTTGCAGGCCGCCGGGCACAATGTGCAGATATCGGATTTGTATGACATGCAATGGAAAGCCGCGCTGGATGCCGGAGATAACACCGGGCCTTCATCAGGGCCTTTTCAACCTTCGCAGGATTCACAGCGCGCTTACCAGAATGGCACGCAAAGCCATGATATTGCCGCCGAACAGGAAAAATTACAGTGGGCTGATACCGTGATATTTCAGTTCCCGCTATGGTGGTTTTCAATGCCCGCGATTATGAAAGGCTGGGTGGAACGCGTTTATGCCTATGGATTTGCTTACGGCGTCGGTGAACATTCCGACACGCACTGGGGCGACCGTTACGGAGAAGGCAAAATGGCCGGTAAACGCGCCATGCTGATGGTCACGACCGGCGGCTGGGAACCGCATTACAGTGCGCGTGGGATTAATGGCCCTATCGACGAGCTGCTGTTCCCGATCCATCACGGCATCCTGCACTATCCGGGCTTCAGCGTACTCCCGCCGCTGGTGTTCTACCGCACCGGACGCATGGATGAAACCCGCTATGCGCAAATTTGCGCGGAGATGTCTCACCGGCTGGATACATTAGAAAGCACGACACCCATTTCATTCCGCCAGCAGAATGGCGGCGATTACGCTATTCCGTCACTGATATTGAAACCGGAAATTGCGCCGGAGAAAAATGGGTTTGCGGCGCATTTGAAATAAGGATCTGAGAGAATTTCAGGCATAAAAAATGCCAGTGGATAATTTAATCACACTGGCGTTTTGTGGATTTTAAATAGCAGATGTCTCTAAAACTTATTCCCATTTGATCGCTATTTTCTCAATGCGCTTTGCCGTTTTTGGCTACATACATGGCGTTATCGGCATATTCGAGAAGCTGACGTTCATCGTTACCATGCTCCGGATAGAGTGCGATTCCGATACTGGGCGTGATGTTCAAACTGTGGCCTTCCAGGGTAAAAGGAGGATTGAAAGCGTCACGGATTTTCTCTGCTACCCGAGCAGACGCGGGTAAGGAAACCCCCTGAAGCAAAACCACAAACTCATCGCCGCCGACACGAGCGACGGTGTCCGATTCGCGCACACACAACTTCAGGCGCGCAGCGGCCCCCTGCAGCAGTAAATCCCCAATACCATGGCCAAGCGTATCGTTAACCTGTTTAAATTTGTCGAGATCAATGTACAACAGCGACAACTGACCTTGCTCCCGACGTGCTGTTGAGAGCGCGACTTTCAGGCGGTCATGCAAAAAACCACGATTCGGGAGGTCGGTCAGTGGATCATACTGCGCCATATACTGCAGCCGAGCCTGCATTTGCTGACGCTCAATGACAGTCGCTATTTGAGTCGAAACGAACTGCAGTAACTCCTGATCCTGTTCGTTGTAGCACACACCACCTGGGTAGCTTTTGACCATAAGCACGCCAATCGTGCCCTTATGCGACTTGAGCGGAACACCCAGCCATCAGAATGGATTCATGCCAAAAGAGACCCGCAATTCTTCCATGCGGGCAACCATCGTTTCAGGTGTGAGCAGCAGCGGCAGACCGGTATGAATAATCTCTGCGTAGAACGTACCTGGGATCAGGGTAAAGGGGTCTGGCCTCGGCAGAAACTGATCCACATGATAAGGGAAGCTAAGTTTACCGGTTTCATCATCGTAGAGCGTCACCGAGAAATTATCGACGGGCAGCAGCGTGCCGACGATCTCATGAATGCGCTGGAATAACTTGAGTAAATCTTCGGCGGTATGTGCAGCTTCAGAAATAGAATAAAGCGCAGACTGCAACAATTCGGATCGTTTGCGTTCGGTAATATCTCGGGCAACACCAATGCGCAATTGATCAGCCGGTGACCAGCGTGCCGTCCACATGATGTTGACTACTTGTCCATTCTTATGAATGTAACGGTTCTCAAAATGAAACTGAGGATTGCCAGACATGATCCCCACCACCGAGTTTCGGGTTATTTCCCGATCTTCAGGCAGCATCATGTCAAACATGTTTTTGCCGATCATTTCTTTCGGCGTATAGCCAAAGATACGTTCGCATGATGCGCTCGCAAAAACGATATTGGCATGGGCATCAACCGCAAAAACAGCATCCATCATGAGATCAATAAAACTGGCCAACGGCGCGTGAGGATTCGATTCCATAGAGAAACTATAAGGCCTGAATATAAGAGTGAGTACGACTACCTTTACGATAGATATCCGTCGTCCATTAGCACTGCATCGTTTTGCACCACCGGTTAAAGATAGTACAGGTACAGTTGAATAAACTATGGAAAGAATCACATGATAAGGTTGAAACGGCCGTCTGATATCTGACAGATATCAAAAAGCCCGCATTTACGCGGGCTTAGAGGTGTTTATTGCTTTAACGTGCAGGCTGTTGCCAGACGCGAAATCATTCCCACTCAATCGTTGCCGGTGGTTTGCCCGAGATGTCATAGACAACACGGGAGATACCGTCGACTTCGTTGATGATGCGGTTGGAGCAGCGGCCAAGGAAATCGTACGGCAGGTGTGCCCAGTGCGCGGTCATGAAATCGATGGTTTCTACTGCACGCAGGGAAACGACCCAGTCGTATTTACGGCCATCGCCCATCACACCAACGGAGCGGACAGGCAGGAAGACGGTGAAGGCCTGGCTGACTTTGTTATACAGGTCGGCTTTATGCAGTTCTTCGATGAAGATAGCATCGGCGCGACGCAACAGGTCGCAGTACTCTTTCTTCACTTCGCCCAGCACGCGAACGCCCAGACCCGGACCCGGGAACGGGTGACGGTAAAGCATGTCATACGGCAGGCCGAGTTCCAGACCGATTTTACGTACTTCGTCTTTGAACAGTTCTTTCAGCGGCTCAACCAGACCCAGTTTCATTTCTTTCGGCAAACCGCCCACGTTGTGGTGCGATTTGATCACGTGCGCTTTACCGGTGGCCGAGGCTGCGGATTCAATCACGTCAGGGTAGATGGTGCCCTGCGCCAGCCATTTCACTTCATCCTGCTTGCAGGCTTCTTCATCGAACACTTCAACAAAGACGCGGCCGATGATTTTACGTTTGGCCTCAGGTTCATCAACGCCTGCCAGCGCAGACAGGAAGCGCTCTTCCGCAGCGACATGAACGATGTTCAGACCGAAACGGTCACCGAACATTTCCAGCACCTGATCTGCTTCGTTAAGACGCAGCAGACCGTTATCGACGAACACGCAAGTCAGACGGTCGCCAATGGCGCGGTGCAGCAACATGGCGGTCACGGAAGAGTCAACGCCACCGGACAGGCCGAGGATCACATGATCGTCGCCAATCTGCACACGCAGACGTTCAACGGCATCTTCAATGATTTTTGCCGGCGTCCACAGGGCTTCGCACTCGCAGATATCCATGATGAAACGTTCGAGCATACGCAGGCCCTGACGGGTATGCGTCACTTCCGGATGGAACTGCACACCGTAGAAGCGTTTTTCTTCGTTGGCCATAATGGCAAACGGACAAGTCTCAGTGCTGGCAACGGTCACAAAATCAGACGGGATGGCCGTCACTTTATCGCCGTGGCTCATCCAGACGTCGAGCAACGGTTTGTTGTTCTCGCTCAGGGCATCCTGAATGTCACGGATCAGCGCACTTTCAGTCTGAACTTCAACCTGCGCATAACCAAATTCGCGCTCGTTAGAGCCTTCAACATGGCCGCCTAACTGCATCGCCATGGTTTGCATGCCGTAGCAGACGCCCAGAACCGGTACACCGGCTTCGAAGACATAGTCTGGTGCACGCGGGCTGTCATGCTCGGTGGTACTTTCCGGGCCGCCGGACAGGATGATCCCGTTCGGATTGAATTCGCGGATTTGGGCTTCGGTTACGTCCCAGGCCCAGAGTTCGCAATAGACACCCAGTTCACGCACGCGGCGCGCAACAAGTTGGGTGTACTGGGAGCCGAAATCGAGGATCAGGATACGGTGCTTGTGAATATTTTCGCTCATGAGGGGGCGTTTTCCAGAAAGCAATAAAAGCGTTAAAACAACAGGTTAAATTTTCTAACAATCTTAAAAGCAGACAGCGAGCCTTTAGCTCGCTGTCTTTAGGGTCAGGATCCCATGCGGTAGTTCGGTGACTCTTTGGTAATCGTCACGTCATGTACGTGGCTTTCCTGGATCCCGGCACCGCTGATGCGGACAAACTCAGCCTTGGTGCGCAGGTCGTCGATGGTAGCACAACCGGTCAGCCCCATACAGGAGCGCAGACCGCCCATTTGCTGGTGGATGATCTCTTTCAGACGGCCTTTATACGCCACGCGACCTTCGATACCTTCCGGTACCAGTTTGTCAGCAGCGTTATCAGTCTGGAAGTAACGGTCTGAAGAGCCTTTGGACATCGCGCCCAGAGAACCCATGCCGCGGTAAGATTTGTATGAACGGCCCTGATACAGCTCGATTTCGCCCGGAGATTCTTCAGTACCCGCCAGCATCCCGCCGACCATCACACAGCTTGCGCCGGCAGCGATAGCTTTAGCGATGTCGCCGGAGAAGCGGATACCGCCGTCAGCGATAACCGGAATACCGGTGCCTTCCAGCGCTTCAACCGCGTCAGAAACGGCGGTGATTTGCGGAACACCCACGCCGGTCACGATACGGGTGGTACAGATTGAACCAGGACCGATACCGACTTTCACCGCGCTCACGCCTGCTTTCGCCAGTGCCAGAGCACCTGCGCCAGTCGCAACGTTACCGCCAATGATTTGCAGATCCGGGTATTTCGCGCGGGTTGCGCGGATACGTTCCAGAACGCCTTCGGAATGGCCGTGAGAAGAGTCGATCAACAGAACGTCAACACCGGCAGCAACCAGCGCATCGATACGTTCTTCGTTGCCCGCACCGGCGCCAACCGCTGCACCGACGCGCAGGCTGCCCTGCTCATCTTTACAGGCATTCGGTTTACGTTCGGCTTTCTGGAAGTCTTTTACGGTGATCATACCGAGCAGATGGAATTGCGCGTCAACCACCAGCGCTTTCTCTACGCGTTTTTCGTGCATTTTTTGCAGCACGACTTCGCGGGCTTCGCCTTCTTTGACGGTGACCAGACGTTCTTTCGGCGTCATGACCGCAGTGACAGGCTGTTCCAGATCGGTCACGAAGCGCACGTCACGACCGGTAATAATACCGACCAGTTCGTTTTCTTCAGTCACGACCGGATAACCGGCAAAACCGTTAATTTCGGTGAGTTCTTTAACCTGACGCAAAGTGGTCGATGGCGTGACGGTTTTAGGGTCAGCAACAACGCCGCTTTCATGCTTCTTCACGCGACGGACTTCTTCCGCCTGACGCTCAATAGACATGTTCTTGTGAATGAATCCGAGGCCGCCTTCCTGCGCCAGAGCAATCGCCAGATTCGCTTCAGTCACGGTATCCATCGCTGCGGACAGCATAGGGATATTCAGACGGATTTTAGCGGTCAGTTGAGTACCGAGGTCGGCAGTATTAGGCAAAACTGTGGAGTGGGCTGGAACAAGGAGAACGTCGTCGAACGTTAGTGCTTCTTTTACGATACGTAGCATGGGCAATATCTCACCAAGGTGGATGCGGAAAAGATAAAATATTGCAGCGGGAGTATACAGGTGAGTAGGCATTTCGACCAGAACTATTTCAAAAACTTCTTGATTACCTTTTGCGGGCATGTAGTATCGTTCGATTAAGTCTCTGTTTTTGAATTTGATCTGGATCACATGTCACTACCTTCTTCGCCTCCTATTTTTACCGTAAGCCGCCTGAATCAGACGGTCCGACAGTTGCTGGAAAACGAAATGGGTCAGGTCTGGCTCTCCGGTGAGATTTCAAACTTCTCTCAGCCGTCCTCCGGCCACTGGTATTTTACGCTCAAAGATGACCGCGCTCAGGTCAAATGTGCCATGTTCCGCAACACGAATCGCCGCACAACGTTCCGCCCGCAAAATGGCCAGCAGGTATTAGTCCGCGCGACCATTACTTTGTATGAGCCACGTGGCGATTATCAGCTGATTGCCGAAAGTATGCAGGAAGCCGGCGACGGTTTATTGCAGCAAAAATTCGATCTGCTGAAACAGCAACTGGCCGCCGAAGGTCTGTTCGATGCGCAGTTTAAACAGCCGCTGCCCTCACCGGCCAAATGCGTGGGTGTGATTACTTCCGCCAGCGGCGCCGCGCTGCATGACGTGTTAAATGTCTTAAAGCGTCGCGACCCGTCGTTACCCGTCATTATTTATCCGACGTCAGTTCAGGGCGCGGATGCGCCGGGGCAAATCGTCCGCGCCATTGAGCTGGCTAACGCTCGGGAAGAAGTCGATGTCCTGATTGTCGGGCGCGGTGGCGGTTCGCTGGAAGATTTATGGAGCTTTAACGATGAGCGCGTGGCACGGGCGATTTTTGCCAGCCGCATTCCGATCGTCAGCGCCGTCGGCCACGAAACCGATGTGACGATTGCCGATTTTGTTGCTGATTTACGTGCGCCGACGCCATCTGCTGCTGCCGAACTGATCAGCCGCAATCAGCTGGAATTGCTGCGCCAGATCCAGTCGCAGCAGCAGCGTCTCGAAATGGCGATGGATTATTATCTCGCGCAACTTACACAGCGCTTTACGCGTCTGAATCACCGCCTGCAACAGCAGCACCCGCATTTACGTCTGGCGCGTCAGCAAACGACGCTGTTCAAATTGCGCCGTCGTCTTGATGAAGCCATGCAAAACCAGCTGCGTCAGATGCTGCGCCGCACCGACCGTTTGCAGCAACGCCTCACGCAGCAGCAACCGCAGCCGCGCATTCACCGCGCCCAGCAGCGGGTTCAGCAGCTTCAGTACCGGCTGCAACAGGCGATGTCATCGCAACTGACCGAAAGCCGTCAGCGTTTCGGTACTGCCTGTACGCAACTGGAAGGGGTCAGTCCGCTGGCAACACTCGCCCGCGGCTATAGCGTGACGACCACGCCGCAAGGCGCGTTGCTGAAGAAAACCACGCAGACTGCACCGGGCGATACACTGAAAACACGTCTGGCCGATGGCTGGATTGAAAGTGAAGTGAAATCGATTGTGGTAGAGAAGAAGGTGCGTAAACGTGCGGTTAAATAAGCGTTAGGTTTCCCCCACCCTCCCCCTTCGCAGGGGGAGGATATTGAAAAGCTTACAGATTATAGTTATTTGTCTTCACGCCATTCACCCAAACTTCACGCGTTTCGCCTTGCGGCAGCACAATACTCAGGGTTTTCCACGCCGGTTTGAAATCGCCGCGCTGCGTCAGCGTGATGTTGATTCGCTGATCGTCACTGGCGATATCCCAGTTCAGCCACAGCGCATGATTCTGCTCCCAGCGATGGCTTTCGCCGTCATCTTCAAACAGCATGCCTGACGATGTCACCTGACCCGGTGCCGGATACACATGCAATTCACGCAGCATATCTTTACTGGCCTCAACATGCGCCAGACGGCAAGATTGCGGCAATGCAGCACCGGCGCGCACCAGCAGCGGCAGGCGATCCAGTGGTGCGTCGAGGGTGATTGTCTGCCCGCCCGCAAACCATTCGCCGGTATAGAAATCGCACCAGCCCATTCCGTTATCAGGCAGATAAACATTACGCTCACGCTGCCCCTCATCCACCACGCTGGCGACAAGCAAATCACGTCCCATCAGGAAGTCATCGGTTTCCGCGAAGGTGTTTTTGTCGTGCTCGTGGTCGAGGAATGTCGGGCGCAGCATCGGCTCGTCATCCGCATGAGCCTGCCACAGCAAGGTGTAGAAATAAGGCAATAAGCGATAACGCAGACGGATGGCATCACGAATAAGCGGGGTCACCTGCGGATACATCCACGGCTCATTCACCGTGTGATCATCATTCCAGGAATGAATGGTGAAACGTGGATGCATCACGCCGTTTTGCACCCAGCGGACAAACAGTTCGGCATCCGGCTTATCGCCTGAGAACCCGCCGACGTCATGCCCGACGTTATACAAACCGGATAAACTCATGCCGATGCCCATGCGGGTGTTGTAGCGCAGCGTCTGCCAGTTAGTGCGGTTATCACCGCTCCAGGTTTGCACGTAACGCTGCATGCCGGAACAGCCGGAGCGGGAAATCAGATATGGCCGGATTTCCGGCGCGAAGTTTTGCTGTGCTTCAAACGACGCACGCATCATCAGCAACGGCATCACCGGACGGATATGTTTGATGGCGATAGACTTGCCAAAACCGTGGCAACGCGCATCGCTGTCCCAGACTTCATACTCGTTGTTGTCGTTCCACGTCGAACCGATGCCTTTTTCGAGCAGCTGTTGCGTCACGCCTTTCTGCCACCAGCGCACAGCGGCCGGATGAGTGAAATCGAGGTGAGAACCTTCGTCATCCCAGAATACTGAGCGTTCCGGCACGTCGCTTTCGCTGTCGCGGATAAATAAACCCTGCTCAGCAACCTGTTCATATTGCGGGTGATCCTGCAACAGGCAAGGTTTGATATTGGCCGCCAGACGGATACCAGCGTCGAGAAACGCTTTCGACATCACTTCCGGCTCAGGCACTTTGTCGTAGTTCCAGTTAAAGACGTAACGCTTGTTGCCGATCGAGGTGTAACCCGATGATAACTGAAATGAATCGCAGGGAATTTGATGTTGCTGACACAGCGTGATGAATTTCATCAGCTGTTGCTGAGCGTCCGGCGCATCGGTGTAATACATGGTCGAGCCACTGTAACCGAGACTCCATTTCGGCCCAAAGGTAGTTTTACCGGTCAGGCGCACCAGCTTTTTGGTGACGTCGAGTGACGTTGGGCCGACAAACAGGTAGTAGTCCAGATCGCCCGCTTCGGCACTGAAACGACGGTAAGGCAGATGGTAATTATCCAGTTCATTGCCGAGATCAAGCCAGACATTGCTGAGATTGTCGTAGAAAACGCCAAAACTGACACCATTGCGCCGCGTCAGGGTAAACGGGATATGCTTATACAGCGGATCGGTGCTGGCGGCGTTATAGCCCATCGCATCCAGATTACGCATTTCAAAGCGGCGGCCGCTACGGTTGAGATCACCGGCTTTCTCGCCCAGCCCGTACACGCCATCCTGCGCCTCACGCAGCTGATAGTGCGCCGATGCTTCGTTTTTCACGCCGAGCATATACGCGCCGGTTTTCCGATCTTTTACCAGCGGCTGCCAGACACCGGCCTCATTCTTATATTCCCAATCCAGCCACAACGGCTGATGCACCGTGACGCGCAGCGCCTCAGTGGTCAGTGTCAGGCAATCGTCGCCCTGTTCGAGCTGATAACCCGGCACTGAAAAACCTTCGTTGCTCAGACGGTCACGCCCTTCCCATGGTGCATCATTTTGTGGTGCGATACTCCAGGTACGATCCAGCGCAAGCTCGCCGTTTCGCTGGATGAATACGCGGATTAAACCCTGTTCCAGCACACGCAGAGAAAACAGATGTTTACCATCAACCCGCAAATCCACGCCTGCTTCATCCTGCCCGGCAAGCTCCCAGTGTTTTAACGTCTTCATAGACTCTCCCTTTTTGCCGGATTGCGGCGTTCAGCGATCAGAGCAACCAGGAAGACTGCGCCGATCAAATCAAAGAAACCCATCGCGATAAACAGCGGATTGAAACCCATTTTGTCGGCAACGGCGCCGATCAGCAGTGAAAACAGGAAACTGGCGATCCACGCCGAAGAACCGCGCATACCGTTGACCGTCGCTACCTGACTTTTATCGAATGTCTCCACCACCACCGCGCTTAACATGCAGGAAATCACCTGATGACCGAATCCGCCGATGGAGATCAGGGCAATGGCGGCGTACGGGCTTTGCGTGACGGCGACCAGCGCCAGCGACAGCATCATGAATGCGCCGGTAACAGAACTGGCGACGATGGAGTTGATGCGTGTGCAGCCAAAAACTTTGCGGTACAGCGTGGTGAGATATCCGCTGGCAATACTGCCGAGGTCGGCGGCCAGGAACGGCAGCCAGGCAAACATCACAATGTGTTTTAAATCCATCCCACGTTCATTGGCGAGATACAACGGCACCCAGAAACTGAACACCGCCCACGCAGGTTCAGCCAGAAATGCCGGAATGGCGATACCGTAGAATTTCTTGTTTTTACAGACAATTTTCAGCGATTTGATAAACGGCAGACGCGTTTGTTGCGGCTCGTTATCTGAACGGATCAGCGCCAGTTCATCTTTGCTCAGATTCGGATGCGTTTCCGGTGAATGGTAGAACTTCCACCACAGCAGAACCCACAGCATCGACAGCACGCCGCAGAACAGGAACGCACCACGCCAGCCAAATGACACGTGCGCGACCAGGATAATCGGCGGGGCCAGCATGGCACCAATCGAGAAGCCTACGCCTGCCCAGCCCGCGGCAACCGGACGCTCTTTACGCGGGAACCAGTCGGAAATCGCTTTGGCGTTGGCCGGAGTCGCCGCCGCTTCGGCACTGCCCATAAAGAAGCGCAGAACGGCGAGTTGGATCCAACTGCCCGCGCCCGCATGCAGCATACACACCACTGCCCAGATGGAGGCGCAAATCAGGAAGCCCAGCTTCAGGCCAATCACATCTATCAGCCAGCCGCACAATGGCTGGAAAATGGTGTAAGCCGCCTGAAACGCCGCGACGATATAAGAATATTGTTCAGTGGTCATGTTCAGGCTGGTTTTCAGTTCAGCCGCCAGTAACCCCAGAGAATTTCGGGTGACGTAGTTGACCGTCACGCCGAGCAGAAACAGCGCCAGCATCCACCAGCGTAAAGCCTTTATCTTTCTGCGTCCTGCAACCGCAGCTGTCCCGGTATTTATTTGAATTGTCATGTCCGTTCTCCCACCCGTCGGCCTGGCCGCAGATGATGTGTCATGTGAGGTATTTCTGCAGAGTAGGCAGCCGGATTTGTGAGGGAAACGTGATTTTTTGCAAAAGCTTTCACGCTATAACTGCACGGGGAAGTCAGGGAGGATAAAAGCTCACGGGAAGCACATCTTCTGATATGAAAATTTTTGCATGGACGATTTTGAAGGAGATCACAGTTTGAAAGGAAAGTTAAATATCCAGCAAATTGCCGACCAGACAGGGTTGTCGATCAGTACCGTTTCACGGGTTTTAGCCGGAAAAAATAACACCAGCAGCAAGGCGCGCGACAGCGTGCTTGAGTGTGCCAAATCTCAGGGCGTTCTCGATGGCCTTTCCACCGGCAGGCTGATGCTCAACAACATTTTGATTTTCGCTCCCGCCCGCGCCTTTGATGTGCGCAGCGATATTTTTTATTACAAGGTGATCCAGGGCATTCTGGCTGCCACCGCCCATCATGAAGTGCGCGTCCGTTATTGTGCGATGGAAGAAGAAAACGCCGATGCCGCGCTGTTCATCGCCAAAATGACCGATCCGCAAACCGAAGCCGTATTACTGGTCGGTATCGACGATCCTCACATTCATCAATTGGCCGCTGAAATGGGCAAGCCCTGCGTGCTGGTCAATTGCCATGACCGGCATATGCGCCATGACAGTGTCAGCCCCGATCATCAGACGATGGGCGATTTCGCCTGCGACTATCTCTTTTCTCAGGGCCACACACATATCGTGACCGTGCAGTGCCTGCGACGTCATACGATGGAACTTCGGCTCACGGGGATTAAACAGGCGTTCACGCGCCATCATCAGGTTTTCAGTGACAGCCAGCATCTGCTGAATACCTCAGGATTCGGTGCCCAGGAAAGCGAACAGGCGCTGCTGGAATTTCTGGATGCCTTGCCGCCCGGCCAGCCGCTGCCGACCGCAATCCTGGCCGGTGGCGATTTTATGGCTTCCGGCGTGGTAGCCGCGCTGGCTAAACGCGGCTTTTCCGTGCCCGGGGATATCAGCGTTATCAGCACTGACGGATTCAATCTTGCAGAAATTCACGATGTGCCGCTGACAGCGGTGCATGTGCCGCGCGATGAACTCGGTGCCGAAGCGATTTCCCTGTTGCAACGGCGCATGCTGCGCCCTGATGCGCCTCACACAACGCAGCTGTTGCAGGGAAAACTGGTGGTGCGCGAGTCGGTCAGAAAAGCCAGCGGACGCGCTGTGATTTGTCATTCGCATACGTTGTATGACCCGCAGCCGGACAGATAAATCTCATCTTTAACAGGCTTAACGCTCAGCAGTCCTATACTGACGGTGATGACTATTCATTAGCCGGCTTTCAGTATCAGACGGTCAGAACACCTTGTTTTCACCTTCGGGTGACTCTTGATAAGGAGATTCACGATGAATCACAGTTCAGCAAAGCGTTACAACAGCGTTATCCCGCCCTACATGCTTAACCGTATTATTGAACACGGTTCAGAGCCCCAACGCAGATGTGCCAGACAAACGCTGGTACATGTGAATACCCTGATGGCACAGCCCTACGCCAAACCGCAGAAGATCGTGACAGCCAAAGCGGGTCAGGTTGAGCGTGATATTTATGACGCCAAAAATACCACCCGACTACCGGGGGAGTCCGTGCGTAAGGAAGGTCAGCCGAGTAACGGCGATGTGTCGGTGGATGAAGCCTATGATTATCTTGGCGTGACCTATGATTTCTTCTGGCAGGCCTATCAGCGAAATTCCCTTGATAACAAAGGGCTGGCGCTTCTCGGCACGGTACATTATGACAAAGGCTATCAGAATGCCTTCTGGAACGGACAGCAGATGGTGTTTGGTGACGGTGACGGCGAAATCTTTAACCGCTTCACGATTGCTATCGACGTTGTCGGGCACGAGCTTTCCCACGGTGTCACCGAAACGGAAGCAGGTCTGGAATATAACGGCCAGTCCGGCGCGCTGAACGAATCAATGTCGGATGTGTTTGGTTCGCTGGTGAAACAATTCCACCTGAAACAAACTGCCGATAAAGCCGACTGGATTATTGGTGAAGGCTTGCTGGCGAAAGGCATTAACGGTTCCGGCCTGCGTTCGATGTCTCATCCCGGCACCGCTTACGATGACCCGCTGCTGG
The DNA here is from genome assembly GCF_963881615.1 of Rahnella sp. CJA17(1/100). Lineage (NCBI taxonomy): Bacteria > Pseudomonadati > Pseudomonadota > Gammaproteobacteria > Enterobacterales > Yersiniaceae > Rahnella > Rahnella sp. CJA17(1/100). The sequence continues at coordinate 158,514 of NZ_CAWOJA010000022.1, read as the reverse complement.
GTAAAGATCCGCAACCGGCAGACATGAAGGGTTATGTGAATACCCGCGATGACAACGGCGGTGTGCACATTAATTCAGGCATACCTAACCGCGCGTTCTATCTGGCAGCGACTAAACTGGGTGGTAACGCGTGGGAACGTGCAGGTTACGTCTGGTATGACACGGTTTGTGATAAATCCCTGCCCAAAAATGCAGACTTTGTCACGTTCGCTCAACTGACGATTCAGCATGCGGAAAAACGCTTTGACGCTTCCGTTGCACAAGCGGTTCGTGAAGCCTGGGAGCAGGTTGGAGTGATGTAAATGAAACCTTTAGATTCGCTGGAAAGTAATGCGGTCATTGAGATTTACCGCGAAGGCGGCATTGCGTTTATCCCGAAACTCAGCGGGCCGCGACGGGTCGAACTTTCAGGTATGAGTGATGATAAGCGGCGGGAAATTTGCCAGCTCATCAACAAAGCCCTGCCCTATGCTCAGGAAAAAGAAAACGCCGGTCATGGCGACCAGCGTTATTTCCGGCTGGAGATTTACTATGCATCGGAAGCGCATTCGGCCAGCCTGGTGGTGATTATTCCTGAAACCGAAACGCCCGAGGAACTGGTGAATTTATGGAAGCAGGCTCCCCCTGACGATCACTCTGCGGAATAAGGCGAATACGTAAACTGTACCCTTTTTTTAGAAATCATCCCGTGCCCGTTTTGGCAGAAGTAATCTACCGCGCCGCAGGCTTTCAGCTCCTGCAACGGTTGCTGGCAATCCGGGCATAATGCGATTTGCTGATAGTCGCCATGGCCGGCGTCACAATGAAAGTGACCACTTACCCAGCTCATCGGCTGGCTGCAAACCGGACAAAGTGCATCCATCGTCTATCCCTCTAAATAACACCCAGCGTCCGCAGTAAATACAGACCCAGTGCGGTAGTGAAAAATGATCCGAGCGTGGTGACGGCAATAATATTCGCCGCCAGCGTCGCGTTGCCGCCCATTGCGCGGGTCATCACGTAGCTGCCCGCTGCGGTCGGTGTGCAGGAAAAGAGAAATATAACGCCGAGCGCCGCGTCGCGAAAGCCAAACAACCATGCCCCGAAGGTCATCAGCGCAGGCACAAATATCACACGTGACGCGGAAGACCAGGCCGCCACGTGAGAACTGCGGAACATCGCCTTCACGTCAAGACTGGCACCGGCACATAACATTGCCAGCGGCAGCGCCATCCCTGAAATAAACTCACCGGTGCTGGCAATGGTCGCTGGCATCGGTAAATGGCTGTACTTAAACGCCAGCCCGAGCACCAGACCAATAATCAGCGGATTGGTGATAATACCGCGCAGAATCGGCTTCAGCCCGATGCTATTCCCCTGCCCGCCTTTCAGGCTGCGGGTTAGCGTAATCACGGAAAGCACGTTGAAGAGGATCACTGTGACCGCCAGATACATCGACCCCAGCGCAATACCTTCGCTGCCAAAGGCCAGCGAGGCATAAGCAAGACCCGCGATGCCGGTATTGGCGCGGAATCCTCCCTGCACAAAAATACCGCGCTCACGCGGGTCTTTCACCAGTTTTATCGCCACCAGTTCCAGCAACAGAAATGAAGCGACGGTGCCAAGGCCACCATAAATGGCGAGCGGCAGATTTGAGCCTGAGGAATCATGTCCTTGCGCCACGCTGAAAAACAGCAGGCAAGGTAAGGCGATATTGAACACCAGCCGGCTGGCTTTCTCGTTGAAATTGTCGTCCATCAGGCCAGTGCGGCGCAAAAACACGCCCAGCAGCAAGATCAATAAATTGGGAACCGTAACGCCAAACGCAAAACTCCAGGTCTGCCAGAACATCCAGCCAGCTCCTTGCGGGGAAATTAAGACGAAAAAAAGGGGTACATTTTCATGCACCCCATTCGTTTAGGATTTGTTTTTCAGGTGCTGCATCAGACGTCGGCGCTTGCGCTGCTGGTGAGGAGAAAGCGAGTTTTTCTTGCCTTCATACGGGTTCTCACCTTCTTTGAACTGAATGCGGATTGGCGTTCCCATCACTTTCAGTGAACGACGGAAATAGTTCATCAGATAGCGTTTATAGGAATCAGCCAGGTCTTTCACCTGATTACCGTGAATCACCACGATTGGCGGGTTATAGCCCCCGGCGTGAGCATATTTCAGTTTCACGCGGCGACCATTGACCAGCGGTGGCTGGTGATCGTCAGCCGCCATTTGCATGATACGGGTCAGTAAGGAAGTGCTCACACGCGTGGTTGCACAGGTGTACGCTTCGTTTACTGACTCAAACAGGTTGCCAACGCCGCTGCCGTGCAGGGCAGAGATGAAGTGAATGCGGGCAAAATCAACGAAACCAAGACGCAGATCCAGCTGATCTTTAACCTGAGCACGCGCTTCTTCGCTCATGCCATCCCACTTGTTGACCACGATAACCAGTGAGCGCCCGCTGTTGAGGATAAAGCCTAACAGCGAGAGATCCTGATCGGAAATGCCTTCGCGGGCATCGATAACCAGCATCACTACGTTGGCATCTTCAATCGCCTGCAGGGTTTTGATTACCGAGAACTTCTCCACGGTTTCAGTCACTTTGCCGCGCTTACGCACACCGGCGGTATCAATCAGAACGTATTCACGCTCGTCACGCACCATCGGGATATAAATACTGTCACGGGTCGTGCCCGGCATGTCGTAAACCACGACGCGCTCTTCGCCCAGAATACGGTTAGTCAGTGTGGACTTACCTACATTCGGACGTCCGACGATAGCCAGTTTGATTGGCAGAGACTGCGGGTCGAAATTATCTTCTTCGTCTTCAGGGATTTCATCACCGGTGGCTTCCTGCTCAGCCCAGTAAGCCGCGTTAGCTTCTTCCTCGGTCAGTTCGACTTCTTCCGGCTTTTCACCCACGAACGGGATCAGTACGTGTTCGATCAGTTGCGTCACGCCACGGCCGTGTGAAGCCGCGATAGCATACACATCGCCCAAACCGAGTGAGTAGAAATCACCGGTTGCGCTGTCCGGATCCAGCCCGTCAGTTTTGTTGGCGACCAGGAAAGTGGCTTTTTCACGGCTGCGAAGATGCTGGGCAATGCCCTGATCGGCAGGCATCAGGCCCGCGCGCGCATCCACCATGAACAGCACGATATCCGCTTCTTCGATAGCCAGCAGAGATTGCCCTGCCATGCGGGTTTCAACGCCATCTTCGGTACCGTCAATACCGCCGGTATCCACGATGATGAATTCATTACCCTCAATTTCGGCACGACCATACTTGCGGTCACGCGTAAGCCCCGGGAAATCCGCCACCAGCGCATCACGCGTCTTGGTTAAACGGTTAAATAAAGTGGATTTACCCACATTCGGGCGCCCAACAAGCGCAACGACAGGTATCATTTTGAAGCCTCAGTGTTTTTATAGGTGGTGCTAAACGCAAATAGCTGGCCTGCTGAATTTCATTGCAAACCACTATAATTCAATTTGTTACAGCGCAATCTCTCATTGGGGATTACGCGGATTTCAGAATACGAAACGGCCCCTGAGCAATTCAGGAGCCGTTTTAAAGCCCGGGGTCAACCGACCTCAGGGCCAGATGCCGGTCGCAGTATTAGCGGGTGAAGGAGTAAACCTCGCCACCTTTCGCCTGCACAACCAGCTTGTCGCTTGCCACAATCGGCGCGCTCAGGAAGCCATCGCTGTCGACTTTCTGCTGAGCAACAAAACGACCATCAGTGGTGTTGATCCAGTGCAGATAGCCTTCGGAATCGCCGACCACAATGTAACCATTATACAGCACCGGTGCCGTCAGGTTACGGTGCAGCAACTCACTTTGGCGCCACACGCTGACACCACCCTGAGTATCGAGCGCCATCACGCGGTCATCCTGGTCAACCATATAGATATGGCCTGCGTCGACAATGATGTCATTCACAGAACCAACATCACGTTTCCACATAATCTGACCAGAACGCAGATCCATCGCCACCAGATTGCCATTGTATGCCAGCGTGTAAACAACGCCATCAACGATAACCGGCGTGGTATCCACATCGCTCAGACGGTCGATTTCAGTCGTACCGGTAGTCTGAGAAATACGTTGTTGCCAGATCAGCTGACCTTCTTTCATCAGTACAGCACTGACGCGGCCATTATCACCACCGACGATTGCAGCACCAAAGGCTACCGCAGGCGCTGATTCACCACGCAGAGACAGCGTTGGCATATCGAGGTTAGCGGTCCATTGAATGGTACCGTCGGATTCATTCAGACCCTGCAACATACCATTGCCGGTGTGAACCAGAACCAGACCATCGCTGACAACCGGACGGGACAATGCTTCCCCCGCCACTTTGGTCTGCCAGGCGATTTTACCATCAGTGGTGTTCAATGCATAAACGATAGCTTTTTCACTGCCAACGTAAACGTGATCACCTGAAACTGTCAGGCCGCCAGACAGCTGTGCAGAAATATTTCGGGAGAGGAAGCCGGTCTTTTCAGACAGGTTGACGCTCCATTTTTCTTTACCACTGTCAGCATCGAGTGCTTTAACCAGACCAAAACGGTCAGCTGCAAAAATGGTGCTGTCCTGCCAGGCCGGACGCAGATTGGAGTAGAATTCGCCAATGCCGTCGCCTACGGATTTGCTCCACACTTGCGTCGGTGTGAATTGGTTCTCAACTTTTGGCAGCGGAGACATTTTGACCACGTCTTCTTCGCTGTTAAACAATGAACAGCCACTTAGCAGGGCAACAGAAACCCATCCTACCAAGAGTGTTTTACGCAATTGCATCGGGGTTCCCCTTAGCTGGCTAAGTTGTTCAATTTCATACGCAGCACGGTTTGCAGCGTTTGAGAGGGTTTAGAATCAAGTCCTTTGCTGTAGGCTTCACGAGCACCTTTTGCATCGCCTTTGGCAAGCAAAACATCACCACGGATGCCTTGTTGCATAGCCGTCCAGCCTTCACCCTTCACGCCGTCTAACGTTTTGAGTGCATCATCAAATTTGCCTTGCTGCATCTGGACACGCGCCAGACGTAAGTTCACCAGCGAACGTAAATTATCTTCTTTGGCCTGACCTTGCGCCTGCACTAATTGCTTTTCAGCATTGGCGAAATCACTGGTTCCGACAAAATGATCAGCCAGTTGCAGGGCGGCAAATACGCCGTAATTATTGTCATTGCTCTGAGCAAATTTTTCGAGATCAGCCACGCCTTTCGCGTTATTGCTGGTCAGCGACTGATTAGCTTGCTGGAAAGACGCAGAAGCTTCCGTCAGGGCAGAGTCCTGGTGACTCTGCCAGAAACGCCAGCCGCCCAGGGCTGCAATACCCAGAACAACGCCGATGGCCAGCGCTTTACCGTTTTCGGCAAAGAAGCGACGTACAGCATCAACCTGTTCATTCTCAGTGGTATAGACTTCCACAGTGTCCTTCTCCTTAACCCAACATCGAAGCCAGACGCGCGACGATTTCGCTTTGCGCCAGCGTTTCTTGCGTTCCACTCTGCAGGTCTTTTACGACGACCTGCTGGTTAGCGACTTCAGTTTCGCCTAGTACCAGGGCAACACGCGCACCCCATTTATCAGCACGGGCGAACTGTTTCTTGAAATTGCCGCCACCGTAGTTAGTCATAACTTTCAGCTCAGGCAGCGCATCACGCAGTGTTTCAGCCAGTTGCATAGCTGCGCTTTGCGTGCCAGCACCGGATGAGATCACGTAGGTGTCGACGGTTGCCGGTGCTTTGAAGTCCGGGTTTACGGCCTGAACCAGTAATACCAGACGTTCCAGCCCCATGGCGAAACCGACACCCGGTGTTGCACGACCGCCCAGTTGTTCGACCAGACCGTCGTAGCGGCCACCCGCACACACAGTACCTTGTGAGCCTAAGCTGCTGGTTACCCATTCGAACACGGTGCGGTTGTAATAATCCAGACCGCGCACAAGTCGCTGATTAACCGTATATGGGATACCAGACTGCTCTAAAAGTTCACACAGACCTGCAAAGTGTTCTCTTGATTCTTCATCAAGATAATCACCCAGCTCCGGTGCATCATTTAATAACGTCTGAATATCGGGATTTTTGGAGTCCAGAACACGCAGCGGATTGCTGTACATACGACGTTTACAGTCTTCATCCAGCTTGTCTTTATGTTGCTCAAGGAAAGCCACCAGCGCATCACGATAGTTCGCACGGGCTTCCAGTGAACCGATAGAGTTCAGTTCCAGCGCCACGTGCTCAGAAATCCCCAGCGCGCGCCACCAGCGGGCGGTCAGCAGAATTAATTCGGCATCAACGTCCGGCCCTTGCAGACCAAAGACTTCTACACCCAACTGATTGAACTGACGATAGCGACCTTTTTGCGGGCGTTCGTAACGGAACATCGGACCGATGTACCACAGACGTTGTTCCTGATTGTACAGCAGACCATGTTCAATACCGGCGCGCACGCAGCCCGCCGTACCTTCCGGACGCAGCGTCAGGCTTTCGCCGTTGCGGTCTTCAAAGGTATACATTTCTTTTTCCACGACATCAGTCACTTCACCGATAGCGCGTTTAAACAATGGGGTCTGCTCTACAATCGGCATACGGATTTCACTGTAGCCGTAACTGCCAAGCACTTGTTTCAACGATCCTTCAATACGTTGCCACAGGGCTGTGTCTTCTGGCAGGTAGTCGTTCATGCCGCGAATGGCCTGGATATTCTTTGCCACGTCAGTTCTCTATCGTTTTATAAAAAATGAACCCGATTATAGGGGCTTTGTGGCTTGTGGTTCAACGCACAGAAGCCATTACCCCGGTCGGGTTCAATATAATAATGCAGATGTACGCTGACACCTGCAACCGATGTTACTTTTCAAGATGATTGATAACGATACGTTTACTCTCATCCATAATCGCCGCTTTGGCGCGAATTTTTGCTTCTAACTGGTCGATCATATCATTGTTATCAAAACGCTCTCTCTGACGAACACCGTCTTCATAGAAACCGCTTTTGTTATGACCGCCGGTGACGCCCATGGTAGAAACCAGCGCTTCGCCCGGACCGTTAACCACACAGCCAATGATCGAAACATCCATTGGCGTGATGATATCTTCCAGACGTTGTTCCAGCGCATTCACGGTACCGATGACATCAAACTCCTGACGCGAACAAGTCGGACAGGCAATAAAGTTGATACCACGGGAACGGATACGCAGTGATTTGAGGATATCGAATCCGACTTTGACTTCTTCAACCGGATCGGCCGCCAGCGAAATACGCAGCGTGTCGCCGATACCTTCTGAGAGCAGCAGGCCCAGACCAATGGCTGATTTAACGGAACCTGCACGCAGGCCACCGGCTTCGGTAATTCCCAGATGCAGAGGCTGAACAATTTGCTTAGCCAGCAGGCGGTAGGACTCAACCGCCAGGAAAACGTCAGAGGCTTTTACGCTGACTTTGAACTGGTCGAAGTTAAGACGGTCAAGAATATCAACGTGGCGCATCGCCGATTCCAGCAGCGCTTGCGGCGTAGGTTCGCCGTACTTTTCCTGAATATCTTTTTCCAGGGAGCCGCCGTTCACACCGATACGGATAGGAATATTTTTGTCGCGTGCGCAATCCACCACGGAGCGGATGCGGGATTCGTTACCGATGTTACCTGGATTAATACGCAGGCAATCTACGCCGTATTCTGCAACCTGCAGGGCGATGCGGTAATCGAAATGAATATCAGCGACCAGCGGGACACTAACCTGCTGTTTGATAAGTTTGAATGCTTCTGCCGCATCCATGGTTGGCACAGAAACGCGAACAATGTCGACACCGACGCGTTCCAGTGATTTGATCTGTGCGACTGTCGCCGCGACATCTGTGGTGCGAGTGTTGGTCATCGATTGCACCGCAATCGGTGCTCCGTCACCTACAGGCACCTTGCCGACATAAATCCGGGTTGATTTGCGACGGGTAATGGGTGCTTGGTTATGCATTACTTCACTCTCCATCGTTGCAATCGTCTGACAAACTGCCGATTACTCGGCAGCTAAGGTCAGGCGCGCAACACGGCTTGATTTTACAAAACGACTTAAATCAACCGGCTTGCCCTGGAATTGGATATCCACCGCCCCCGGCGCACCGATTTTCAGTTTATACGGCGCAGTGCCCTTCACGCTGAAGGTCTCTCCGCCTTTCTTCATGCCGCTGAACAGGGTTTTTCCTGATGCGTCATCAATCTGGAACCAGCAGTCAGCTTTAAAGGTAAAGGTCACCGCTTGTGGATCCGCACCTGCTGCCGCAGTTTGTGCATCACCGGTTGGCAGACCGTTTTCAGCAGTTGCAGGCTGACTGGTTGAAACAGCGGCAGGCGCTTGCTCCGCTGGCGTACCCGATGCTGCCGGTGCGTTGCTTGCTGCTGCGCCCGGTGCGGTATTCAGCGGGATAGAATTCTGCGGCTGTGTTGTGTTTGCAGCAGGAGCCGTGTCAGAAGAAGTATCTTCTGTTGTCGGTGCAGAATTCGCATTGTCGCCCAGAGGAATAGTTTGCCCCTGGCCGTTATCCTGATTCAGTTGTGCTGATGACTGATCGGCCATTGTTGCGATTTCCTGCTGTTGCGCCTGATGATTTTGCCACCACCACGCACCGGTCAGGCCAATCACCACAAACACCACCAGCCAGGTAAAGCCCATCAGCCAGCCATCGCGTTTTTTGCGAGACTTACCGAGAGAGAATCCCTGCATTGAAGCCACTTTAGGCACTTTAATCGGCGCTTGTTTACCGATCAGACCTAATAATTCTTCTTCCGGGACATGAACCAGTTTTGCATAGGAACGGAGGTAACCACGCAGGAAAGTCGGCGCAAGATCGGCCGGCGTCGTTTCTTCTTCGATTTGGCGAATAGTTGAGACTTTCAGACACAGGCGTTCTGCAACAGCCTGATGACTAAGACCTAACTGTTCACGAGCCTGACGCAGACGTTCGCCTGTAGTCAGTTTTGCATTATTTTCTTGAGGGGCTTCAGTATTCATTGGCTAAGAACTGCTGGTACTGTTTAGATTGTGGATAACTACGCGCAAGTTGCTTACCGTAGCGTTGAACGCTATCCGGGTTGCCCGCTAACGCAGCGAATCGAATTTGTAACATGAGGCTGTCGGCAGTGGCTGGCAGAACATGTTGATATACATCCAGTAATAGTTTCGCCTGAGCGCGGTTCCCTTCCCCAAATTCTTTGGTTGCCTCAGTCAGCAAGGGTGCGCCTTTATCGGGATCCACTTTCAATGCCCGGCTTAGTAACACTCGCGCTTCCTCATTCTGATTGGCCTTCAGAAAACAGTAGCCTGCATTTTCCAGACTGTCAGCAACCTGACCGTAATCAGGCGCATTAGCTGCGGCGCTAAACTGCTGTTGTGCGGGTACATACTGCCCTAAACTACACAAAAACGCACCGTAATTATTTAAGACCGTCCCATTTTGCGGCGCCAGCTGCAACGCTTGCTGGTAGCGGCTTTCCGCTGCTTTCTGATTGCCGTTTTTTTGCTCGTAAAGCGCCATGCCAAGCTGTGTCCGATAATCCTGCGGCGCACCGTCAACGGCTTTCTGCAGATTCTGCCTGGCCGCCTCCATGTTCCCCTGATTCAGGTACGCCATGCCAAGTTCGAGACGCGTTTGTGCTGCGCCGCTGGCCTGTTGCGTTTCTTTCGGTGAACTGGAACATCCCGCCAGTAAAGCCACAGTCATGCCTGCGGCGATCAGCATTTTCACACTGCCCTTCATTGTCATGCTTAATTCCCTTTACCCTGCCAGCGACAATAAAACAGCGGGCTTCGACGGAACACCGTGGCGAAGCCCATTGGGATCAGACGGCTTTTACGGAAATCTGTTGCTCGCCTGCCATTTTTTTCTTCAACGTACGTTTGGTACGGTCGATAACATCACCGGCCAGCTGACCACACGCGGCATCAATGTCATCACCACGGGTTTTGCGCACGATAACTGTAAAGCCATAATCCATCAGCACTTTAGAGAAACGATCAATACGGCTGTTCGAGCTGCGGCCATACGGCGCGCCCGGGAACGGGTTCCATGGGATCAGGTTGATTTTGCATGGCGTATTCTTCAGACGCTCAGCCAGTTCATGCGCATGCTCGGTGCCATCATTGATGTGATCCAGCATAACGTATTCGATGGTAACGCGGCCCTGATTGGCGTTGGATTTGCTAATATAACGCTCAACAGCGGCCAGGAAGGTATCGATATTGTACTTGCGGTTGATTGGCACAATTTCGTCACGAATGGCGTCGTTAGGTGCGTGCAGGGAAATCGCCAGCGCGACATCTATCATATCGCCCAGCTTGTCCAGCGCAGGGACGACACCCGATGTGGAAAGCGTCACGCGACGTTTTGACAAACCGAAACCGAAATCGTCGAGCATGATTTCCATGGCCGGAACCACGTTATTGAGGTTCAGCAAAGGTTCGCCCATGCCCATCATCACCACGTTGGTGATGGGGCGCGTACCGGCCACTTTCGCCGCACCGATAATTTTTGCCGCACGCCATACCTGACCGATAATTTCGGACACACGCAGGTTACGGTTAAAGCCCTGTTGCGCCGTGGAACAGAAAGTACATTCCAGTGCACAGCCGACCTGAGAGGAAACGCAAAGCGTCGCACGGTCGCCGTCCGGGATATACACGGTTTCAACCAGTTGTCCGCCCACCTGAATCGCCCACTTGATGGTGCCGTCAGTTGAACGTTGTTCTGACGCGACTTCCGGTGCACGAATTTCTGCAACGCGGGCCAGCTTTTCACGCAGCGCCTTATTGATATCGGTCATTTGCTCGAAATCATCGCTGCAGTAGTGATACATCCACTTCATGACCTGATCAGCACGGAACGGTTTTTCGCCCATGTTGATGAAGAACTCACGCATTTGCTTGCGGTTAAGGTCAAGAAGGTTAATTTTTGCGGCAGCAGGCACGACAGTATTCACGGCTTCTGCGGAAACAGCGTTATTTTCAGACAAAATTGGCTCGGACGTGTTGGATTCTAACATGATGAAAATGGCCTCGTTGTTACACGTTATGGCGTATTGGAAGTGCAGAGCCTGGCCCGAAAGGTAACGGCTGGCCTGCAAATAAAATTGCGCCCCGAAGAGGCTGGCTCATTCGGGGCGCAACATTGTACAAATTTTAGGGCACGGTTGCCATGTTTGGAAAGTACAGTTACAAAATTCTTGTGAATTTGCGGCTTATCTTCCAGCAACGGTGACTCAAAAATCTTAACGCGGGCAGATTTCGCTTTCGGTAAAGAAGTAAGCGATTTCGCGTTGTGCAGATTCTACAGCGTCAGAACCGTGAACCGCGTTAGCAGTGAAGCTATCCGCGAAGTCTGCACGCAGTGTGCCAGCCAGTGCGTTGTCCGGGTTAGTTGCGCCCATGATGTCACGGTTACGCTGAACCGCGTTTTCACCTTCCAGAACCTGAACCATGATCGGGCCAGAGGTCATGAACTCAACCAGACCGTCGAAGAACGGACGGCCTTTGTGTTCTGCGTAGAAGCCTTCAGCTTGTTCTTTCGTCAGTTTCAGCATTTTAGACGCGATGATGGTGAAGCCAGCGCGTTCGAAACGTGCGTAGATAGCACCGATGTCGTTGTTAGCTACGGAGTTTGGCTTGATGATGGAGAAAGTGCGTTCAATAGTCATGAAAAAACCTCTGTCTGACTTTTATAGGTAGGGCCGGTTAATTTAATGTTATACCTGCCGTAAAATGGCGGTGATTATAGGGAGCGAAGTTACGATTGCCTACCCGAATCACAACATTTAATTAAAAAAATGTGTGATTAATTCACTATCGAACCTAAACCACCTATTTCCCGCAAACAAAACAGGGGCAAAACGGTGCTTTCCCCTGGTGTCCTCTCACTTTTATGCCTGTCCTGACGAAGGAATAATATTGCGCAACCAGCTTCCCCACTTGCGCTGATAGAACGGCTGGGTGTGGCTGATCAGATAATGGCTGATGCCACGCTCTTTTTCAGAAACGATACAGAAATCCACCGGACGATCGTCGGGAGAGGTTTCACTCGCCACATTCCCTGCCTCGCGGATCAGCGCATCAATCTCCTGCTCATCACCATCCGCTTCGACGCCAATCAGCAGGTTTGGCTGTTCATCCACGGCTTTATCGTGGATCAGCGCCATAAATGCACGGCGCACCGGTTTCTTCTGGGTGAAAAGCGTGGTGAGCGCGTCGATCATAGCGGAAGGATACTCCTCCGGCTGGCCGATCAGCAGCTGACTTTCTTTATCCAGCACCAGCTCAGACGGCGCATTTAACCCGCCATTGCTCAGCAACAGCGTAACCTCGTTCGGGGTGAATTCCTTGCCGTACTCCGACTTCGGATTCAGAAACAACTCCTCCCCTTGTGTCATTTCAAACAACACGCGGGCAGGCAGCGCGACAAACGCCTGCTCATCCGGGCTTTCGCCGGCACTGGCTTTTTCCAGAACCTCCACAGAGGAAAAGAAAGGAATGATCGAGCTGCCGTCCTGTTTTTCCCAGTGCAAAACATTCAGTTCACTGCCTGCGGTAATCGCCACACTGCCCTGCTTTTCAGCGTCATCCTGCCCTGCATCACCCAGCACAAACACGGTGGACTCCAGCAAAGTTTGATAAAACGCCGGACGCCAGGCAGGCGCGGTGACAGACAGGCGAAGCAGACGCTCCAGCTCGTTTTCACCGTCGGTCGCCGCCGCGCTGGCAGGGAGATGATCGTGTGGGACACTCATGGTTCTTAACTCCGCTAGTGGTATAAAACGGGGCGCTGTTAAGCGCCCCGTTGTGCTTCATGCATGCATTGCTTTCTAAAACTTACTTCGCCTTAGCTAACAGCAGGTTGGCGACGGTACGCACCCCCAGACCTGTCGCACCGGCAGACCACTGATCCGCCGCGCTTTTGCGGTACGTTGCGGAACAGTCGATGTGCAGCCAGCCTTTCTTATAGTCAGTGACGAAATGAGACAAGAACGCAGCGGCTGTGCTTGCGCCCGCAGTGTGTGCAGGACCGGCAATGTTGTTCAACTCTGCAAAGTTAGATGGCAGATGAGAACGGTGGAATTCTTCCAGTGGCAGACGCCAGAACGGTTCGTGTTCGGCTTTCGCGCTTTCCAGCAGTTCGCCTGCCAGTGCATCGTCAAAGCTGAACAGTGCGTGATAATCGTTACCCAGCGCAGTTTTCGCCGCACCGGTCAGCGTGGCCGCATCAATGATCAGTTCAGGCTTTTGCGCAGAAGCGTCGATCAGGCCATCAGCCAGCACCAGACGGCCTTCGGCGTCGGTGTTCATCACTTCAACGGTTTTACCGTTGCGGTAGCGGATAATGTCGCCCAGTTTCAGTGCATTGCCGCTGACCATGTTATCCGCGCAGCACAGATACAGTTTCACACGTTTATTCAGACCGTTCGCCGCTGCCAGCGCCAGTGCGCCGGTCAGCGTGGCCGCGCCGCCCATATCCGCTTTCATGGAATCCATTGACGCGCTTGGCTTCAGGCTGTAGCCGCCGGTATCAAAAGTGATACCTTTGCCGACCAGACAGGCGTAAACCGGTGCATCTGCGTCGCCGCCCGGGTTGTAATCCAGCGCCAGTAATACCGGCGGACGGTCAGAACCGCGGCCCACGGTGTGGATACCCATATAACTTTGCTGACGCAGGTCGTCGCCTTTGGTGATGCGGTAGCTGACTTTTTCATTACCGAATTCACACATCAGATCAACCGCGCGGGTCGCCAGTTGTTCAGGGGACAAATCCTCTGCCGGGGTATTAATGGTATTACGTACCCAGTCGATGATTTTCAGGCGTTGTTTAAGCGTGTTCGCGTCATCTTCAGACAATTCTGCCCATTCAACGTTGCGTGTGCCTTTCGGGCCACGGAAGCCTTGCCAGAATGCCCAGCTATTTTCGAGATCCCAGCCTTCACCCGCCAGTTTAACATTTTTAACACCCTGACCGTCGATACGACGCGCGGCACGGGCAATGACCGTCAGCACATCGCCGCCATTCAAATGAATGGTCATACCGGCGGAATCAGTGCTCAGTGTGGCTTTTTCGCCCCAGCGCGCATCAGCAGGCTGGGAAGAAAGGAATACGGACATTGCTTCATTGGTCGTGACTTCGGAACTCATAACAGCACTCCTGATGTTTTTTATCTTCAATGAATATTCATTTTCAATGACAGGCAAATCACCCTTTCATCGGGTGGCACTTCATTTCGTATAAACAGGTGGCAACTCACGCAGGCGGCGGACAGATTTCACCACCAGCGCAATCGCATAATCAATTTCTTCTTCCGTTGTCCAGCGCCCCAGCGAGAAGCGAAGGGAGCTGTGCGCCAGTTCTTCACTTAATCCCAGAGCACGCAGAACATAGGAAGGCTCAAGGCTGGCAGACGTACAAGCCGAACCTGACGATACCGCCAGATCTTTCAACGCCATGATCAGAGACTCCCCTTCTACACTGGCAAAACTGACGTTGAGAATATTCGGTGCCGCATGTTTCGGCGTGCCGTTCAGAAACACCTGATCCAGCGCCTGAATGCCTTTCCACAGGCGATCGCGCAGTTCAGTCAGACGCGCTACTTCGGTTGTCATTTCTTCTTTGGCGATACGATAAGCCTCGCCCATCCCGACAATCTGATGCACCGGCAATGTACCGGAACGCATGCCGCGTTCATGCCCGCCGCCGTGGATTTGCGCGTCAATCCGCACTTTCGGTTTACGACTCACGTACAGCGCGCCAATGCCTTTCGGGCCGTAAATCTTATGCGCGGAAAACGACATCAGATCAACCTGCAACTCGCTGAGATCAATCGCAATCTTGCCCACACTTTGGGTCGCATCCACATGGAAAAGGATGCCCCGACTGCGGCACAGTTCGCCGATGGTCGCAATATCCTGTACCACGCCGATTTCATTATTCACCTGCATGATGGACACCAGAATGGTGTCCGGGCGCAGCGCCGCTTCAATCGCCGCTGGCGGAATAAAACCATCTGCCTGCGGCGCCAGATAGGTGACGTCGAAGCCTTCGGTTTCCAGTTGAGCACAGGTGTCTAACACCGCTTTATGCTCAGTCTGGCTGGTAATAATGTGTTTGCCTTTCGCGCTGTGCGCGTGGGCGGCACCTTTAATCGCCAGATTGTCAGATTCGGTGGCGCCCGATGTGAAGACGATTTCACGCGGATCGACATTAATCAGCTCGGCAATCTGGTTACGCGCTACATCCACCGCCTCTTCAGCCTGCCAGCCGAAACGGTGAGAACGGGAAGCCGGATTACCGAAAGTACCGTCCAGTGTTAAACACTGCATCATTTTCTGTGCAACACGCGGATCAACCGGCGTGGTGGCAGAGTAATCAAGATAAATAGGTAATTTCATGGCAGGTAAGCTCCGGACTGCGCGTTCGGCTTCGAACGAAAGAATTAAAAACGACATCCAGTTTAAAACGGGTTCACGGCTTCTTAAAAGGGAAATGACGCTTTGCGGGCACTAATCGGTAAGAATTGACGTCAGAAAAGCAAAAGCCCGCAGAAATGTGCATTTCCGCGGGCTTTGAGTAACGTAAAAATTCACATGCATCCCCTAAATCATTCGTGTCGCATCAAGGCGGCAACGGAGCAAACCCCGAGGCGGCGCGAAGGATGACAGGGATTAGGCTCGAAGATTGACGTTGATAGTTTCCATCTGGCGGCCATTCGGCTGACGACGGGTTTCCCCGTTCTGGCGGTCGGCCACTTCCAGGATTTCCTGATTATTGACCAGCTCTGCCAGTGTAATATTGTTCAGGAAGCCACTGATGCGTTCGCTCAGATCACGCCATAAGGTGTGAGTCAGGCAACGTTCGCCATTCTGGCAGCCTTCTTTACCCTGGCAACGGGTCGCATCGACAGATTCGTCAACGGCAGTAATCACTGCACCAACGGCGATATCACCAGAATCTTTACCTAACAGATAACCACCGCCCGGACCACGAACACTGGCAACCAGACCATTTTTGCGTAAGCGCGAGAAAAGCTGCTCCAGGTAAGAAAGGGAAATACCCTGACGCTCAGAAATGTCAGCCAGTGGTACTGGTCCTTCCTGGGAATGCAGTGCAACGTCGAGCATAGCGGTCACGGCATAACGGCCTTTGGATGTCAGTCTCATAGCATGGTTACCTGTTTAAATGACTTAGAAATTCAATAGTGCGGAACATGCAAACGAGTCTGCCATTCCCGAGTAAAACAGTCAACTATTTAACCTAGTAATTTACTCAAGTATTACAGATCGGACAGAACCGCACGATTTCTGTCATTTACTGATAATCGACAACCCTTTGATAAAAAGCCACAAACCGGTGTTTTATAATCAAATTCCGATACTTATTCTTTGTTGCTATGAGTCTTTTCAATCGACGTCAGGATACCGCGCAGGATGTTTAATTCCTGAGATTCAGGTCGTGCACGGGTAAACAGACGGCGTAATTTGCTCATCACCTGCCCCGGATGTGCCTGACGAATAAAGCCGGTTTCCAGCAAGGTTTTTTCCAGATGCTGATAAAAACGTTCGAGATCGTCGACCAGCGGATACGGTGTCTCTTCATATTCAATCTGCGGTTTTGCCGCTTCCAGCAAGGCCAGATGTGCGACGCGTACTTCATAGGCAATAATCTGCACAGCCATCGCCAGATTCAGCGAGCTGTATTCAGGGTTTGCCGGAATGCACACGTGATAGTTACATTTTTGCAGTTCTTCGTTGGTCAGCCCGACGCGTTCGCGGCCAAACACCAGCGCCACCGGCGCGGTTTGTGCGGCTTTCGCACTGTGCTCACCGCACTCGCGCGGTTCAAGCATCGGCCACGGCAGTGTGCGGGAACGTGCGCTGGTGCCGATCACCAGACTACAGCCCGCCAGCGCTTCATCAAGCGTATCAACAATTGTCGCGTTACCGATGACATCACTGGCTCCGGCAGACAAAGAGATAGCCTGAGAGTCAGGTTTTACCAGCGGATTCACCAGATAAAGGCTTGATAAACCCATGGTTTTCATAGCACGGGCGGTAGAGCCCATATTGCCAGTGTGGGACGTTTCTACTAATACAATGCGGATATTGGGCAGCATAGGAACTCTTAACCAGACGGAAAATCACAACAGCCTAACACAACGGTAGTTAATTTTCAGAACCCCTGCTATACTGCGCGCCGTTTCCCGTATTCCCGTTCTTTAACATCCTAGTTGGAAGATATCCATGCATCCGATGCTCACCATCGCCGTGCGCGCTGCGCGCAAGGCCGGTAACCTGATTGCCAAACATTACGAAACGCCAGACTCTGTAGAATCTACACAAAAAGGTACCAACGATTTTGTTACCAACGTAGACCGCGATGCAGAACACATGATTATCGATGTTATTCGCAAATCCTATCCAAAACACACCATCATCAGTGAAGAGTGTGGCGAGCTGGAAGGCGAAGACAAAGACGTACAATGGATTATCGACCCGCTGGATGGCACTACCAACTTCGTTAAACGCTTCCCACATTTCGCTGTTTCTATCGCCGTGCGCATCAAAGGCCGCACTGAAGTCGCGGTAGTTTACGATCCAATGCGTAACGAACTGTTCACCGCGAGCCGTGGTCAGGGTGCACAGTTGAACGGTTACCGTCTGCGCGGTACTAACGCGAAAGATCTCGACGGCACCATTCTGGCGACCGGTTTCCCGTTCAAAGCAAAACAACACGCAACCAGCTACATGAATGTGGTTGGCAAACTGTTCACCGAATGTGCAGACTTCCGCCGCACCGGTTCTGCTGCGCTGGATCTGGCCTACGTGGCCGCTGGCCGCGTTGACGGTTTCTTCGAAATCGCCCTCAAGCCCTGGGATTTCGCTGGCGGCGAACTGCTGGTTCGTGAATCCGGCGGCGTGGTGACTGACTTTGTTGGCGGCCACAACCACTTCTCGTCAGGCAACATCGTTGCCGGCAACCCACGCGTCGTTAAAGGTATTCTGATGACCATGCGTGATGAACTGAGCGAAGCGTTGAAGCGTTAATTCCGCTGAGTATCAGTTAAAAAAAACGGGCGTCCTTTCGGGCGTCCGTTTTTTTATGTCTGTTGTTTATGTACAGGAGGTTATCCCCTGAATGGCCCGCCGGTTATCGGCGAAACATCACCGCCGCCAGTGCTGAAGAGCAAAATGCCCGCCACCAGCAGCACAATTCCGCCGGTCAGCGCCAGCAGCGACCAGGTGATCCGCTGCCACGCCGCAGGTGTGCGGGTTGCGCTTAGTTTCACCGCCAGCGCACGGCTGTAAAACACCAGTACGCCAATCAGCGAGACGGTCAGCGACGTGCCGATAGCCATCGTAATGGCTGAAATCACGCCCCAGTTGTAGACGCCAATCACTTTGGAAAACAGCAACACCATGATCGCGCCGGAACACGGGCGTAATCCCATCGCCAGCACAATCGCCACCTGCGTGCGCAAATCTCCGCCCGCCTGAAGCTGCTGATCGTTTGGCACATGCTGATGGCCGCAACCGCAATGTTCGTCGTGGACATGCGTTTCATTGCCCATTGGCGACAGGCTGTGGATTTTCATGGCGTGAACCGGACGCAAACTTTTGATGGTTTGCCACATCCGTTTAAGCGCCCGCCAGCACAACAGCAACCCCAGCAACATCACCAGAATGAAACTGCCCCGCTCCATCCAGAAACTGCTCTGATGCAGCTGACGCGAAGACAGTTGCAGCACGCCGAGCACCACACTGACCAATAATATTGCCACCAGCCCCTGCACAATCGCCGACGCGAAGGTCAGCTTCAGGCTGTTTTTCAGTCGCGAAGGATGCGTCGCCAGATAGGTGGTGATAACGATTTTGCCGTGCCCCGGCCCGATGGCGTGGATCACGCCATAAATCAGGCTAAAACCGGCCAGCGTCATACCCGCCTGCATCGGATTTTCTTTCACCTGCCGCAGCAGACCCGCCAGTTCCTGATGTAACTCCCGCTGCCAGATAATACTGCTGAGTAAAATACGCGGCCAGTAATGGATTAACAGGGAAGCGCCGCCCGCCAGCAGCAACAGAAATACCGCCAGCGGCCAGAGATCGCGCCAGGACAGGGTTTTCGATGGCGTGGAGATTAATGACATTCCAGCGTGACCTTCTGAGCAAATTGCTGACCAAGATCCATGTCTTCCGGCGGGGCATCAGCCTTATCGAGTGACAGGGCATAATTTTGCAGCGAGGCATCCGGCTTCGGCGTAAACAGCGCCAGCGTACAGCGTTTTTCCAGCGCCGGTGGCAGATGCAACGCGGTTTTGTCTTTATAGGTCATATCGACAAAATACGAAGGATCAAAAGTGGAGAATTCCATCGGTTTGCCTTCCAGCCCTTGCGGTTTGGCCAGCGGCAGGACGAATTCCAGCACTGCCTGATCGCCCTTACGGGAAAGCTGATACTCACTGGGCAGATCCAGATATTTCACCGGTTTTCCGTCGCGATAGAAATCTGTGAAGTAATGCTGACTCAGCACCCGCGCCATGACTTCGGCCGCCAGTTTCTTCCAGATATCCGACCCCGGTTTGGCGTTCTGTGCGTCGTACAGCAAATCTGCCGAGGTGATTTCATCCATCGTCCAGACCATTTTCAGCCCGGTCAGCGAGGTTTCATTCGCCACGAGCGTGGTCTGCATATCAATAAAACTGTGCGGGTGCGCCAGCACCGTTGCGGGCAGACAGAACAGCGCAACGCCCAGCCATTTGGCGTAACGGGAGAAAGGCCGGTTCCGGGCCTGGTGTAACGTCATTTCCATATCAGGCGCCATTATATTGTTACTAAGTAACAGTATTTTGCTGTGCATTTAACCGGTCGTCAAAAATATCTGTGATCTGAGTTGTAAGCCGGAGTAAAAGCCAATCCCCGCGCCTTATTGCGGGCATTCGCTTTGCTATGCTTGACTAATAATTTCAGGCGATACCTTTTCGGCAGGTGATATGAATCCAGAAAAACAGCCCTCCCCTGCGCTTTCCGCTACGCAACGCCGTTGCCACGTGTTGCTGATGCTGTACGCGCCGCTGACGGCGGTTCAGCTGGAGATCATCAGCGAAATTAACGGCGTCGGGCTAGACATGACGTGGGAAGATCTGGCGGAAGTGACCTGCGAAATTCAGCGGATCCACCAGCTTGATGTGCTGCAGTACAGCGAAAAAGAATGCCGCATTCAGGGCGATACGCTCGCTCAAAGGCTGTGTTTATTTCAGGGTTTGCGCCGTACATTGCGCATTTCACCGGACTTCGTTTCCCGCCATTTTATTCCCTGGCTGCATATCGCCTTCGAAGGCCAGGCCTGCCCGAAGGCTGCTCTGCGCACCGACATTCTTGGCATGATGCTGGAAGACTGCGGCGCGTTATTACCCAAACCCCTGAGCGGACACGACCGCCAGCTGATGCTCATCTGCCTGCAATACTGTCTGTGGCAAAACAATGGCCCGACCGGCTTACGCTTCACCGAACAACAGCGTCGCTGGCTGCGCGAAAAGCCCGAATATCCTGCCGCCCGCGAACTGTTTATTCAGTTACAGGAACTCAGCAACGGCCGGCTGGATGAGTGCGAATGTGAGTTTTTCACCCTGATGTTACGCATGCTGAAAATCCACAGTTATCAGAGTTCCGGTTCGACGGAAGATCAGCGGCTGTTATTAGAAATTGAAAATATGGTGGCGCGTTTTCAGGATATCGCCGGGATGAAATTCAGCAGTTACGAAGGGCTGGTCGGCCAGCTTTTCGCCCATCTGGGCCCGGCGATCGAACGCTGTCATTTTGGCATCGGCATCGACAATCTGATGCAGGAAGAAGTGAACCGCATGTATCCGCGTCTGGTGCGAACCACCCGCGAGGCGTTGCAGGGTTTCGAACACGAATATCTGATTACGCTTTCTGAGGATGAAATCGGGCTGGTGGCGATCACTTTCGGCGCGTGGCTGATGCAGGGTAATGCCTTGCAGGAAAAACAAATTTTGCTGCTGACGCACGACAATCCGCAGCTGGAAGAAGCGGTCGAGCAGCAAATTCGCGAAGCGACGCTGCTGCCGCTGAACATCAAATATCAGACGCTGGCAGATTTCTATAAATTCGGTGCGCCAAGTGGCGTAGCGCTGATTGTCACCCCTTACGCCACCCGCAGCACCGACGCCGACCCGCTGGTGATCCACACGCAACTACCGCTGGCCAAAGAGCAGCGTAAACGTATCCGCTCGCTGCTCGAAGCCCCCTAACGGGCTGACGTCTCCGGCGCTGACGGCGTAACCACCGGACGCAGGAAAATCGCCGGCACCGCCAGCAGCGCCATCACCCAGAACAATCCGGCATGCAGATGTTCGAACAGGAAACCGGATACCATGGTCATCACGGCCACGCCGCCCCCCATCGCCAGTGCGGAATACACCGATTGCAGGCGGATCACCTGATCACGTGGTCGTGCGGCGATAAATCGCATGCCCGCCAGATGGCAAACCGTAAACGTGCCACAGTGCAGAATCTGCATCACAATCAGCCACGGCAACGCGGTAAACGCGCCCATCATTCCCCAGCGCACCACGCCACACACGGCCGAAAGCAGCAGCAGATCCCGCGCTGACCAGCGGTTGAAAAGCTGTTTGCTAAAGGTAAAGACCAGCACTTCCGCCACGACGCCCAGCGACCACAAATAGCCGATGGTCGTGGAAGAATAGCCCACGTCCTGCCAGTAAATTGCACTGAAACCGTAATACGCCGCATGGGCGCCCTGCAACAGCGTCACACATAACAGGAAACGCCAGACTGGTTTTTCGCCAAGCAACGCTTTCCACGAAATACCCGGCGCACCGCTGGTACGCGGCTCTCCCACCGGCTTCACGCTCGGGCGCAGCAACATGCCGAGCAGCATCGCGGCCACGCCTGCGGTCAGTGTGTACAAAATCGCCTTATGACCGTAGACCTCAACCAGCTTGCCGGTCACCGCCGATCCAATCACGAAGGCAATGGATCCCCAGACGCGCACCTTGCCGTAATCCATATTGATCTGGCGTTGCAACGTGCCTGCCAGCGCATCGGTCAGCGGCACCAGCGGACCGAAGAACAGACTGAAACCGGCAATGTTGATCATCAGCCACGCCCAGCCGTTGCCAAACCAGAACCCGACGGCAAACGCCAGCGTAAGCAGCGCCAGAATACGCAAACCGGTGATGAGATGTGAAGGGTCTTTGATGGAGGGCGAAATGATTAACGTGCCGAGAAAACGGGCGACCAGACCAGCACCCAGCAACAAGCCGATGCTTTCGGAGGAGATCCCCTCACCTTTAAGCCACAGGCCCCAGAAAGGAAGAAAAATACCGTAACTGAAAAAATAGGTGAAATAACTGAGTGCAAGCCAGCGCGTGGAACGCAATTCCATAAATCCTCCGGTGTGAGGCCAATACTTTGACAAAGCTCACAATCGCTAGCAATCCGCAGACGCTTTCATACTCCCGTAATGTCTGCCAGCTCACAAATTCTGATACATGCCCATAAAAAAACCCGCCGTAGCGGGTTTTAGCAGCTTAACGGCTTCGCAAATATTACGCGTAAACCGGGAAACGTGCACAGATGTCGAGAACTTTCTGTTTAACGCGTTCGATCGTTGCTTCGTCGTTCACGTTGTCCAGCACGTCACAGATCCAGCCAGCCAGTTCGCGCACTTCAGCTTCTTTGAAACCACGACGGGTCACAGCCGGGGTACCGATACGCACACCAGAGGTCACAAACGGGCTCTTCGGATCGTTAGGTACACTGTTTTTGTTCACAGTGATGTTAGCGCGACCCAGAGCAGCATCGGCTTCTTTACCGGTCAGATTCTTATCGACCAGATCCATCAGGAACAGGTGGTTGTGCGTACCGCCGGAAACCACTTTGTAGCCGCGTTCCAGAACCACAGCCACCATTGCCTGTGCGTTTTTAGCCACCTGCTGTTGGTAAGCTTTGAACTCAGGTTCCATCGCTTCTTTCAGTGCTACCGCTTTACCGGCAATCACGTGCATCAGCGGGCCGCCCTGGCCACCCGGGAAGACAGCAGAGTTCAGTTTTTTGTAGAACTCTTCGTCGCCGCCTTTCGCCAGAATCAGACCGCCGCGTGGGCCAGCCAGCGTTTTGTGCGTGGTGGTGGTCACGATGTGTGCGTGTGGAACCGGGTTCGGGTAAACGCCCGCAGCAATCAGACCGGCAACGTGTGCCATGTCAACGAAGAAGTAAGCGCCAACGCTGTCGGCGATTTCACGCATTTTTGCCCAGTCAACGATACCGGAGAATGCAGAGAAGCCGCCGATGATCATTTTTGGTTTGTGCAGTTCGGCCTGACGTTTCACGTCTTCGTAATCGATGTCGCCGCTTTCGTCGATACCATAAGGCACCACGTTATACAGCTTACCGGAAAGGTTAACCGGTGAACCGTGCGTCAGATGACCGCCATGGCCAAGGTTCATCCCCAGAATGGTGTCGCCCGGTTGCAGCAGTGCGGTATACACCGCGAAGTTTGCCTGTGAGCCGGAGTGCGGCTGAACGTTGGCGAAATCTGCACCGAACAATTCTTTTGCACGGTCGATAGCCAGTTGTTCAACGATGTCGACGTACTCACAGCCACCGTAATAACGTTTGCCCGGGTAGCCTTCTGCATATTTGTTGGTCAGTTGCGAACCCTGAGCCTGCATGACACGCGGGCTGGTATAGTTTTCTGACGCAATCAGCTCGATATGTTCTTCCTGACGAACAACTTCTTTTTCCATTGCTGCCCACAGCTCAGCATCATAATCGGCAATGTTCATTTCACGCTTTAACATCCGCATCTCCTGACTCAACAAACTAAAAATAAACGCCCCTTCCGGGTTCTGCGCCACAGTGTAAATGTTTAAGCGGCCTTCGGATAGGGTCAGTTTGAGGTTTTTAGGCAAACGATTGGCTCCAGATACAGCAAGGCTTTGATCTGCGAACATCTGTCCATAATCAAGGGATAAATATTCACCTGAACATGTACAAATTTCAGCTTTGTGACTCAGCCCCTGTCGGGAAAAGCCCTTACCCCTTTAGGGGGTGTTTACAGAAATAGTGGGTTTATATAAGATGCATTTAAAATACATGTTTAAATAAAATCATCACAGACAAGGTGTTCACCATGCTTGATTCAGCCACTATCGCCACCGTTAAATCCACTATTCCTTTGCTCGCCGCGACCGGTCCGAAACTGACCGCACACTTTTATGACCGTATGTTTGCGCATAATCCCGAACTGAAAGACATCTTCAATATGAGCAACCAGCGCAACGGCGATCAGCGTCAGGCGCTGTTTGATGCCATCTGCGCTTATGCCGCCAATATTGAAAATCTGGCGGCGCTGCTGCCTGCAGTGGAACGCATCGCGCAAAAACACACCAGCTTCACCATCCAGCCTGAGCAATACAATATTGTCGGCGCTCACCTGCTGGCAACGCTGGATGAAATGTTCAGTCCGGGTCAGGAAGTGCTGGATGCATGGGGCAAAGCCTATGGCGTGCTGGCGAATGTGTTTATTAACCGTGAAACCGAGATTTATCAGGACAGCGCAGAAAAAACGGGGGGCTGGCGCGGCACGCGTGAATTCCGCATCGCCGACAAACAACCGCAGAGTGAACTGATTACCTCTTTCCTGCTGGAACCTGTCGACGGTAAACCGGTGGCCGACTTCCAGCCAGGGCAATATCTGGCGGTATATATCCGCGATGCCTCACTGGAAAATCAGGAAATCCGCCAGTATTCCCTGACCCAGGCACCGAACGGCAAAACCTACCGCATCGCGGTAAAACGCGAAGGGCAAGGTGCCGTATCCAACTTCCTGCATAATTTTGCGCAGCCGGGCGACATCATTCATCTTGCTGCCCCGCACGGTGATTTCTTTATGGATATCAGCGATACCACGCCGGTGGCGCTGATTTCTGCCGGTGTCGGCCAGACGCCGATGTTGGGTATGCTCAATACGCTGGCAGAACGCGGACATCATGCGCCGGTACAATGGCTGCACGCGGCTGAAAACGGTGCCGTGCACGCATTTGCCGGTGAAGTGACAAGCGCGCAGAAAAACCTGCCGCAACTGGAAAGCCATGTCTGGTATAACCGGCCACAGGCAAATGATTTACCCGGTGAAGATTTTCAGTATCAGGGGCTGATGGATCTGAGCAAAGTCAGCGCACAGCTGAGCGATCCGGCGATGCATTTCTACCTGTGCGGTCCGGTCGGCTTTATGCAGTTTGCAGCGAAACAACTGCTGGCGATGAACATCAGCGAAGCGAATATTCACTACGAATGCTTCGGCCCGCATAAAGTGATTTAATCCCTGCACGAAAAGAAAAGGCTGACACAGAATGTCAGCCTTTTTTATTGCTGTTCAGTACAGATTAATGACGACGTCGGCGACGTACAAAGAACAGCGCAATCAGCAGGATAACCACCAGTCCCGCAATGCCCATGCCCCAGTGCGCCAGTTCAAGCAACGGCGAAGGTTTGCCACCTGCACGCAATTCTTTCACGCGGTCAGATGTCACTTTCGCCTGATCGTTACCAAACTGCCGCAACAACTGATTGCTCAGCGTAGCGACCTGCGTATCCGACAGTAAATGCTCAAACGCTGGCATCGCGACATCTTTGCTTTCCGGCCCGCGCTGCACGCCATGCAGAATCGCCATCACCAGGTTGTCGCTGTTCAGGTGCCCGAGCGCTGTATTATTGATCAGCGATGGCAGGCCACCGTCCTTGCTGCCACGGCCATCGGGCTGATGGCAACTGGCACAATAGCCATCATAAACCTGCCAGCCAGTCATTTTATCGGCATCAGCCGGACGCGGAACACCACGCAAAGAATCGGCATAATTTGCCGGTGATCCGAACTGGTCTGCGGCTCTCGCCTGCCCTTGCTGACTGACCGGCGTGATCTGTTTCAGCCAGACGGCAATGGCCTGCAAATCGCTGTCACTCAGATGGCTGAGGCTATGGTCGATCGCTTCTGCCATCGGCCCTGCCGCCTGCGCTTTACCCGGCGCGTGACCGGTTTTCAGGTAACCGGCGATCTCACCGGTGCTCCAGTTGCCAATCCCGCTGACCGCATCCGGCGTAATGTTCGGCGCGAACCAGGTGCCCAGACTGCTGCCGCCCAGCGCTTTATCGCCCTGTTCCGCCATCAGCGCATTACGCGGCGTATGGCAGGTGCTGCAGTGCGCCAGTGCCTCGCCGAGATACGCGCCACGGTTGACCTGATCGCTTTTCGACGGATCGGCTTTAAACGCGCCTTTTTCGAGGAACAGTAAATTCCAGCCTGCCATCGACAATCGCACGTTGAACGGGAACGGCAGCGCCGTCGGCGTTGACGGCACATCCACCGGCTCCACGCCCTGCATAAAGTAGGCGTACAGCGCTTTCATGTCGTCATCGCTGATTTTGGCATACGAGGTGTAGGGCATCGCCGGATACAGATTCGCACCATCACCGCGCACGCCATCACGCACCGCGTGTTCAAATTGCTCCAGCGTGTAATTGCCGATACCGTCTTTTTTAGACGGCGTAATGTTGCTCGAGTAAATAGTGCCCAGTGGCGTTGCCAGTCCGAGGCCACCGGCGAACGGTTTGCCGCCTTCGGTGGAGTGACAGGCCACGCAGTCCCCGGCGACCGCGACATATTCGCCTTTCCTGATCAGCGCATCCTGTTCCGGCGATAACGCGGCATAAGCTGTGCCCGCCGTCAGGCTCAGGCCAAAGGCCAGCAACGCGCCCGTCAGACGTTTTTGAGTTAAACGATTCAGAGTCATGTCAGTCAGCCTATAGCGCAGTTTTGGCAAGATGATCAGCAGTGCGTAACGCCAGTGCGACAGCGGTCAGCGTCGAATTGACCGTGGCCGAGGTCGGCATGACACCGGTACTGGTGATGAACAGATTTTCATGGTCATGAGTACGTCCGAACGCATCCACCACGGAATCTTTCGGGTCATGCCCCATGCTCATCGTGCCGGTAATATGCTGGTTGTTGCCGTAAACGCCCGGCTTGCTGAAGCGCAAATTGGTGCCGCCCATCAGTCTGGCGATCTCGGTATATTCTTTTACCGCGCGCGCCATACCGCGATGCACATAATCGTCCATGTGGTAAATCGCTGCCGGTTTCGGGATGCCCAGTTTGTCTTTTTTGTCGCTGAGAATGATGCGGTTATCGTAATTCGGCAACTGCTCCATCACGTTTTTCAGGCTGGTCTGGTGCGAGGCACGGCGACGAATTTCGTTATCCAGGCTGATGCCGTAAACGCCTTCCGCCAGCAGATCTTGCGTTACCGACTGCACCTGAGATGAGTTGGCGATATCGATACGGAACGAGGCGTAATCTTTACGGAAATCGCCGTCGCGCAGGCTGTTGATAGACGCCGGACTCATTGGCCCGCGTCCCGCCCACAACGGTTCTTCGGTTTCGAAGGTCAGTGAGTTACTCGGGTGATCCATCAGGTGACGCCCGACGGTGCCGGAACTGTTTGCCAGCCCGTCAGGATATTTATCGCTGGCGGAGATCAGCAGCAGTTTCGGACTTTCGATGCCGTTGGCCGCCAGCACAAAGTTTTTCGCCGTAACTTTATGTTCGCCTTTATCCGGGTCGTAATAATGCGCGGCAACAATACGGCCTTTCTCATCATGCTCCAGACGGTAAACTACCGCGCTGGTGATCAGTTTTGCACCCGCCGCTTCCGCAGCCTGCGCGGCGATGCCGCCGTGATATTGCGCGTCAATCGGGCAAATCGGCATGCAGTTGTTATTACCGCAGCAGGCAGGACGCCCGTCATAGTTACGGCTGTTACGGGCGGTGGTGTTAACGATCACCTCATAACCGCCCGGTGCCAGACGCTCGCGGAAACGCTGTTGCAGCCAGGATTCAGCGACCGGTTCCATCGGGAAGGGCTGGCTGCGCGGTGAACCGTTATTCGGCGCACCGGACACGCCCATTTTCACTTCGGCTTCGTAATAAAACGGTTCCAGCTCATCGTACGACAACGGCCAGTCACGCCCGACGCCGTACAGTGTTTTAATCTTCATATCATTAGGCAGAACACGCCATGCCTGCGCCGCCCAGTGCCAGGTCGTGCCGCCCATAATGCGGATGTATTCCGCCGGGAAAGGATACGGTCCCTGCTGTTGCAGATAATCATTATCTTCCGGTTTATATACCGGATGCGGTGACCAGTCCGAGTACGGATATGGCGACATAAAGTCTTTTTTGCGCGGCGAATTACGGAAGTTTTCAGTCAGCGTACCGCGATCAATACGCGGGCCGGATTCGAGAATAATGACGGAGATGCCCTGTTTTGCCAGACGCTGTGCGACCAGCGAGCCGCAGCTCCCCGAGCCGATGACGACGACGTCAGCGGAAAGTTGTTCACTCATTGTTTAACCCTTTTTGAACGTTATTTTCAGACAGGCTGTTTTGCCCAGGTGCCGTAAGCGCCGTAGGCATAACTCGGCGGGTTGAGGTGATCGCGAACCGCAACATTCATCAGCGCATTTTCATACGCCAGACAAACCGCCTGTTTGCCATCGCCGACCACGCCGAGATACCACGCCTGAAGAATGCTGCGCGGCAGTTTCGCCAGCGCGGGCTGCTGTGCATCCAGCGATTTTTGCAGTTCAGCGGCATCAATGTGATTCGCCGTGATAAACGCCTGCAACGCCTGAACCTGTGCGGTGAAGTCCGGGTACAGCGCTAACATCGTCTGGTAATAACGTTCAGAAAGGGCCAGGTCCAGCCGGTCGTGACCGGTCAGATACCGCGAGAGTTGGGTGAAATCCTGTTTTGCCTGTGACAAACCGGCAACCGGCGCGGCATAGACCGGGCTGAGCAGCAGCTTATTCATCAACGGAACGGAAAGCGCCGCCAGTGCGCCCCCTAAAAATACGCGCCGGGAAATGCGTATGGGTTTTTCTGGTTGTGACATTGCAAAGCCTTCTGAATGGGTGTGAAAACCACGATCAACGGAGATCAATCCACACCAGTTCCGGCCGCCTGATACTTTCACCCTGAATTGTTTTAGTCGGTGATTACAACGTATCTGACAGGTTATTCGAACTGGTATAACAACAAGCGTGATTTTACTCTCACTTTTTCAATGAAGTCACAATAAAAACCCCACAAATTTCACACAAAACTAACAAATAGCATTTTTTGTGGTTATTGGCGGAGAGGAACTTTGGGGGCTGATGAACAGAATTAACCGCTAAGAACTGGATAAACAAAGAGTTGAGAAGTGATGTGATTAAAAAATGATTGGTATAACAAGACAGGAAGGAGGAAACGGGCAATAACAGAGGAAAAACTCAGGGCCGGTAACATCGTATTACCCGCCCTGATGAAACATTAAATCGCTTCTTCGTCCTGCTCGCCGGTACGGATACGCACCACACGCGCCACATCAAACACGAAGATTTTACCGTCGCCGATTTTACCGGTCTGCGCGGTGGTCATAATAGTTTCCACGCAGGTATCCACGATGTCATCCGCCACGACAATTTCGATTTTCACTTTTGGCAGGAAATCGACCATGTATTCCGCACCACGGTACAGTTCTGTGTGACCTTTCTGACGGCCAAAGCCTTTCACTTCGGTCACGGTCATCCCGGTAATCCCGACTTCAGCCAGTGCTTCACGGACATCGTCGAGTTTGAATGGCTTGATAATCGCATCAATCTTTTTCATGGCGGACCCTTATAATCATTCGTTTGCTCTCCGCCTTCCTGAGCGGCAGCATGGTTCACAATCTGGTTTCGGATGCCGGAGGCATGCGAAGACGCTAAAGGTATCATAGTTCAGCGGCAGGAATGTACCTCAAGCCTCTGAAAGTAAATTCCCGTTACTCTTTAAAATCGGTCGCTTCTAATTCATGACGGGACAGCAACTTGTAAAACTCAGTGCGGTTACGCCCGGCAATACGTGCTGCCTGCGTCACGTTGCCTTTGGTGATTTGCAGCAACTTGCGCAGATAATTCAGCTCGAACTGATTACGTGCATCGGCAAACGTTGGCAGCGCGGTATTTTCACCTTCCAGCGCCTGTTGCACCAGCGCTTCGCTGATCACCGGTGCAGACGTCAGCGCCACACATTGCTCGATGACGTTCACTAACTGGCGCACATTGCCCGGCCAGCTGGCAGCCATCAGCCGTTTCAGCGCATCCGTCGAAAAACTGCGCACAAAAGGTTTATGTCGCTGCGCCGCAACACGCAGCAGATGATTGGCCAGCAGCGGAATGTCTTCTGATCTTTCACTCAACGTCGGCAGCTTCAGGCTGACGACATTGAGGCGATAAAACAGGTCTTCGCGAAACTCACCCTTCTCCATCGCTTTTGGCAAATCACGGTGCGTCGCAGAAATAATGCGCACATCCACATCGACATCCTGATTGCTGCCCAGCGGGCGCACCTTGCGTTCCTGCAACACGCGCAGCAATTTCACCTGCAGCGACAAGGGCATATCGCCGATTTCATCAAGGAACAATGTGCCGCCGGTCGCTGCCTGGAAAAGACCTTCACGGCTGCTCACCGCGCCAGTAAACGCCCCTTTAGCATGACCGAATAATTCGGATTCCAGCAACTGTTCCGGCAATGCGCCACAGTTAATGGCAATAAAGGCTTTCTTGCCGCGCGGGCTGGCACCGTGAATGGCCTGCGCCAGCACTTCTTTACCGGTGCCGCTTTGGCCGTTAATCAGCACGCTGACATCAGACTGTGCGACCATATTGGCCTGTTCAAGCAGACGCAACATAATCGGGCTGCGGGTGACAATCGATTCGCGCCAGCTTTCATCGACTGACGGGCTGGACTGCGCCAGCGCTTCATCGATAGCTTTATACAACGCATCGCGGTCAACCGGCTTGGTGAGAAATCCAAATACGCCCTGCTGGGTGGCAGCCACCGCATCGGGAATAGAACCGTGCGCCGTCAGAATGATCACCGGCATGCCGGGCTGGAATTTCTGGATTTCGGCGAAAAGCGCCATGCCGTCCATTTCATCCATGCGCAAATCACTCAGCACCAGATCAATACGTTCGCGATGCAGCAAACGCAACGCTTCAGCGCCGCTTTCCGCCGTGGTGACGCGAAAACCTTCGCTGGTCAGGCGCATGCCCAACAGTTTTAACAGGCTGGGATCGTCATCAACCAGCAATAAACTGGCAGCTTTACGTATCGTCATTTTGCGTTCTGATCCTTAGCGGGCGGCGCATAGGTTTCGGCAGGTTTGACCGGCTTACCGGATGTCGCTTTCGCAGGTACGCTGGCGTCGTTATCCGGCAAATCTCCCTGAATTTGTTTACGCGAGGAAAGCTGACGCTCAATGTCGGTCAGGTTTTCCAGTTTACGCCGCGTATCCGCAAGATTGTTTTCCAGCACCTGCTGTCCGGCGATCATCGTCTGAAGTTTTTCTTCATTCATCACCTGCTGACGGGCATTGCGGGCTTTTTCATCCCCCAGCACCACCTGCAAATTCTGACGTTCACGCCATAACTGCACCAGCGGGCGAATCGAACCCGGCATCTGGCCACGGTACTCGCTCACTTTCGCCAGCAATGCGCGACGCTGTTGCTGATCGGGATCCGCACCGGCAAGCAGGATGCTTTGTTTAAACACCTGTTCCCAACTTGTGGCCGGGATCTGCTGCGCCTGGTAACGCGCCTGCGCATCACTCATCCGGTCAGCGCAGTCCATCGCCCGTAACCAGTACAGCGAATTGGTCAGCGCGTCGCTGTCATCCAGCGCCCAGAGGGTTTCACAGGGCGCAATGCGAAAGTCGATCACTTTGCTGTCAGGCACGACCTGATCGGAAACTTGCTGATAATAGGGATTACTGGCGGAATGCGGCGCGCAGCCTGCAAGCACCAGCGGTATGCTCAATAAGATTACCCGGCAGCGTAACAGCACATGCAACCAGCCTGAAAATTTCATCATTATTCATTCTTCTCAGCCGTCAGGGGCAATTCGATACGAAAACAGACGTCCGCATCCTCAACGGCAACCAGTTGCAGCTCTCCATGCATGCGGCGAATACAGTCCTGAGCAATACTCAACCCCAGACCGCTGCCTTTTACAGCCCCTTTCCTCTGCTGGCTACCCTGGTAAAAAGGTTCAAAAATCATCGTGCGCTCGGCCTGCGGGATCGGTATTCCGGTGTTCGCCACCTCGATTATCACCCGTCCGTTTTCCTGCCAGCTACGGACCCAAATAGTACCGGATTCAGCCCCGTAGTGCACCGCATTGGAATAGAGATTATCCAGCACCCGCCTCAGTAAGGTCGGTTCCGCCAGACACCGGGGTGCGCCGATCATCACTTCACTGCGGATTTTCTTTGCGCGGGCGGGCAGGCTGTTAGCCGTTACGACGTCATCCACCAGCGCTTTAAGATCGACAAACACACTCAGCGTCGGCGCATCAGCCAGCTTGCGGTTGTAATCGAGCAGTTGTTCAATCAGCGTTTGCAGGTGACGGCTGCTGCTATTGAGGATAGCCACCACCTCTTTTTGATCCGGCGTCAGCGGCCCGGCCACTTCATCTGCCAGCAGTTCGGTGCCTTCACGCATACTGGCGAGCGGGGTTTTAAGTTCATGAGAAATATGGCGCAGGAATTCGTGGCGCTGTGATTCCAGCCAGGCAAGACGTTCACTCAGCCAGACGATGCGCTGCACCAGCGATCGGATCTCCCGCGGCCCTTTGAAACGGGTCACATCGCCCAGATTACGTCCTTCACCCAGCCGGTTGATCATTCGTTCAACACCTTTCACCGGCCCGATAATCATGCGGGTGAACAGCACCACCAGTGCGCCACTGAGCAGAAAAAGTACCAGCGCCTGCCAGCCAAAGAACTGACCACGTTCGGCAATCGCGCGCTGGAGTTGCTGTCCGCGCGAGAACACCACTTCCCGCGTCGCCTGTACCATTTCGGCATTGGTGCGCGAGAAATTTTCCAGCCGTGCAGAGGAATCTTTATCCGGCGAGTTATTCAGGCAGGTCGGTAGTGTCAGTTGAGTCAGTAAGGTGCGCAGCGTCTGGTAATAACGTAAATCCGGCAGCACAGACGCATGGGCATCCAGCAACTGGGCATATTGCTTGTGCTGATTCTGATAAAGGCGGGAAAGGGTCGGATCGTCAAGGACACAATACTGGCGGTAGCTGCGCTCCATCTCCAGCGCGATGCCGGACATCGATTCACTGCGACGCGCATCACTCAGCGTGGTGCGGTTGATACGCGCCGCCTGCCGGCTGAGCTGATCGAGGCTGTCATAGGCCTGATAGGCCAGCACCAGCAACGGCAGCATCACCAGCAGGAAAGCCATCAGTACCAGCTGACGTAACGAGCCGGGGAATAAACGTCCTCTTTTCAACGCATTCATCTCATTGACCACAGATAACGTCATGCTAGCGGACAACGGTTTGAACAGCCAGTGTCAGAGAGGATATGTAAAAGGATTGGGAAACAAAAAGGCAGACTTCAGAGGGGTTGGTATTGCTGAACATCCTGACGGATGTTCAGCAAACCGGAAGAGGTGGTGCCTCACTCAACGTGTCGTTCGATGCTTGATAACGTGCTTGCGCAACGATTATCGGTCGGGTGAACGATAGGCACCGTTTCTTTGGCGTCATTCGGACATTATGAGCATATCAACGCTTTCGCGTGAGCCAATCATAATCAGGTGAATGAGCAACTGCCCGATTCTAGCAGGATGCGTGCCAACTTTAAAGTTAAATTACCAAGATTATGAATTTAAAGGTTTTTTATTTTAAACGTGTTTTCAGGCATCTGCACGACGCGCAATAATCCGTTTAAAAAACACCCGGAGTGTCGCCGAAACCCAACAGTATTCGATGAAGTAATTCAAACGCTTAATTATCAATGTGTTAAATGTCTCCAAATGACGACAACACATAACGTGACTGTCGCCATTTTATGACACACGCTGTTTCGCAGGGGATGACGGCTTTCCGTCGCATAAAACATACGCAATGAAAAAATCTGCCGGTTTCACGGCCGCTTATACCTCCCGTTAAAGAGAAGCTGCAATATCATTATTCTTAAGAAGTGATTAAGTCATTAAAAAAAACGCATATGTTATATTCCCCACCATATTCCCCTAAAATTTACCAACGAGATTATTATGTTTTCCCATAAAAAATCAGGAATTCATTTTATTAAAAAGCAGGATATTAAACATTCATCTGGATGATGTGGAAAAATTGAATCTGACTATAACATGTATTCTTATTATGCAGATGCCCCTCAGGTTGCAACGGAAAAAGCAGCTGACATAAATGGACTGAAATACGAAATAATCTCAATGAATAGCAACATGCACGGAATTCACCGCTGATAAAATCACAATAAAGACGGCATCGGATTTTATAAAAAAACTAACGATTTCTGGAGTAATATTATGCCATTTTTTAAAAAAAAGACCGCCAAACTATCCCCGGAAGAACTGCTGTTAACGGAGCAGGAAAATAAAAAACGCCATGAGCAGCAGAGGCTAACAACGCTTCAAAGTTGGACTGTCCTTCCTGAGAACCATGTTTTAGTGCATACCTTTGAACTGAACGAAAGCCCTTTCTGCCGACAGGTCGCGGCTTCCCTGTTTAATGGCTGGGATATTTTCAGTACCTCACTGGTTGATTTAAAAGATATTAAAAAATTCACGACACAGACCTCAAGGTATACCGGGATGTATCACAGCATCGCGCTGGTACTTGAAGTACCGCGACAAAATATACTTGGGACATTCCCGCGTGACGTTAATTTTATCAACCATGCGGGACGGGAATACTACAATCCCCTGGGAGCAGTAGTCAGGCCCTATGAGCTGGTGGACTGTATTAAGAGCGGAAGAGGAAAAGGGAAATTCAGATGTTCTGGTGGATATCAGCAACTTTTAACCCCTGCTGATCTCATGGCGCAAGATAATTCGATCCGTAAACAATATAGCCACAATGAAATACTCGTTATCGGCCGCCCGGGTCTGAATTTATATGCAGGGTTACCTCCCACTCAAAACATCCGGGTGACCAAAGTGTTAGGCGTCGATAAAACTCAGTTTCCTGACTACAGTCATATTCATTTTGATCATATGAAGACAACAGAAGAAATTGGAAAACACGTTGCCCGGCTCAACAACGTGCCCTTTGAAATGCTCTGATCACACGCCCGGATCAATGCTCACTGAAACCCAGAGAATTTGGCGCCGGCACCGGTTGTTCGCAGTCTGCCGGATTATCCGCTTTGGCCGGATCACACATCACCGCCTGCGGCGGCAGGAAAATATGGTCGAGGATCGCCCGCGCGGTCGGCCCGGCCACCACACCATCGCCGCCGCCATTTTCCATGATCAGCGCCATCACCACCGTCGGGTGTTTATAAGGGGCAAACGCCGTATAGAAGATGTGGTCACGCAAACGTACCGGCGTCATTTTGGCGTTGTATACCTGATTCTCACGCAGGCTGAAAACCTGCGAGGTGCCGGATTTTGCCGCAATCTGATAAGGCGCGGTGTGGAAAAGTTTATAACCGGTACCATTCGGGAGGTTAGCCATCCCGAACATCCCGTTTTTCACGATGCCCCAGATGGGCGATTTCGGGTCAGCGATTTGCTGCGTCGGCGGCATTTTATACGGCGTGATCACTTTGCCGCTTTTGGCGGAATATAACAGGTGAGGCGTTTCCAGTTTACCGTTGTTCACCAGTGCGCTCAGCGCCCGCACCATCTGGATCGGCGTCGCCACCCAGTAGCCCTGACCGATGCCCACAGACACGGTATCGCCCTGATACCAGCCTTTTTTATGTACCTTCAGTTTCCATTCGCGACTCGGCAGTACGCCGTTATATTGCTCATCCAGATCAATACCTGTCGACTGCCCGTAACCAAATTTGCTCAGCCAGGTATGAATACGGTCGATGCCCATTTCATAGGCCACCTGGTAGAAGAAAGTATCAGCGGACTCTTCGATAGCTTTGGTGACATTCAGCAGGCCGTGACCGGTTTTCAGCCAGTCGCGGTAATGCCGTTCTGTGCCCGGCAGCGTCCAGGTCGGCGCACCAAAGAACGTGGTTTGTGGCGTGATCACCCCTTCAAACAGCGCCGATGTTGCCATAAACGGTTTCACCGTCGAGGCCGGTGGATACAGCCCCTGGGTCACGCGGTTAATCAGCGGCAGATCCGGGTTCTTCAGTAACGCGCTGTATTGCTTACTGGAAATGCCGTTCACAAACGGGTTCGGATCATAGCTCGGGCTGGAGACCATCGCTTTGATCCCGCCGTCACGCGGATCCATCACCACCACTGCCGCACGCTGCCCTTTCAGCACTTTTTCGATGTACTGCTGCAAATCCAGATCAAGCGTCAGATAGATATTTTGCCCGGCCTGCGGCGGAACCTCTTTCAGTAAACGCACCACATGACCGTGGTTATCGACCTCGACTTCCTGATAGCCGGTGCGGCCATGCAAAATGTTTTCATAGTATTTTTCAACGCCCTGCTTACCAATATCGTGGTCAGCCGCGTAATTCTCAGCGATACCCTCCGCCTCGAGACGTTTGGCATCTCTGTCGTTTATCTTCGAAACATAACCCACGACATGCGCCAGTTCCGCACCGTACGGATAACGGCGCTGCTGATAGGTGCTGATAGAGACGCCGGGGAAATCAAACTGATTGACGGAAAAACGCGCCACTTCAACATCCGTCAGCGCCAGCTTCAGCGGGATCTGCGCAAAGCGACGTCCGTGGATCATCGCATCGTGAAAACTGTCCAGATCGTCCTGTGTCAGATCAACAATGGGTTTCAGCGCATTCAGCGTGGCGTTGAGATCAGGCACTTTTCCCGGGATGACTTCAATCTGGTACAGGGTGATATTTTGCGCCAGCACGACACCGTTGCGATCCATGATCAACCCGCGACTGGGCGCGATCGGCAGCATTTTGATGTCATTCTGATTCGAGCGGGTCTGATAAAAATCATGCATGCCCACCTGCAGGTGATACAGGTTAAACACCAGCGCAGACGACAGGAGGATCACCACCATAAATGCGATCACGGCACGACGAACGAAAAGGACGGACTCGGCAGTATGGTCGCGGATTTCGTCGTTAAGTAAGGCCATAAGCGGGCAAATACCTTTTTTGTCTGCTTCTTGAAGCGGGCGAAAATGAAAAAAAGTGGGGACCGGAAAAGTGCGCAAGGATAGCCCGTCGTGCAACAGGCGACTATAAGAAGTGTGCTAATGAACTGGCAGGAGTGTTTCTATTTATTGCAGGGCGTTGCGGACAGACGTAACGCCCGGATTCAGAAAATGCTGTGGCCAGGATTTTTACTTCGCGGTATTCACTTTGCAATCTCCGTAAACATAACCTTCGGTTTGCGTGGCGACAACAAAACTGTCTTTTACGTGAATATACATCAGGTTATCTTGTGCACCGGCTTTCATGGGCTGATTGTCTTTGCCGATGATGTCCGTCAGTTCCGGGCTGGTGACCATTTTGCTGCCATCCGGAGAAAAGCTGAACGTATTACCCGCATCATAGACCTGTGCGTTTTTATTGACGACTTCAGAAACATCGTTGCCATCATCAGACTGCGTGTGGTGCGTTAATACACATTGATACTGAGTGACAGCAGATGCTGAAAACGACGCCAGCACCAGGGTAACCGCCACAAAACTGCCTAACCTGACCATCAGATAAATCCATAAAGTGAGCAAGAGTTCCATGCTATCACTTGTCTGGCTGATAGAAAGAGTCCGGAAAAAAAATATTCACATGCTGAATGACTTAACGGGAATCCACCATCATTGAGGATGCCGCCAGTCCCGGATGCGTGTTCACCCCTTTTTTATACTGCCGCTAAGAAAAATCCTGCCTATAATCCGCAGATTGCACTTAAGTGATTAACAAAGGATTGAGATGAAATCGTTCAAAGTACCCGGTATGGAAATGCATTTACGTTTCCACGAGTTACCAGGGCTGGGTGTGCCGCTGGTCTTTTTACACGGTCTCGGCTGTGCAGCTTCCTGCGATTTTCCACGGGTGGCGACAGATGCTTCCCTGCGCCCGCGTCGCTCGCTGCTGCTGGATTTCGCCGGTTCAGGTTACAGCGATAAACCCGATGATTTCAGCTACAGCCTCCGGGCGCATACTGATTGTGTGATTGCCTGGCTGGAAAGCCTGGGTGTGCCACAGGTCAATTTAATCGGTCACAGCATGGGCGGCAGCATTGCCATTATGGTGGCAGCGCAACGCCCTGATCTGATCCAGCGCCTGATTGTCGCCGAGCCAAATCTGGATGCCGGCGGCGGCACCTTCAGCCGCGCGGTGACACAGTATTCAGAAGAAGCATATCTGCGCGAGGGCCATGCACATCTGATTGATGTCGCCGTACGCGGGAATAATCACATCTGGGCAGGATGTATGAGCATCGCCTCGCCGCTGGCCATCCACCGTCAGGCGGTCGGGCTGGTAAAGGGGGAAACGGTATCATGGCGCGAACAGCTTTATCAGCTTGAAATGCCTGCGACGGTGTTGTTTGGTGAGTTTTCACTGCCTGAACCGGATGTCGCCGTTTTGCCGCAACATGGCGTTCAGACCGCCATTGTGCCGCAAGCCGGTCACTCGATGATGTGGGAAAACCCGACCGGCGTCGCGGCCGCGATTAATGCCGCGCTGAATACCGGGGCCTTGTAGGCCGGAACGCAGAAACAAAAACGAGCTCAAACAGCTCGTTTTTTTCACCTTATTAATAATTAATCGTTTAAAACTCCCCCGGTCAGAATCTTTCTGATGCAGCCAATGACACAACGAAACCTTTGTAGCCCTGCCTGAAAAAACTAAATAACAGATTAGTGATCCAGATCAACTAAAACCCGCGCCCCGCAAGGCCTGCAGCGGTGTTTTAAGTCCAATTTTGAGCTGATTTTAGCCAGAAAATGGCGACTCATGCCGTCATGGATGCATTTCATTCCGCAACTCATGCATCTCACTCCACAAATCATCCGCATCCATTCCGCGGACTTATCATAGCCACAGTTAATTGAATCTACTTCGCTCGGGAGAACCCACTATGAGTGACAAATCTGGCATGCAGAACGACAACCGTACCCGCTGGCTGACACTGGCCGGTACCATTCTTACTCAGCTTGCACTGGGTTCCGTTTATACCTGGAGTCTCTTTAACGGTCAGTTGTCCGAAAAACTCGGCGAACCGATCAGCCGCGTTGCACTGACGTTCGGTATCCTGAGTCTGTGTCTGGCTCTCGCCTCTTCCGTTGCGGGTAAACTTCAGGAACGGTTTGGTGTGCGTGCCGTCACCATCGCCGCCGGTTTACTGATGGCCGCCGGTTTCGCGCTGACCGCCCATTCCGATAACGTCATCATGCTGTACATCAGCGCCGGCGTGCTGGTCGGTCTGGCGGACGGTGCCGGTTACCTGCTGACCCTCACCAACTGCGTGAAATGGTTCCCTGAGCGTAAAGGCATGATTTCAGCCTGTTCAATCGGTGCTTACGGGCTGGGCAGTCTGTTATTCAAATTCGTCTGCGGTCATCTGCTGGCGACAGAAGGTTTGCAAAACACCTTCATGATCTGGGGTGGTGTGGCGATG
This sequence comes from Rahnella sp. CJA17(1/100), assembly GCF_963881615.1. Taxonomy (NCBI): domain Bacteria; kingdom Pseudomonadati; phylum Pseudomonadota; class Gammaproteobacteria; order Enterobacterales; family Yersiniaceae; genus Rahnella; species Rahnella sp. CJA17(1/100). Next base: position 118,831 of record NZ_CAWOJA010000022.1, on the reverse strand, counting down.
GTGATGGTGATTGCCGGCGCACTGATGATGAAAGATGCGCCGAAACAGGAAACATCAGCCGTCACCCGTGAGGAAAACACCCTGAACGATAACAGCAACGACAGCCGTGATTTTACCCTGTCCGAAGCCATTCGTGCACCGCAATACTGGATGCTGGCGCTGATGTTCCTGACCGCCTGCATGAGTGGTTTGTATGTGATTGGTGTGGCGAAAGATATCGGTCAAAGCCTGGTTAAACTGGATGCGCTGACCGCCGCCAACGCCGTAACCGTGATTGCGATTGCTAACCTGAGTGGCCGTCTGGTGTTGGGTGTATTGTCTGACAAAATGCAGCGTATCCGCGTTATCTCTATCGCGCAGATTGTGTCGCTGGCCGGTATGAGCATGATGCTGTTCACCCAGATGAACGAAATGATGTTCTTCCTCTCCGTGGCCTGCGTCGCTTTCAGCTTCGGTGGAACCATCACCGTTTACCCTTCACTGGTCAGCGACTTCTTCGGCCTGAACAACATGACCAAAAACTACGGCCTGCTGTATCTGGGCTTCGGTATCGGCAGCATCTTTGCCTCACTGGTGGCTTCCCTGTTCGGTGGCTTCGCAGTGACCTTCAGCATCATCACTGTATTATTGATTGTGTCATTGGTTCTTTCTGCCACAATTCGCTTACCGAATAAGTCAGAAGAAGCGCATAATACGCTCCAGCACGTGTAACACAGCAGCTGAGCACAGCATAAATGATGAACGGGAGCACAATTAGCTCCCGTTTCTTATGAAGAAAGCATATAAAATCGGCCGCTGAATCACGTACCCTTATGACAAAATGTGAACAGACCGGACACCTGCAAAATGAAACGCATTACCCTCGCTCTTTTTGGCCTGATGATCTCAATGACCACGTTCAACAGTTTCGCTCAGGCTTACCCTTCCAGCGCTCAGGAAGTGGCTTCTGAACTGAATCGTAAAGCCAGCGAAAGCAGCACCAGACCTTCCACAACTATCGATGCCAGCGCGCATAACAAACTGAACGCCCGCACCGATTATTTGAAATAAAACTCGCTTAAGTCACCACACGCCAGTCAGCCCGACGTCAGCGAACCAAAGTGGCGCGCTTGCCGTCAAACGCCCAGCCGCGGATCAGATACTGCATGGCGATCGCATCATCGCGATCTTTGTGCCGCAGGTTGTTGTAACGCTGATGGGCGATGCCGACGGCATCCATATCCAGTTCAACGCCCAGCCCCGGCAGTTCATTCAGCGCCAGTTTACCGTCTTTAATCTGCAACGGGTTTTTGGTCAGATGCTGTCCCTCCTGCCAGATCCAGTGTGTATCAAATGGCGTGATCTCGCCGGGCGCGGCCGCCCCGAGATGCGCCAGCATCGCCAGCGACACATCAAAGTGATTGTTCGAATGACAGCCAAGCGTCAGCCCCCACGCATTACATAATGTGCCGATGGTATTCGCCCCGCGCATGGACCAGTAATGGGGATCAGCCAGCGGGATATCGATCGCATTCAGTTGCAGCGCATGGCTCATCTGCCGCCAGTCGTTGGCAATCATATTGGTCGCGACCGGTAATCCGGTGGCGCGCTTAAATTCCGCCAGCGTTTCACGTCCGGAAAATCCCTGCTCCGCGCCACACGGATCTTCAACGTAAGACAAAATCCCGTGCATGTTTTTGCACAGCGAAATCGCCTGATCCAGCGACCAGGACGCATTCGGATCCACGGTGATCCGCGCCTGCGGGAAGCGTTTTTTCAGTGCCCTGACCGTTTCTATTTCGACTTCACCCGCCTGCACGCCGCCTTTAAGTTTGAAATCTTTAAAACCGTATTTATCCTGTGCCGCTTCCGCCAGTTGCACCACTTTTTCGTGGCTCATGGCCTCCTGATGACGCAGGTGATACCACGGATGCTGCCCCGGCTGCGCCTTTCCTGGCTGATAATCCAGATCGGTTTTTTGCCGGTCGGCAATATAAAACAGATAACCGAGCACCGGCACTTCATCGCGCTGTTTACCGGGGCCGAGCAGTTGCGCCACCGGCTGATTGAGAAACTGCCCCATCAGATCCAGCAGTGCGGTTTCCAGAACCGCGACGGCATTGTGATGACGTTCGAGATCCCACGGCCGGAAGCCCGGCAGCACCGGTTTCGGCTGACGGTTTTCCTCCAGATCCCGTTTGTGCAAATCGCTCACCAGCTGATTCATGATGCCAATTTTCTGCCCGACGATATGCGGGATGGCATCATTAAGGATCTTCAGCACCACGCCGGTGGCGGGCGCTTCGCCCACGCCGGTATGTCCGGCACTGTCTTTGAGCACCAGCAAAATACGGGTGAAATAACAGTTATGTGCACCGGCAATGTTCAGCAGCATGCTGTCGTAACCGGCGACCGGAATGACCTGCATTTCGACAATTTTAGGCGTATCAGACATGACGTTTTGGCTCCATTCCCTGCGGGGCGTGATATTCAGGTTGCGTTGGCGTGCGGTGAGTTTTGGTGAAGAACAGCGTGATAGCGGCGAAAACCGAAATTCCGCTGAGGATATACAAACCCGCAGTGGTGCTGCCGGTGGTTTGTTGCAGATAACCAAACACCGCCGGTGCGAAGAAACCGCCGAGATTGCCCAGCGAATTGATCAGCGCAATCCCCGGCGCCACGATGGATGACGGTAGCTGACTTTGCGGGATCGGCCAGAACAATACCGCGCTGGATTTCGTCCCGATACACACCACGCACAGCGCAAATAAGCCAAACCACGGACTGCCGACAGTACACAGGCAGGTGCCGATCGCAGCCACAATCAACGCCAGCGCCAGAATGGTTTCGCGACTGCCGCGGAAACGGTCGCTGACACGGCCCAGAATATTGATGGCGATAATGGCGCAAATCCACGGAACGGAATTCAGCATGCCGATCTGGAAGGGGGAAAGCCCCTGAATACGGCCGATGATCTCCGGCTGCCAGAACACCAGCGTGTAACCGGTCATGCACATCACAAAGAACAGGAAACACAGGTACGCCATTTTGCCGTCAGTGATCAGCTTCCAGCGCGACTGACCCTGCGTATGTAAATCACGCGAACTGGATTCCGTGCTCAGCGCATTACTCAGCGCAAGTTTCTCTTCAGCAGTCAGCCATTTTGCCTCTTCAGGTTTCGACACCAGGAAGAATGCCGCCACGATCCCTACCAGCACCGACAGCGCACCTTCGATAAACAGCACCCACTGCCAGCCCGGCAATCCCATAAAGTCATGCAGTTCCAGCAGGCCACCGGTAACCGGGCCGGAGAGCAAGTACGCGGCTGCGGAACCGGTGAGGATCAACGCCGTGGCACGGCCGCGGTAAACATTCGGCACCCATTTGCGGAAATAGAACAGGATCCCCGGGAAGAAACCGGCTTCAGCGACACCGAGCAGAAACCGCAGCACGTAGAATTGCATCGGTGTGGTGACGAAGCCCATGGCAAAAACCACCGCACCCCAGGTGATCATGATGCGCGTCAGCCAGACACGCGCGCCGTACTTGTCCATCAGCATGTTGCTGGGAATTTCAAACAGCGCGTAACCGACGAAGAACAGCCCGGCACCGAAACCGAACGCTGCCGTACTGATGCCTACGTCGGTTTCCAGGCTATGCTTGATGAATCCGACATTGGTGCGGTCGATTTGGTTAATGATCAACATCAGGATGAGCATCGGAATGGTGCGGGCAAAGAATTTGCGGTTTGCACTGCGTACCGCTTTGTTTTCATGACCGTTCATGGTGTTCCCTTAGCGTTGAAATTATGAACAACTGCAACACTAAGTAAGATGTGTACACCGGGATTTACCATTGTGCAGTCGCCCAAGCTTTGATCACCCGCAAGGACTCACTGGCCTTATTACCGCATATTATCAATGCATTAAACGATGTGCATAAGCACAATCATCTCCCCTGCTTCGTCATTGCTTTTGGGCAGATTAGCGAGATGCTTCACAGTTCAGAAAGGGATTTCTCAGACACATTGCTTAAAATAAAAGCACATATTTATCCATATGGATTATATGTTTGTTATAATTGCATCATGAAACAAATGATTGGGACAATTCGTCCCGCACAAGGAGTGTGAAATGAAGGCCACTGCTTTTTGGTTAATGATGGCAGGAGGCTCTGTCGGGATCGGTTATGTGATGGCCCTGATGATGGAACTTCTGTGAGTAAACAGCGTTAACGACGACGGATAAATAAGGACATTTCATGGCATTTTACAGCCCTAAACGCATCATTCTTTATACTGCCTCTGCGATTGCGCTGCTGGTGATCGTTGGCCTGGTCACGTATTTCACTGTCGGCCATTTAGGCGCATAACGCCTTTCCCTCTGCTTTCTCTTCCTGTGGCGATACTTGTCGTATCGTCGCATAATGCTGCCATTCATTAAGCTATGCGGAAAGATTCATCATGACATACAAAGGATTAATGATTGTTGCCGTGGTTATCGTGCTGGCAAGCATCGGTTCTGAGTCTCTGATACAGAAGGGCATTGCGCTGGCGGACAGCAAAATTGATCAGGTGATTACGCATTATGCGGACAAATAAGGCTTACATCTGCTGGATTAACCTTACCGGGCGATGACAAAACCATACACAAGGTTTGATATCTTAAATCCATCAAATGTTGTGTGATGTCCCTGTGTAATACCCCTGTAGAACCCTGTTATTTTGCCCGCCGCGTGCGGGCTTTTTTTTGCCTGTTTTCCGGCAAAGGCATCCTTTGGGATTTGGGAAGATGAGCGATTTGCTCTTATGCACGAATAATTCGAGTTGCAGGAAGGCGGCAAGTGAAGGAATCCCGATGAGCTTACTTATGTAAGTGATTCGGGTGAGCGAAGGAAGCCAACGCAGAGTCAGCCCAAAGGATAAAGGGAATTCCCGCAAGCATTTGGGTTGGATCAAGGCGGCAACAGAACGCTTCCCCGGGAGCATACATCAGTATGTGACTGGGGTGAGTGATGGCGGCCAACGCAGAGCCAGCCCAAAGGATAAAGGGAATTTGCCGGTGCTTTCCCGGCCGTCATATTATGGCGCAAGCGTCCATCGAACACTCCGACATTGCGCGGCCTGAGCACGGCCATTTCATAACAGAAAAAACAACGGGTGAAATAATCCAACTGGCTTTTCTGTTATGGCTCCCGGAAATAAATTCAGAAGCTTATATATAATAAACCCCGGCGTTGGCCAGGGTTTATTTTTGTCATTGATAATGTCGATATTGAAACAATTATTCTGGCTGCTCCGGGTTTAACCCATCTTCGCTATTGCAGAGTGTTTGCCTTCAATATCAGGCGACATTACAGAACGACAACGTTACCCGCTGATGGGCCTTTCTGACCATTTTCGATGGTGAACTCAACGTTCTGACCTTCGTCCAGGGTTTTGAAATCATTGCTCTGGATTGCAGAGAAGTGAACGAACACGTCTTTGCTGCCGTCTGCAGGGGAGATGAAACCGAAACCTTTACCAGCGTCAAACCATTTTACTAAACCAGTCATTTTATTAGACATAGAAAATACCTTCTTCGTTTTTATTTTATGATGCCATAGGGCAATATAGGTCTGTTTTTATTTGAAATACTTATGGATGCATCAGAGAAGGAAATTCGTCGGAGAAAGGATTTGCTATATCACTTGAACCAGGAACTGCTTTACTAAAATGTCTTACATAAATAGGTCTTAACCACAAACCGTTGACGCTATTTACACACAGGCGGATTTATTAAGCAAGCTTTTATTTCAACGGGATTATATTACCGGCGGATTTATTCCAACCGGAAATATCGCTCAGGCCGCCCGTGACAACGGCTGTAGCCCGATTAAATAATAAGAAAGCCTGCCCGGTTCCGGCAGGCTTTAAGAATCATCCTCCCGCTCTTTTCATGCAATCCGCACGACGACCGTCTACCCGCTTAGCAAACCACGCGGTAGTCAGCTTGCGGGTAATCTTCGGACTTTCCAGCGTGATGCCCGGTAGCATTTCCCGTGGTTGTCTTTTTCCGGTGGTTTTATCCGCCAGCGCGAAGACCTGCTTGTAGAGCCGGGTCTCTTCAAACTCCAGTTGTTCGCCCTTCTCCAGTGCCTTACGGATGGCCGAATTGCTGATGTCCAGACGTTTGCTCAGTGTGCGTACCGCCAGCTCTGTGCCGCCCGGTTTATCAGTGCCGTAGTTAATCAGGTCACCGTCCAGTGCCAGCGGAATGCCGGACACTTTACTTACCGCACTCTGGAATGCGGCGTTGCGGCTGGCATACCAGCCAGCATTAAAGTCGGCAAAGCGGTATAACGGCTGAGTGTAATTCGCCGGATACCCCAGCAGATGTTTGACGCCAAAATACACGCCGCCGCGGCGGCTAAACACTTCGTTGCGGATTGAATCCTCAACTTTATACGGATAGCCTTTGGCGTTTTGCTCGGCAAACGCGATGCTGACCTGCATCGGCCCGCCGGTATGCACCGGATTCAGATTGCCGAACAGCTTCTGCCCCATCGGCACCATATCAATGAAATCATCAAAAATCGCACTCAGCTGTTTCTCGGTTTTTACGTTATCCAGCCGCTCGCTGTAGGATTTGCCGTTCGGGGATTTCAGCAACAACGCGGTGTGCACCAGGAAATTGGGCACATGAACCGCATCGGCGCGCCGGTCAATCTCTTTCCACGCAATTTTGCTTAATCCCGGCACCGGTGCGTCGGCGTTGAAATTGGATTCCTGCTGCGCCACCGCCAGCACAGAACAGATATTTTCGGTGGTTGCCGGAATGTTCTGCGTGGTGAAAGCGGCGGTAATATCGGTCGCCCAACCTTTTCTGTCAGGGGCTGATGTCGGCATCAGCCGCACGATATCCGCTTTCACGTCATGCGGATTTTGCACCGGCGTTGCGCTTTTTTTCGTCGAGGTACACCCCGCGAGGATCATCATGACCAGCACCGGCGCAAACTGTTTTATCGAAAATGACTTATGCTTCAAAGTGATACATTCCCTGAATAAATGACTCTGAGAGTGACGTTAGCGAAGATAGCTATGCTGATCTAGCAAAAAAATATCTTTATGCGTTAAGGTTAAGGCTCTGATGATGGAGATAAAGGAACAAGGAAATGATGCACTCAGCGCCCCGCTTACAGACCTCACACCGCGTATTTTTGCTCCCTTTTATGATGTTGCTGATGATTGTTGTCCTCAGCGGCTGCGGTGATAAAGAACCCGCACAACGCAAAGCCTTTATAGATTTTCTTCAGTCGCGGATCCTCGATAAACCCGTGCTGGCCGTCCCGCAACTGACCGAAGCGCAGAAAAAAGATTTTGGCGATTACACTAAAGATTACGCGATTATCACCGGTTTTCATCATCAGATGAATATCGAACTGGATTCTTCGCTGGTGCCGGTTTTTGCCGGTATGAACGGCGTAAACAGTGTCAGTAACCTGCTTGAGCAGCGCGATGATCTGAAGAAAATGGCTGACAGCAGTGAACGATGGAAAGAGAAAATCGTGCTGCTGAAAACCCAGGCCGATACGCAGCATGCAGCGCTGAAACAGCCGGAAGACCTGAAGAAGGTTTACGATCAGGTGTATGAGAAAACCATCGTTAAACCGTCAGCCGTCACTGAGCAGGTGTTTGATTTATTGCCGCAGGTGCTGAACCTGATTGTAGCGAAGGCAGACTTCATCAAAAGTCAGGGCAAAAACGTCACCATCACCGGCAACCGTCTGCAATTCGCCAACCAGAAACAACTGGATAAATACAACGCCATCCAGCAACAACTGGTTCCGCTGAATGCGCAACTGATGCAACTCAGCCGTCAGATGCAGCAAATGGTGCGTTAATCCACCAGGCAAAGACCCGCCCGCCGCAAGACGGTTTTTTCATTGCGGTGCTTTTGTTATGGTGTGCGGCAATTAAATAAGGAGACACCTATGAATGACGAGACCCTGAACAAACGTGTTGACCAGCTTGAGCGCGTAAACCGTGAGCTGCTGGTGCAGATTTCCGCCATGCGTCTGCTGTTCGGCAGCGTGGGGAATGTGCTGAATGCCAGCCAGGAAAATGCGTTCACCCTTGCGGTCAATCAGGCGCTGGAAGCCAACCGTGCAGATGTCGCCAATCAGGCTGATCTGGATGATGCCTCACGCAAATTCCGCGAAGACGTCTTCAAATGCACTGAATCCCTGCTGCCGGGTTCACGCTAAGTCAAAGCTCAGGCGCAATGCCTGAGCCTTTTCTCATCCTTCTGGCTGGTCGTTTAGCCTCATCCAATCTACAAATTCACCACGCAGTTACGCCCTTTATTTTTGGCCTGATACAGCGCTTTATCCGCGGTTTTCAATGCCCCGTCAATATTGGCTTTTCCGGGATAGAACAGGGTAACGCCGAGTGAAATCGTGACCTGACCGGCCCCCTCAAACTGCTGCATTTCAACCTGCTTGCGCAAACGCTCGGCCAGCCCGGTGGCCTGCGTCAGTGACGCGCCGGGCAGCAGCAGCAAAAATTCCTCGCCACCCATGCGACACAGCAGATCGCCTTCCCGCGAATTACTCAGAATGTGGCGCGCCAGTTGGGTGATCACCCTATCGCCCACGTCATGTCCGAAAGTGTCGTTTACTTTTTTGAAGTGATCGATATCGAGGGTGATGACCGCAACGCGCGACGATTCCTTTAGCTGTTTATCCACCGCCTCATAAAAACCGCGCCGGTTCAGCAGCCCGGTCATCGGGTCGGTATGGGCTTCGGTACTCAGTTGTTCGATACGCTGATGCAACAAACGGATCCCCTGCAACATCACCGTTTTCAGCTTCGATGCTTCGTAATACCAGGCATTGATCTGCTGAATTTCCTCGGAGACATCATGTGAGTCCATGGTGTCAGCCTTCGAGGCAAGCTGCCGCAGCGGCCGCGAAATATAGCGCGTCAGCAGCCAGATGCAGATGAACACCAGAATGACGATCGGCAACGTGTAGATCAAAACCTGCATCATTACGTGATACAGCAGTATCACATCGGCTTTCGCCGGATGCAGCACCAGCACCGTCCAGCCCGCCACCTCCACCGTAGAGAAACCCGCCAGAGATTCTTCGCCTTGCAGGTTTTCCATACGCAAAAAACCCTGCTCCCGTCCGCCCAAAAGTGCCTTGTTCACATGCCCCTGTGGCGCGCTTTCGCTCCAGCCTGACGCGTCGCGATACAACACGTCGCCTTCACGGTCGATGACATAGATATAGGCGTCTTTACGGTAATTGCGGGCATTAATCAGCGTATCCACAATGCTGCCTTTGCTCAGGTCAATTTCGGTGGCCAGATACCCGAGATAGCCGCCACGCGCATTACGGATAGGTGAGGAAAGCACAATGATGTGATTATTCTGTGGAGTGAGAAAGGGGGAACTGAGCACCGGATTTTGCGTTTTCAACGCAGCGGTATTGGCATCAGACACCAGTTTTAAACCGACCATCGCCGCAGAGTTTCGTGAAGCCGCCCGCACGACGCCGGTGGTATCCACCACCAGCACCGAGCTGAAGCGCTTACTTTGCAACTGCAAACGATCGGCTTCTTCAGTCAGTGCATCAACATTGTTAAACCGCTCGCCGAGTAAATCGGCGCTATAGGCCACCTGCTTGTTTGCGGCATTGAAAAACAAATCAGCCGTCAGCGACAGTCGTGTAGCGAACGACTGACTCGCCCTGAGGGAGGATTCGGTAAGGAGCTTCTTCTCTACCTGAAAAATTGCCAGATAACTGCTGAGCAAGGTGACAAGCGTACTCACCAGTGCAAGAAGCAATATCAGTCTCTTAAGATTAAATGCAAACCGCCGCTGCTGATCCATTCTCTGTCCGTTGAGCTAATGACCCTGAATATTACAGAGGATAGCAGCATGTCCGGCAAGGGTTTTGATATGTCTCAGTCAGGGCAGTTTTGCTTACGATTAACACGGGCGCTTTAGTAGCATTTTTTCCGGATCAGAGCTTGCGTATTAACTTCTGTAAACGCGCCTTCTGCCAGCGCTCAACCGATCCGCGAAAAACAAAAATGCGTAACCCCCGCAACAACACAATGCCGCCCCAGATACACAGGGGCCAGACGAACCAGACTGAATCCGGTGAGGTGTAATGGTTTATCGCGAACAGACCGGCATTGACCACCGCCCACAACAGAACGGAACGATAAAAACTGCTTTCTTCCGCTACCTGATATCTGGCTTTTTCTATCTGGTCGTCAAGCGCCTGCCCCGAAGCACTGCCCGTTTTCGCATCGTTTTCTGTCAGTTCAGAAACCTTGATATCAAAGGCTGCTGCGATAGCGCCGAGGGTTTCGAGGCTGGCCTGCTCACCATTTTCGATACGCTGCACCGTGCGCACGCTCAGTGAGGAAAGTTCTGCCAGTTGTTCCTGAGACCATGCACGGGAAATGCGAAGTTGCCTGATTTTGCTCTGATTCATAATTTTTACCTGTAGAGTGAATGTTGAACACCCAATCAGCATGCAACGCAGGATCGGAAATCAACACGACAGCAACCTGACACGGACACGTCAGCAAACTGACAGTATTAAAAATCAGAAGGTTAGCCGGTAAAATTTACTGTCTACCGCCATCAGCGGGAAGGCTGGCGGCAGATCCGGCACCGTGACTTCCTTAAAACCGTTCTTTTCATAAAAGCGATGCGCCGCCAGAAACTTGTCTGTCGTGCCGAGAAAAATATCTTTCACATTTTTCTCCCGGGCATGATGCAACAACGTGTTGAGTAACAATGTGGCCACGCCGTACTCCCTGCCACGAAAAGGCGCGCTGACAAACATTTTGCGCAGTGCTGTCTGCGCATTGCCGATATCTTTCAGTCCCAGCGTGCCCACGACTTTCCCTTCATAGCGGGCAACCCAGAAATCCCCGGCGCCGCGCTGATAAAATTGCGGAATGTCATGCAGATCAGGCTGCTGTTCTTCGGTGATGACAATGCCAAATTCCTGATTCTGGATCGGTAAAATCACATCCACCACACCGCGCTGATCGGCGGCAGAAAAGCGTTCAATTAAGACAGAATGACTCATCACACACTCCCTTAGTTAACAACAGATTTAATGAGGACATAGCAGCGCCAGCTCGGGATTTTCAGGGAAAACCCGTTCACTGAGAAAATCAATAAACACCCGCAACTTCGGCGTCATATAACCGCCGGAGGGCCATAAAATGTAAAAATCACCACTGCGCTTCACGTAATCATCCAGCACGGTCACCAGTTGCCCGCCCGCCAGCTCCTTGCGGATACTGAAATCAGGCAGACAGGCGATGCCCAGCCCCTGCAGGGCAAAACATTGGCGCGTTTCAATATTATTGCAAACCATCGATACCGGCAGCGATAAATCCTGATATTCCGGCAGCGGCCATGGTTCAAGCTTTCCGCTGTTAGGAAAGCGAAAATGCAGACAACGGTGATCAACCAGTTCCTGCGGCTTCGCAGGTGTACCATACTGTTCAAAATAATCCGGCGCGCCGACCAGTAAATGATGAAAAGTACCCAGCTTGCGCATCGACAATCGCGAATCAGCCAGTTGGCCGGTGCGCACCACAGCATCAAACCCCTCTTCCACCACATCAACGATGCGATCGGTGAAATCCAGATCCAGCCCGATATCGGGATAACGACGCATAAACTCGCCCAGCACCGGCAAGAGTAGCGTGCTGACCTGAGGCAAACTCAGCCGCAACCTGCCGCGCGGACTTTCCGCCAGTTGCGACAGCTCGCTTTCTGCCGCCTCGAGTTCCGCCACAATGCGCCGGCAGCGTTCGAGGAACAGCGTCCCTTCGACGGTCAGCGTCACGCTGCGGGTGCTGCGGTGAAACAGCCGCACATTCAGCCTGGTCTCCATGCGCGCAATGCTTTTACCTACCGCCGACGCCGATACGCCTAAAATTCGCCCGGCTGCCACAAAACTGCGGGTTTCTGCCACCTGTACAAAGGTATTCAGGCTACTGAGATTTTCCATTACTGCCCCCGATTACGGACATCATCGTCCGTATATTATGGAAACCTACCCTACTTTTTCCTCACTGAGGAGATCTCTATCGTGATTTAACACTTTCTGAAGCTGAGATATCCCATGAATTCCACTGCGTTGAAATCCCGACTTGATTGCGTTATCGCTCAGGCTATTCAGTCACAAAGACTGGTCGGTGCCGTTGTCATGGTCGCCCTTCACGGCGAGGTGGTTTACCACCAGGCTGCCGGTTTTGCCGACCGGGAAAGCCACCAACCGATGACTGAAAATACGCTTTTCCGTCTGGCATCGGTCAGCAAGCCGATTGTGTCCACCGTGGCAATGGCGCTGATCACCCAAGGGAAGCTGGCGCTGGATGACGATATTCAGACAGAGTTGCCGCAGTTTCGCCCTACCCTGCCAGACGGACAACCGGCACGCATCACGGTACGGCAGTTATTAAGTCATACCGCCGGGCTGAGTTACCGCTTTTTTGAGCCGGACGAAAACGGCCCTTATGCCCGCGCAGGGGTTTCTGACGGAATGGACAGCAGCAGCATTTCGCTGGCGGAAAATCTGCGACGTTTATCGGATGTGCCTTTGCTGTATACACCGGGCACGTCGTGGGGGTATTCGCTGGCCGTGGATGTGCTGGGCGCAGTACTGGAACAGGTCTGCAAACAACCGCTCGCTGAAGTGGTAAAAACGCAACTGACCGACCCGCTGAGCATGCATGACACCGGTTTCTTCGCACATGACCCGGCGCGGCTGGCTACGCCGTATGTCAGTGATGTGCCACAGCCCCATCGTCTGCGTGAAGGCGAAAAAGTCGCCGCTTTCGACAATACCGTGGGAATTGAATACTCACCTTCGCGCGCACTCGATGCTCAGGCTTATCCTTCCGGCGGCGCGGGTATGGTCAGCAGCGCGGCTGACGTACTGAAGATGCTGGAAATGTTGCGTCTCGGCGGCGCTCCGTTGATCTCGTCCGCGCTGGTCGATGAAATGGGACGGGATCAAACTCGCGGAGCCGAACTGCCGGAATCCCCGGGTCTGGGCTTTGGCTTAGGTTTTTCGGTATTACGTGACCCGCAGGCTGCCGCTTCACCGGAATCAACCGGCACGTGGCGCTGGGGCGGGGCTTACGGTCATTCCTGGTTCGTTGATCGTACCGCCGGACTGAGCGTGGTTGCCTTGACCAATACCCTGTATGAAGGCATGTCAGGTGCGTTCGTCACTGAACTGCGCGATGCGGTGTATGGAGCGCAGTCATGAATTCCCCTGCCTTGAAATATCCCCTGCCACTTTCAGCTTTACTGGCGATGGCACTGACCGGCTTTATCGCCATCATGACCGAAACCTTGCCCGCCGGATTGCTACCTCAAATTGCAGCGGATCTTAATGTGTCACCGGCGATGGCCGGGCAACTGGTGACGCTGTATGCCGCCGGTTCGCTGATGGCCGTCATCCCGCTGGCAGCACTGACACGGGGCTGGAACCGCCGCACTGCGTTGCTGACGGCAATCTTTGGCTTTCTGATTTTTAATACCCTCACCACCTTCTCGACGAATTATGTCCTGACGCTCTTCGCCCGCTGGGTGGCCGGCGCGGCGGCAGGGCTGGCGTGGGGGTTACTGGCCGGTTATGCACGTCGGATGGTCCCGGTGCATCAGCAAGGGCGTGCGTTGTCGGTGGCGATGGTCGGCACACCTCTGGCGCTATCTGTCGGCGTTCCGCTGGGCACCTGGATGGGCTCCGCGCTCGGATGGCGCATGGCATTCGGCGTGATGTCCGCCATCACGTTGCTGCTGATTGTCTGGGTGGTGAAAAAAGTACCGGACTATCCGGGGCAGGCCGCAGGGGAACGCCAGCCTTTAAGACAGGTAATGATGATGCCCGGCGTGCGCAGTATTCTGATGGTGATCCTGCTGTGGATGCTGGCGCACAACCTGCTTTATACCTACATCGTGCCGTTCCTGCGCCTGTCCGGGCTTGATGCACGGGCCGATCAGATATTGCTGGTTTTCGGCCTCGGCGCGCTGGCAGGCATTGGTATTACCGGCATGCTGGTGGATAAACATTTGCGGCGCACCCTGCTGGTCAGCCTGATAGCCTTTGCCCTGCTATCACTCGTGCTGGCGCTGAGCCGCTTTTCGCCGCTGACCGTGACATTGTGTGTCGCGCTGTGGGGGCTGACGTTTGGTGGTGCAGCAACCTTGCTGCAAACGGCGATTGCTGACGCTACCGGTGAACATGCCGATATGGCGCAATCGATGGTGGTCGTGGCGTGGAATCTGGCGATTGCCAGTGGCGGGGTAACCGGTGGGATCCTGCTGGAAACCGCGGGTATTGCAGTCTTTCCGTGGGCCATGCAGTTGCTTATCGTCGCCGGGCTGATTATTGCCGTCTGCGCCCGCAAGAACGGTTTCCGCCCGGGAGCCCGTCATGAAGAAATAGCACTAATGCCGGAGGAGCAGAAACGGGATCAAAGTTTCGAATCAGGCGAAAAGGTATAATCTCTAAACCTTTCCGGAACCAGAATGCTGAAGCCGCTCCCGATGCGGCTTATTCTCGCAAAGTAAAAATCAGGCAATTCAGAATCAATGGGAATCATGGAAGTACGCAATAAAGCCGTTATACTTTTGTCAGTTATTGCCATCGCAGCCTTACTGTTGATGGCGTTTGAATGGCTCACCGATCAGACCGTTCCTGAACTGAAAGAACATGTTGTCCACTATGTTGATCAGCACATGGCGCACTCAATGTCCGGATTGCAGGAGGAGAAATGGTAACCAAACGGATGATGACCAAGCACTGGAAAATGGTCGTAGTACTGCTGTGTATCTGTGGCGCACTGATGCTGTTACGCTGGGCGGCGATGATCTGGGGGTAAAGTATTGCAAATTACCCCGCTTAAAACTGCTTAAATAAGCATCATTCCGGTCAGAGGGTTGAAACCTTCCGCTACGCGAGCCAGAATATCCTGAGTGATTTTTAAGAGCCCGTTCTCCCGTTTATGAAAATACTAAAACCTCGTCGTCCGCATGGGCGATGGACTTATTACATCATGCATGAAGACATTCTGTGGCCCTGCCCGGTTCGCTGGG
This sequence comes from Rahnella sp. CJA17(1/100), assembly GCF_963881615.1. Lineage (NCBI taxonomy): Bacteria > Pseudomonadati > Pseudomonadota > Gammaproteobacteria > Enterobacterales > Yersiniaceae > Rahnella > Rahnella sp. CJA17(1/100). The sequence goes on along the minus strand of NZ_CAWOJA010000022.1, from coordinate 103,724 downwards.
AGTGGGAGAATGGCTACGGTGGCTGGCTGCCTTTTTATTACTCACCGACGCTGGAATTTGTGGCTGGCGATCCGGACAAAGCCACCAAAGTGGCGGGCAACAAGGCCCGCACGCTACATAAACTCGTCAGAATTCATGAGCACGAATGCTGATTTTCGTCTTCAGGTATGCGTTACGCGCTTTCGATTAATCCGCTGGCACGTAACACCCGACGCTTCACCGCATCCGGTAAAACGGCATTCATTCCCCCGACACATCCCAGACTGAACCAGTGACGCGCACGGGTAATGCCGGTGTAAATCAGCTCGCGCGTGAGGATCGGACTGAGATTCTCCGGCAGCAGCAGCGCGGTATGGGTAAATTCGGACCCCTGCGATTTGTGCACCGTCATGGCAAATACGGTTTCCACCGCCTGCAAACGCCCCGGCATCACCCAGCGGATATCCTGCGTACCGTCTCCGGCCAGAAACGCCACTCGCAGGGTCGGCACCACAGTACCATCGGCAAGACGATGCGGGATCTCCAGCGTGATGCCGATATCGCCGTTCATCAGACGCTGGCTGTAATCATTGCGGGTCACCAGCACCGGACGCCCCGGATACCAGCCGATCGACGCCTTAAGCAACCCTTCCTTTCGCAAGATGTCGGCGATGCGCTGATTCAGTTCTTCCACCCCCCAGCGCCCGCCACGTAAGGCGCACAGCAGCTGGAACTGGCTGTAGGCCAGAAGCACTCTGGCCGCCCAGCGGTTGAAGGCTTCCGGCGGTTCATTGTCTGCCGGTCGCGCCTGGATCATCACGTTGAGATAATGTTGATAGCCGACCGGAGGTTCTACGCCTTCGCGTCTGGCCGCCGCCGGGAACTGCTTCGCGCCGCCCTTCACCACCCAGTCGCGCAGTTCAGCATCATCGTCAGTGCTCAATGTCAGTTGCGCCAGGTCAGCGTATCCATGTTTCCAGACCTGTTTCAGCGCTTTCACATCCCCGTCATTTACTGCTTCCGCTAACTGGCCAATGCCGCTTTGTGCATCAAAACGGTAACTGTGGCGCAGCATCACTACAGCCTGATCCATCGCCGTACCCAGGGGATCAACCAGCGAATCCGGGATCTGTTCGCCGGTCACGCTTTGCAACCAGTCGCGGGTATGCGGCAGATAATGGCCGCCGTTGGCGCGCTGACATAACTCGCTCAGTAATGCCCCCGCCTCCACCGACGCCAGTTGATCTTTATCGCCGAGCAGGATCAGACGCGCCTGTTCTGGCAATGCCGCCAGCAATGCGGCCATCATTTCCAGATCGACCATTGACGCTTCATCAACCACCAGCACATCCAGCATCAGCGGGTTGCCCGGATGATGGCGAAAATGCCGCGTATCGGGGCGGCTGCCGAGCAGACGGTGCAGTGTCACCACATCGGTGTTGATACTTTCTCGCACCGCATTACCGTTGCCGAGCGCACTGAGATCCAGCTTCGATACCGCACCGGCAATTGATTCATTGAGTCTTGCTGCCGCCTTGCCGGTCGGCGCGGCCAGTCTGATGCGCAGTGGCTGACCATTTTCCTCCAGCGCCAGCGTCTGTAACAACGCCAGCAGACGCACCACCGTGGTGGTTTTACCGGTGCCCGGCCCGCCGGTAATAATGCTGAACGCACTGCCCGCCGCCAGCGCGCAGGCCAGTTTCTGCCAGTTGGCGATATCAGATTTCGCATCCGCCGGGAATAACGCCGTCAGCGGCGCACGCAAAGATTCCACCGGCAAAGTGTGCAGCGCACTGCGCGCCAGACGTTGTTCAATTGCCGCCCGCACATTCTGTTCGTACTGCCAGTAACGGCGCAGATACAGCCGCTGGCCGGTCAGCACCAGCGGCGAATTACCTTCGTGGTGTCCGACCAGCGTCGGGTGCACCAGCGCCGCCAGCCATTCCTGCAAACTCAGGTCGTCGAGCACGGCCGCCGGACGGATCACCGCGCCGTCAGCGTGATCGCCTTCCGGTGGCAGCGAGAGTGAGAATGCACTGTCATCAAGTGTGGCCTGCAAATCCAGACACACATGACCGCGCCCTAACTGATAGCTGGTCAGTGCGGTCGCCAGCAACAATAACGGATGCGCGTCCGGCGCTTCTTTTGCCAGAAACGTCACCAGTGCGCGATCGAGTTCGCGCAGCCAGCCACATTCCACCCAGCTCGCCAGCAGTTGTGCGATATCTTCACGGCTGTTGATTTTCATGCGTGTTCCTCCGTGCCGCTGAACAGAGCGTCGAGTTGTTCCATTAATGCTTTGTCCGGCCGCTGAACGCAGACGCCGTTACCCGGCGCGTGGCTGCCGCGCAGGAATAAATACACCGCGCCGCCGATATGCCGGTCGTAGTCATAATCCGGTATGCGGGATTTCAGCAGACGATGCAGCGCAAACAGATACAGCGAGAACTGCAAATCGTAGCGGTGCTCGCGCATTGACTGCGTCATATTTTCCTGGTCATAACCGCTGGCATCGTCTCCGAGCCAGTTGGATTTATAATCCAGCACGTAATAACGCCCGTCATGTTCAAACACCAGATCGATAAAGCCTTTCAGCATGCCGTTGAGATCTTCCGCCAGCAGCGGCGCACGCTCCGCGCCCTCAAGCGTGTATTGCTGAACCAGCTTGTCGAGGCGAACAGTTGAGACCTTTGTCAGCGAGAACCAGAACTCCATTTCAACCTGATAAGGCGGCAGTTCCGCCAGCGTGAAGGTTTCACCGTCCGGCAGGGCTAACGGCTGCGTCAGTAACGCGGTCAGCCAGCCGGAAAGCGGTACGATCCACTTTTCCCAGCCGCGCGTATTACAACGCCGCGCGACCTGATCGGCGATTTTCGCCGGATCCTTCGCCAGTGCCGCAAACCCTTCGTCGCCCGCCCATTCCAGCAAACCGTGCAGGAAATTACCCGGCGCAGGGCCGCGCGGAAACGCATACAAATTCTCACCGGTCATCGGTTGCAAAAGCCCGGGCACCGGCTCTTTGTCTTCCACAAATACTTTCTGATCTTCTAAATAGCTGTCCTGCGCTGCGCTTTCGATCTCACCACGAGGCTCCCGGTTCAGGGTCTCCGGCACCATGTAGGTGCCTGCCGGTGCGATTTGCAGGCCGGAGAAACTCGACACCCACCAGCGCGGCCCTTTATACGTTCGCAGCGGCGGGCGCGACCCGAGTTCCGGCAGCAACTGCTCACTGCGATAGATTGCGCCGTCCGTGACAGGCAGCGGCCAGGCGCGAATGGTGTCTGTCTCCAGTGCCTGCAAACTGGCGGGCAGCGCATCCGCATCGATCGCGTCGCCGCCGTGGAACAGATAGCCGGAGGCGCTCTTTTCGAACTCTTTCAGCGGAGCCATGCCCAGCCACAGCGCGTAACGCGAGCGGGTCATCGCGACGTAGAACTTACGCAGGTCTTCCCCCAGACGCTCGCGATCGGCCTGCACCAGTTGTTCATCCGTCGCGCTCAGCGCCACTTCCAGTTCACCTTCCGCCGTGTGCCATTTCAGCGGTGAGTCCTGTTTTTTCACCGCGCGGAAAGCACAGGCGAAAGGCAGGAATACCAGCGGATATTCCAGCCCTTTGGACTTATGCACCGTGACCACTTTCACCAGTTCTGCATCGCTTTCGAGACGCAGTTTGCGCGCATCGCCCCCCTGATGTTCATCCTGACACTGTTCCGCCAGATAGCGGATCAGCGCGTGCTCACCGTCGAGCTGAACGCTGGCCTGTTGCAGCAGTTCAGAAAGATGCAGCAGGTCGGTCAGCGCACGTTCGTCACCACGGCCAAGCAGACGGCGCGGCACGTCGAATTCCCACATCAGACGGCGCAGCATCGGCAGAATGCCCTGTTTGCGCCAGCAGGTACGCAGCGCCTGAAACTGCTGAACGTAGCGCTCCCACTCGTTTTCATCCTGATTGAGCCGGTCCAGCGCTTCCCAGCTCAGGTTCAGCGAAGGTGTCGCGAGGGCCGCGCGCAGTAACCGGTCGTTTTCCGGCGCAGCACAGGCCGCCAGCCAGTATTGCAATTCGCCCGCCTGCGCACTTTCAAAAATCGATTCTTTATCGGAAAGATACACACTGCGCACGCCGCGTTTCGACAGCGCAACGCGCACTGCGGTCGCTTCCCGCCCGGTGTTCACCAGCACCGCGATATCGCCGGGCATTACTGGCTTCAGCATTTCGCCGGGCAGGCCAAAACCGGCAGAACCTTGCTGGCCGAGGCGCAGCAGGCGAACAATTTCCGTGGCGCAGCCGTCGGCCATCAGCTGGACATACTGGTTTTTCGGCAATACTTCCGCCTGATTCTCCGGATACCACAGCGTCAGCGCAGCGGCTTCGGCATCATCAATTACCAGCGTATCGGCGCGTCCTTTGGCTTCTACCGGCAGGAACGGCACCTGATTTTCAGCGCCGCGCCGGAACAGGAACGCGCCCTCGCCGGACTTGCGATTTTCGGCCAGTTCAAACACCTGATTCACCGACGCCACCATCGCGCGGGTAGAACGGAAGTTGGTCGCCAGCGTGTAGTGGCGGCCACCGGTATCACGACGGGCGCGCAGATAGGTATAAATATCGGCACCACGGAAAGCGTAAATCGCCTGTTTCGGGTCGCCGATCAGGATCAGCCCCTGCTCCGGCGCATTTTCCGCCACACGGTAAACGGCGTCGAAAATACGGTATTGCAGCGGATCGGTATCCTGAAATTCGTCGATCATCGCCACCGGGAATTGCGTACGGATGATCTCCGCCAGCCGCGCGCCGTTGTCGCTGCTGAGCGCAGCGTCCAGACGGGTCAGCAAATCGTTGAAACCCATTTGCGCGCGCTTTTGCTGCTCGAGGTCAAAACGATTTTTTATCCAGCGGCAGGCATGTTGCAGTAAACCGCTGCGGGCATCCGGCAAACTTTCCAGCCGGGTTTTCAGGGTTTCCATTGCCGAAATGGCCGGATGGACGGGCGCAACGCCCTGCTTCCAGCCTTCGTCTAAGCCTGCCGGTGTCAGGCGGGTCCAGCCGGTTTTGAGATCCGGGATTATTTCGTCGCTGGTCGCCCAGGCGTGAAGTTTATCCAGCCACGGATTGAAATATCGCGCCTGAATTTTCCCATTCACCGCTTTCGCCGCTACAGCGCCTTCGAGCATTGTGCGCAGTTCCTGCGTCCATTGCGGCCAGTCTTGTTTCAGCGCCGCCAGTTCCGCCGCTTTCAGGTTATTCACCGTTTCGCATACTTCGGCAGGCGTCTGATCTGAGCCTAACTCCCCGGCATATTCCAGCAGCGGCATCACGCTGCGGTGTAAGTCTTCCGGTGAGCGCCACCAGCCGCGCAACATACGGATTTCCTGCTCACCAAGCGGGAAATAGAAACTGCGCCAGTAATCGCGCACCACGTTCATCAGCAGTTCGGTCTGGTCGGTTTCCAGCGTCTGGGTAAACAGGCTGTCGCTGTCGAATGCGTGCTCGCCAAGCATGCGGTTACACCAGCCGTGAATAGTGGAAACGGCGGATTCATCCATCCATTCCGCCGCCAGTTGCAGCTTGCGGGCACAGCCCGGCCATTGCTCCGGCGTATATTCCGCACGCAAATTTTGCAAAAATTCGTCGCTGTCATTTTCCGCGTCAGGATTTCCTAAAAAAGACCCCGCCGCTTGCGATAAACGCGCACGGATGCGATCGCGCAGTTCTTTGGTTGCGGCATCGGTAAAGGTCACCACCAGAATTTCCGGCGGCGTCAGCGGGCGGCTGAAGGCGTTATCGCCGCCGTGCCCGAGCACCAGCCGCACATACAGCGCGGCGATGGTGAAAGTCTTGCCGGTACCCGCGCTGGCTTCAATCAGGCGGCTTCCCGTCAGCGGAAAGTTCAGCACATTCAATGCTGATGGCAGACGTTGTTCCGTCATTCCTTGTCTCCTTTCTTACTGCGGGAAAGATAATTGATCAGCGGTGCCAGTAGCACATCGGCCAGCCGGGCAAATTCACCGTCAGACCAGAGTGCGGCAAAGTCCGGCCACGCGCGGGCCAGGTACGCATTGCTGTCACGCTCACCAAATTTCATGTTGGCCGGATCGTGATTTTCGTAGCTGTCGCGGGCGGCAAGCCAGGCATCGCTGTCCGTTGCGCTGTGCGCCGTGCCCTCTTTTTTCAGCCAGACAAAGGCGGTTTTTACCGCCAGCGGCAACGGCCGCAACTGCCCGATTTTCCACGTTTCAATCAGCGTGTCCCACAGTTCGCGCGCATAAGCGATCTCCAGCGGCGGTAATTCGGCGGTGCCGTTTTTGCTGACGATAAAGGTGTGCATTGGCTGTCCGTCAAGATGCCCCGCAAGATGCGCAACCCAGTAAGGCAGCAGCCTGTCAAAGCGGTAAGCGCGATCTTTTATGATGCCGGTACTTTCCAGCACCACGCGGGCACGGCCGCCCGCAGCATTTGCCCGCAGTTCGCTCAGCCAGTCGGAGAACGTCACACCACCGGTTTTATCTTCCACCGCCTCATTCGCCAGCGGCTGCGGCCATGCATCGAGAACCTGCTGATAGCTGGCAAACAAGGTATCCATCGGTTCGGCCAGATCGTCACTCAGCACCGCAGCAAATTCGCCCGGTGCCAGCTCGCCGCGTCGTTCAATACGTTCGAGTTGCTGACGTAAAACGTCCTGACGCGAAACGCCCGCTTCCAGTGCCCATTTTTGCGCGCGGATCAGCTCATCCTGCAACCGCCAGTTTTCCAGCGCATTGATGTCGAACGGCTCCTGATCTTCGCTGCCCGGATCTTCCAGCTCAAAGTAGATGTTCAGCCGCTGGCGGAAGAAACTGCGCACCGGATCCGACAGGAAATCCGACAACTGACGCAGCGTCAGTGCGCCTTCCTGTTCCACCGGTTGCAGCGGTTGCGCTGCCACGGCAGCGGCTTCCGCTTCCAGCCCGGCACGCCATTCGTGGGCATAACTGAACAGCGGGCTGCCCTGACTGAAATAGTCGCGGTTGAACGGTTGCAGACGATGTTCGGTGGTCAGGGCGTGCAGTAAATCTTCGCCATTTTGTGCTTTCCAGCCTGCCGCCAGATGGTCGCGCAACTGCGCCACCAGCACGGATGGCGGGCGCTCGGTGTTGTCATGAATGCTGCGCCCCACCCAGCTAATGTGTAAGCGTTCACGCGCAGAAAGCAGGGCTTCGAGGAACAGATAACGGTCATCTTCACGGCGTGAACGGTCGCCCGGGCGGTAATCGCGCCCCATGAGGTCGAAATCCATCGGTACGCGGTTACGCGGATAATCGCCGTCGTTCATCCCCAGCAGATGCACGTGGCGGAAAGGAATGGCACGCATCGGCATCAGCGTGGCGAACGTCACCGCGCCGCCGAAAAACGGCTGGGTCAGACCCGACTGGTCGAACTGCGCCAGCCAGTGATCGCGAACCACCGACAGCGGCAGTTCGGCCTGTAAATCTACGCTTTCACAGGCTTCGAGCCAGATTTCCAGCTCACCGTGCAGACGCACTAAAATAAAGCCATCTTCACCGTCATCCTCGCTAAAGTATTGAGAAAGGATATGACGCAGACGCCTGCCCCACTCCTGCGGAGGCGCAGGTTCACGTAGCTGACGCCAGGTGTCATCCAGGCAGTTCAGCAGATGTGACAGCGGGCCAATCAGTGCCGCATCCAGCCCGCCGATTTCATCCAGCGGCTCGATGTTTTTCCAGGCTTCGCCGCTGCCCACCGCATAGCCCAGCAACATGCGTTGCAGACCAAAGAACCAGCTGTTTTGCTCCGGTGATAACGGCAGTTCGAGGCTCTGGCGCTGCTCGGCATGCAGCCCCCAGCGCACGTTGGCGGCTCTGATCCAGCGGTGCAGCAGCGGCAGTTGTTCTTCTTCAATCCCGAAACGCTGACGCACCGACGGCACATCGAGTAAATCCAGCAAATCACTGACCGCAAAACGCGACTGTGGCAGTTCCAGCAAACTTTCCAGCGCACCGAGTAACGGATTATTCTGGCGTGGTCCCTGATCGGCAACGGTGAACGGGATATAACGCGGATCACTGCGCTCCATCAGGCCAAACACCGCCTGAATGTGCGGCGCATAACCGTTGATATCCGGCACCATCACGATAATGTCGCGCGCTTTCAGCGTCGGATCTGCGGCCAGCGCCGCCAGCAGGCGGTCATGCAGCACTTCCACTTCGCGCTGGGCGCTGTGGGTAATAAAGAAACGCAGGGAATCGTCATGCTGAACGTCAGCGGCAGGCCATTCATCGATGGTTTCAGCCAGCGGGCGCAGTTGCAAAATGTCTTCCTGCAACTGATGCAACAAGGTATCGGTGCCGTTTGAGGTAAAGAGGTCGATGCGCGGGATCACCGGCGCCAGTTGCGCCGCATAGGATTCGTGGTTGTCGTATTCATTCAGCAAACCGATATAGTCGCGCCCCTGCTTGCCCCATGCCGCCAGCAACGGATGCGCATGCTGATGGAGCTCATCTTCGGCAATGACCTGCGGCATGCCCGGCTTACGCAACTGACGTATCCGCTCTGCGCGCAGCAAATCTTTATCAGCAATGATATCGCTCCAGTCGTGCTCGCACGGGTTATGCACACACATAAAGATGTGTGTCCAGCGTCCCAGCACGGCCAGCACTTCAAGGGATTGTTGCGGTAACGAGGAGATGCCAAAAACCACCAGCCGCGCCGGTAAACCGGCCGGGCGCTGGTCTTCAGGAATAGTTTGCGCATAGTGCAGGAAACGCTGATGCAGCGCCGCACGGCTGGTGTTGCGCTCGTTTTCAGGTACATCCGCCAGCAGCGCGCGCCACAGTTGCGGCTGCCACAGCAGGTTTTCCGGCAAGGGCTCGCTGCCTTTACGGCTGGTGCGCAGAACGTCCAGACCGTTGCCCCAGTCTTCCAGCCAGTCAGCACGGTAAACCTGATACTGATCGAATAAATCCGCCAGACGCTGCGCCAGCTGATGCAGTTTACGCATATCGCCGTCATCTTTTAAGAAACGGGCCAGCGGCGCAAAAACGGGTTCGGCAAGCAGTTCGGGTAACAGGCGGATCAGGCGCCAGGTCAGCAGCGGACGGTCGAAAGGCGACGATTCCGGCACCTGTTCTTTGCCGAGCACCGCGCGGTACACCTGCCAGAAAAAACGTGCCGGAAGTTTGATATCCAGCGCCGCTGCAATTCCGCAGCCACCGTCGGTCACATCACGCGCCAGCGCCAGTTTCAGCCACTGGTTGATGCCGTTGCTCTGCACCAGAATCACTTCATTTTCCAGCGGCGACAGCGGATGCGCTGCCATCCACGAGACCAGCACGTCCCTCAGCGTTTCTGAGTGATTTCCGTGTAATACCATCAAACCTGAATTCACGCCCGCATCCCTTGTTATCGCCTGTCAGGGTTGAGATTTTGCGTTGATTTGGAAAGGATTGAAAGGACAGAAAAGAAAAGAGGCAGGGCTTGCGGCCTGCCTCGTAGCAAAATGTAACGCGCTGAAAATTACCCGCGCGTTTTACGAGCTTCTTTCCAGAGATATTTTAGGATCACTGAATGCTGTAGCGCTCAAGCCAGTGCGCGTAAGGCGCAGGCAGAACCCATGAAGGATTGTCCTCGCCCAGTTCTTTCGCCAGCGCATACGGATAATGCGGGTTGGCGAGCATGGCGCGGCCAATCATCACCAGATCCATATCTTGTTCGCTGATACAACGTTCGGCCACGTCTGCCGACGCAACGCCCCATGAACTCGCCACCGGCAAGCCGGCTTCAGCACGCACGCGGCGCGACACTGGTGCCAGGAAACCGGCTCCCCATGGGATCTGTGCTTCCCAGGTCGAGAAACCGACGCTGACGTTGAGCATATCCAGCCCTTTCTCACGCAGAATACGGGTCAGTTCGATAGATTCCGCCAGCGTTTCTTCATCGCGGCCATCGTATTCGATCACGCCAAAACGCGCGGTAATCGGCAGGTTTTTCGGCCAGACGGCGTTAACGGCGTCGAAAGTTTCAATCAGGAAACGGCTGCGACCGGCAAAATCACCGCCGTATTCGTCGGTGCGGGTGTTGGAATGCACGGAGAAGAAGCTTTGCGCCAGATAGCCGTGGGCAAAATGCAGCTCCAGCCATTCAAAACCGGCATCGCGGGCACGTTTCGCGGCAGCGACAAAATCGGCCATCACACGCTGGATATCGGCTTTGGTCATTTCTTTCGGCACTTTCGGCAGGTGTTTGCCGAATGCGACTGCGGATGGCGCAATGGTTGCCCAGCCACGCGGATCGCCTTCAGCAATATGATCGTCCCCTTCCCAGGGCAGATTGGCGCTGGCTTTACGGCCTGCGTGACCGATCTGGATCCCCGGTACTGCGCCTGCGGCTTTGATGGCTTTGGCAATCTTCGCCAGTTCAGCAGCCTGTTCATCGTTCCAGATCCCGAGACATCCCGGGGTGATACGCCCTTCCGGCGAAACCGCCGTCGCTTCGACAATCACCAGGCTCGCGCCGCCGCGTGCCAGCGTGGCGTAATGCACCTGATGCCAGTCATTCGGCACGCCATCAGTGGCGGAATACTGGCACATAGGCGGAACGGCAATGCGGTTTTTTAAGGTGACGTCTTTCAACGTAAATGGCGTAAATAGTGCAGACATAAAATTTCCTCGGTGGATTGGCGCATTAAGCACACAGAGTGCTGCCAAAGAGCTATAAGCAGAAGTGTAGAAATATTATAGTGCGTATCAATTTTCGTTATAACTCAATCGGTGCCCCGCCGCCCGTCAGTGGCTGAGACAACAACTGGCGCAGGTCTGTAGCGGGCAGTAATATCCGATTTCTGAAACGTCGATAAAATCCTCTTAAAAGGGTCGTACCATGGAAAAATTACCTGCCATCACCATCACTTATTGTTCTCAATGCAACTGGATGCTGCGCGCCACCTGGATGGCGCAGGAATTGCTGAATTCGTTCAGTACCGATCTGGCGTCGGTAACGCTTGTCCCCGGCACCGGTGGCATTTACGAAATCAAAGTCGATGACGAGATTATCTGGGAACGCAAACGCGATGGCGGTTTCCCGGACGCCGCACTGCTTAAACAGCGTGTGCGCGATATTTGTTTCCCGGAACGTTCACTGGGGCATGTGGATAAGAAGAAGATTGATGAGAACGGTGAGGCCTGAGGGTGCGCTAAACGCAAAAAAGGCAGGACATTCATCCTGCCTTTTGGCGTTTTAGCAAAGACTGGCATTAAAAGTCAGGCTTTGCGGGAGACGTGTTCGGCGGCTGCACGGTTGGCTTTTGCGACAGAATCTGCCAGCGTTTTCCCTTGCAAGAGTGATGTGCACAACGTGCCCATAAAGCAGTCACCGGCACCGTGGGTACTGACCAGCTCTATTTTTTCGGCGGGCATCGACTGGCTGCGTCCGCCGGCTGCACACCAGGCCACACCGTGTTCACCCGCCGTCACGATAACAGCCGGAGAATGCTGGCTCAGTAATTCGGCTGCCACGCAGGCATCGGACAAATCATTGACCGGAATACCGCTCAGATCACGGGCTTCGACGCCATTCACCACCAGCAAATCGACAGCAGACTGCATCTCAGCACAAAGTGTCCGCGCCGGTGCGGCATTCAGACAAATGCGGATCCCGCGCTGTTTCGCCTGTTTCGCTGCCGCCAGATTCACCGCCTCCGGCACCTCATTTTGTAACAACAGCATGTCAACCTGCTGCCACAAGGCATCATCATCAAACTGCGCGGTATCAATGTGGTTGTTTGCATTGGAAACGACCACTGCGCCGTAATCCCCTTCTGCATCCATCAGCGCCACGCTCATGCCGGAAGGTACGCTTTCATTAACGGCGATAAAGCTGCTGTCGACCGCGTTTTCATTTAGCACACCACGCAGGAATTCCCCCTGCGTATCGGCGCCCACGGCACCGGCAAAACGAACACCGGCGCCCGCTCTGGCAGCGGCAACGGCCTGATTCCCGCCCTTGCCGCCGAATTTATATGAACAGCCGCTGCCGATCACCGTTTCGCCTTTTTCCGGACGATGATGCGCGTGGATCACGATGTCATAATGAAGGCTGCCCGTGACTAAAATTTTACCCATTTTAGTATTCCCGAAGGTCCTGAACCGCCTGCTGGGTTTTCATCAGGTTCTTTTCTGCCGTTTTCAGATCCTTCTGGGCAATCGCCACAAATAAGGCATCCAGAATATTCAGCTGAGCGATCCGCGACGCAGCATTTTCCCCGAGCAAGTGCGATCCCTGAGAGGTTGAATTGAGAACCACATGCGCATTGCGCGCAATGGGCGACTCGGCGTAATTGGTGATGGCGATCACTTTGGCGCCATTGCGCGCCGCCAGTTTGATCGGATCATTCACCGCGCGGGTGGCACCGGAATGGCTGATCGCCACCACCGCATCATCGTCCGATAAGACCGCTGCCGACATCAGCATGATATGCGCATCATCGTAGACCGTCGTTTTAATGCCAATTTTCAGCAATTTATGCGACAAATCTCTGGCGACGGCAGCAGAGCCGCCGACAGCATATAAATCGATGTGCCTGGCTTTAAATAAAATGTCAGCAGCCCGGTTAAATTCCGAAACATCGACAATAGATAATGTTTCTTCTATTGCCTGAATAGAAGTACGGAATACTTTTTCAAGTAATTGTTCCGACGAGTCTCCCGGCTCAATTTCCGCATGTAAATTTGCCACTTCAGAATAGTTGTAATAAATCAAACTGCTTCTGAAATCTCTGAATCCTGAAAAGTTTAATTTTTTGGTCAGTTTAACAATCATCGCCTCAGAAACATTATTTTCCAGCGCAATTTCTTTTAATGAAGTTTGCTCAGAAAAATCATTTTTAGACGTAATCGCTTCGACGACTTTTCTTTCCAGCGGCGTCAGATGTGGCAATTTCATACGAATTTGAGCACCAATGGCTCGCGGATCCTGATTCATTACTTGCCTCGTGTCGCTCTGTCAATCAACATCGCTATGATAATAATAAGGCCAGTAGCAAGCAATTGATAAAACGCCTGAATATTGAGAAGTGTCAGACCATTACGCAATGAACCTAAAATAACCGCGCCAATCAGTGTGCCGATCACACTGCCTTTCCCGCCCATCAGCGAAGCCCCGCCAATTGCCGCCGCAGCAATAGCATCCAGCTCCCATAAATTCCCCATGGTCGGTTCAGCGGCACCCAGGCGACCAATCAAAATCAGTGAGGCTAAAGAGGCCAGCACACCGGAGATCACAAAGACCGTGACCTTGGTTCTTTTGACCGGAACCCCCGCGACTCGTGCGGCTTCTTCGTTGCCGCCCACGGCCAGAATATATTCCCCCAGCGGCGTTTTGTTCATCACCGTCCAGAGTATCGCCGCGATAGCAATAACAATCACGATTGGTGCCGGAACCCCGAAAATCGTGCTGTTAATGACGGTGCGAAACTCCACCGGGATACCAAAAATCGGGTTACCGTTGGTAAAAATCAGCGCCAGCGCGCGGAACAGCGAGAGTCCGCCGAGGGTGACGATAAACGGCTGTAAACCGGCATACGCCACCAGCATGCCGCTGAACACGCCGCACAGTGCGCCGACACCCAGCGTCGCCATTATTGCCACTGGAACCGGGACGCCGGACACCATCAGCGTGGCACCCAGCACCGCCGAAAGTGCCGCCGTCGGCCCGACGGAGAGATCGATACCGCCGGAAATAATGACCAGCGTCATGCCCAGCGCAATAATTCCGTTGATGGAGGACTGCTGTAATATATTGAGTAAATTAGGGACGGTAAAAAATACCGGCGACAAAAAAGAGAAGGTGATCACAATAATCACTAAGCCAATCAGCGTACCGGCATCGCGTACGTTGAATTTAAATAATGCCGAAGGCATAACCTTGGGCTGAACATTACCTTGAGTCGTCATAATAATGGCCTTTAATCTTTGTAGGTGTCGGAGAAATAGTTTTCAGACCGCTTAATTCACATCGTTAATCGCATAACGGGCAATGTTTTCTTCAGTAATCTCATCACCGTTAAGTTCTTTTGTGATTTTCCCTTCACGCATCACCAGGACTCTGTCTGAGATACGAATTATTTCCGGCATCTCGGAAGAAACCACCACAATGGCTTTTCCCTGCTGCGCCAGTTTTTCTATCAGATTATAAATCTCAGACTTTGCTCCGATATCAATTCCCCGGGTTGGCTCGTCAAAAAGAAAGACTTTATTGTCCGCTGCGACCCAGCGACCAATAATGACTTTTTGCTGGTTTCCGCCGCTGAGTGTTCCAATGGGTTTTTCTATGTTAAGCGGACGCAACCGCAGATCGGTCATCACGTCCAGCGCCGTTTTATCCAACTGATTTCTTTTCAGCAAACCGTATCGGGTAAATCGCCCCATTGACGGCAACGCCATATTCATTTTGACTGCGCGCTCTTTAATGATGCCCTCTTTTTTACGATCTTCCGGCACCAGTCCGATCCCGGCGCGGATAGCAGAACTGACATTGTGATTTTTCACCGCGACGCCTTCCACCTCAATGCTGCCGCCGGTTTTGGCATCAATGCCGGCGATGAGTTTCAGCAACTCTGTACGCCCGGAACCGACCAGTCCGGCAATTCCCAGCACTTCACCGGCCGTGACAGAAAAAGTCGCTGACCGCACGGCATTATCACGACTCAATCCTTCGACGCGCAGCACTTCCCTGCCGGTCGCATAAGAGTGATGGTGCACTTTTTCGATTTTGCGTCCGACCATTTTGGTGACAATAGTTTCTTCGGTTTCATCGCAGATATTGACCACGCCGACCTGTTTACCATCACGTAAGATCGTCGCCCGATCGCAAACTTTGAAAATCTCGTTCATTTTGTGTGAGACATAAATCAGCGACACATTCATCGATTTGAGATCTGAAATCAGCTCTGCCAGGCGCTCAAACTCCGTCGGCGTCAGGCTGGAAGTCGGTTCATCCATTGCAATGATCTTCGCTTCATCCAGCAAAGCGCGGGCGATTTCAACGATCTGTTGCTGAGATACTTTCAGGTTCTTGATCGGCTCATCGGGATCAATACTGGGATCAAGACGACGCAGGATCGCCACTGCCCTTTTGTACTGAGCCTTTCTGTCGACAAACAACCCTTTGAGTTTCGTTAACGGGCGGCCAAGAAACATATTCTGTGCCACGGAGAGTTCAGGAACGTGCTGCAATTCCTGATGGATCATCGCGATACCGGCATGACGGGCAGACAGCGGATTCTTCATCTGAATAACCTGCCCTTCCACCAGAATTTCACCGGAATCTGCCGCCCGCACACCGGACAAAATATTCAGCAGTGTCGATTTTCCCGCGCCATTTTCTCCAATCAGCGCATGGACTTCGCCCGGCCTCACAGAGAAATCAACGCCCTGAACTGCTGCCACGCCGCTGTAGCTTTTGCTGATGCCGCGCATCGTCAAACTGTACTGTTCCATACACTCTCCTGACCCGTTTTCACACGTCTGACTTATTGTTGCTGAGCCAGCAGCTGGCGCAGTTTCGCGTTATCTTTGGTGGAGAACGCATCAGCATTGTCCTGGGTAATCAGCGCCTGTGGAGTGGAGACCACGCGGGAGATTTTCTGTCCGTTAATCAGGCGTACGACCACTTCCATCGCCACTTCCCCTGTAAGCACCGGGAAGCTGTCCACCGTGCCGGTCAGCTCGCCACGCTTGATAGAGGCATAAGCATCGGAGATACCGTCAGTGCCAAATACCGCCACCTGTTTGGATTTTCCGGCAGCCGCCACGGCTTCAACCACACCGAGTGCCATACCATCGTTGTTGGCGTAGAACCCAATCAGATCAGGATGTTGCTGCAAAATTGTCGCCGCTGCGTTATAGGCATTTTCACGGCTCCAGTTGGCCGGAACGCTGGCGACTACGGTGAATTTCCCGCTGGTCTGAATCGTTTCTTTGAAGCCTCTGGTACGCTGCGCCGCGGCATACACCCCCGGCTGGCCTTCGATGACGGCCACTTTGCCGCCTTCAGGATGTTTTTTGATAAACCAGTTGGCGACGCGTACGCCGTTGTCTTTCTGTACGTTACCGACGTAATGCGCCGCATTCGGCATCACCGCATCATTCACGTTAACGACAGCAATGCCTTTGCTTTTAGCCGATTCGTACGCCGGTTGCAGGTTGGCGTCAGTTTGCGGCGACACCAGCAAACCGTTGAAGCCCTGTGAAATGAGGGTTTCGGCGATAGACAGCTGACCGAGCTGGTCGTCTTCGTTAGCCGCAGCCTGATATTCGACGGTGATGCCGTGCTTATCACCGAATTCCTTATATCCCTGGCCGAGTGAGCGCCAGTATTCATTGGTCAGCGTTTTAGACACACCGCCGATTTTGAGGGATTTGTCGATTGCCGGCAGCGGGCCATATTTGGCCGTGAGTTGCGTCCAGTCAGTGCGATCCGGTTCGGTATCGGATTGCAACGGTGGCAGATCGGCGGCATAAACGCTGGTGCAAAGCAGTGTAGAGGTGAGTACAGACAGTAAGAGTTTTTTCATCATCTGGCCTTCGATTGTTATTTTTATGGTGTCACAGCGACACGCGCTGTGGCGGGTCGCTTTACTGCGCCAACATCACGTCGTTGACGATTTGCTGTGTGGCTACGGCGTCCTGCCTGCTGATGGCTTCATTCAGCGCCGGGTTATTCTCGAGTTTTTCGCAAAGTTTGAGTAAACGGATCACGGTCGCGATATTGGTTTCTGCTTCACGCACCGGATCCAATCCGCTGGCGTCCGGGAAGGTATCGAAGTAATACGCGCCTTTATAGCCGTCGCGTTTCATCTGCAACAGGAATTCCAGCGTGGCACGCGGGTTGACGGAGCCGACCATCAGGCCGTCGTCGCGTTTGCCCCAGCCGTCATTGAGATCGAGCCCCAGCAAACGCGAACGGCGGGCTACCATCGCCGCCGCAAACGCCGGTACTTCGTTGGCAAACAACACATGCGCGAAATCCAGTGTGATACCTAAGTTCTTGCAACCGGCTTCTTCAACCGCCAGCAGACAGGTAGTGGCATTTGGGAAAATGCTGTAAGCGCGTGGTTCGTTGGGTTTGTATTCAATGCTGACGTCGATATCCGGGGCGTATTCCGCCACTTCACGCACGGCGCTGACTGCGTCTTCCCAGATTTTTTTGTAGTCAGCCTGGAAACAGTAATCAAAGCCATCCTGTCCCATCCACAACGTCATAATGCTGGCACCAAACTCACGACCGGCGTCGATCCCGCGTTTGGTCAATTCAATCGCCTGACGACGAATTTTTGGATCCGGGTGAGTAAACGCGCCGATTTTAAATTCCGGAGCATCCCAGCGCATTTGCATCCCGTTCACCGCCAGCCCGACTTCTTCGATTTTCTGGCGCATCACAGTGATATCGCCGGTCATGTGCTGCGGATAATTCAGGTCCAGATGCGTCAATCCTTTAACCGTAGCTGCACGTTCGATCATTTGCAGCACTGAAGGTTTGCCTTTCTGTTCAGGCCAGTAAAGATGTGCCCCCGACGCAAACGAGTTCAGACGTGTGGCAAATTTAAGTTCTGACATGGGATGTCCTTTGTAAACTGATTCGTGATGTACTTTCCTTCTTCACTTTATTTTGTGAAGTAGCGCATTACTATCACCCACGGATAAAAGCCGCAAGATCCCCTGGTGGAATTGTGATCAGATTTGGGAGGCGTTTCACGAAATTTAGAGAAAGCGCGGCGGACGTTACAAGGAGCAGCGGGTTGGTTTAGGAAGGCCTTTAATTTCGCGCTGAAATAAACAGGGGCGTCCTTTCGCCCCGACAAACCTCTGTTTTTTGTGACGGGTCTCAAGTTTTTCCCTTCCCTGCCGATAACTAAAACTTAAGATTCCTTCCAGGGAAATGCTCATGCTTAAGACCATCCGTTCGCGCATTATCACGGCCTGTATCGTCATCGTGGCCTGTTCGCTGATTATCAATACCTTCCTGAGTTATACCGTTGCCAACAAGTACAACAGTCAGGCGACAGACAGCACGCTGAACGCGCTGACGGCCAGCCACACGCGAGGGATCAGCGATTGGGTAAGCTCGAAAACAGGGATGATCGTTTCACTGCAACAGATCGCGATGTCAGAAGATCCGATCCCGGTTCTCAAACAGATCGCCAGTGCAGGTGGGTTTACCAACGTGTATGTCGGTTATGCAAACCGCAGCGCGAAGTTCTCCGATCCGACCGGGGTGCCTGCGGATTACGATCCGACCGGCCGCCCGTGGTACAAGCAGGCTGAAGCCGCCGGACATCCGGTGGCCACACCGCCTTATATTGATGCCGGTAGCGGGAAACTGGTGGTCACTTTCGCCGTACCGGTGATGGAAGCAGGCACGCTGAAAGCGGTTGTGGCGGGCGATGTCTCGATGGACAGCGTCGTGAGCAACGTTAATACCATTCATCCGACGCCAGGCAGTTTCGGCATGCTGGTGGATAAATCCGGTGTGATCATCGCGCATCCGGATACCAGCCTGGCACTGAAGCCGATTACCGCACTGGCGGAAGGGGTGAATTTGCAGGATGTGTTTGCCGCCGATGCACCGGTGGATATCCGTCTGAACGGTGCGGTCAAGCGCGTCCGTGCGATGCCGGTAGCAGGCACGGAATGGTTTACGCTGGTGGCGCAGGATAAGAAAGAGTCCACTGCGGGTATGCGATCCCTGCTGACCTCGTCGGTGATTACGCTGATTGTGATCGTGCTGATTTCAGCCGTCGTCATCGGGCTGATTATCAGCAAATCGTTCCACCGCCTGTCGGTGGTGCGCGATACGCTCAATGCGATCAGTTCCGGTGAGGATGATCTGACGCAGCGCCTGCCGGCTGACGGACATGATGAAGTGACGCAAATCGCGCACGCCTTCAACACCTTCGTTGATAAGCTCAGCAAGGTGATGTCTGAAATCCGTACCACCAGTGAATCCGTTAAAATCGCGGCCGATGAAATCGCCGCAGGGAATAACGATTTGTCCGGTCGTACAGACTCTGCCGCGGCCAGCCTGCAACAAACCGCCGCATCCCTTGAGCAGATCACGGCGACGGTTTCCCAGTCGGCCAGTTCGGCGAAACAAGCATCCGAAACCGCCAAATCCGCTTCTGCGGCGGCCATACGCGGTGACGAAGTGGTGACTAAAGTCATTAAAACGATGGAAAGCATCGAAACCGCGTCATCGAAAATCGGAGACATTACCAGTGTGATCGACGGTATTGCCTTCCAGACCAACATTCTGGCACTGAACGCCGCAGTCGAAGCCGCGCGCGCAGGTGAACAGGGGCGCGGTTTTGCGGTCGTCGCCAGCGAAGTGCGCAGCCTCGCACAACGCAGTGCGCAGGCGGCGAAAGAGATCAAAGTGCTTATCGAATCAACGGTGAGCAGCGTGGCGTCCGGCTCAGCGCAGGTGCGCCTCGCCAGCGACAGCATGAGCGAAATCGTCAGCAACGTGTCGAACGTCAGCAGTGTCATGCTGGAAATCACCCATGCATCTGAAGAGCAGATGCTGAGTATTAACGAAATCAACCGTGCCATTACCCAGCTCGACGGCATGGTGCAGCAGAACGCAGCGATGGTTCAGGAATCCACGGGGGCGGCGTCGGCGTTGCAGGAACAAGCCACCGGTCTGGCGGTTGCCGTCGGGCATTTCCGGGTCTGATCGCGCCGCCTGAGTAAGATGTTCATCATAGCGCCCGGACTTTATCCTCTGGGCGTTTTTTGCTTTACTTCATCGCCTCCTCACGTATTTTCCGCCGACCTCAGATTTTGTAATGTCTGTTTTATGCTAGGATTTAGACAAGAATATATAAAAACAGCATGTCACCTTTGAGGAGCAATGAATGAAGTATCCCGTTAACTTTCGATGGGCTCAAAAACATGAGGATTATTGTTTACGCCATAAGATCCATCTTAAATTCCCGGAAATAGTGAAAGGAATATATAAAAAGAGAAATATATTCCTTTTTAAAAAAGGGGAGAGAATAAAATTTACCGAGGATGTTTGGGTTGAAGAGCATGCCTCAATGCCGCGAAAAAGTTTCTGTTCAATGGGCGCGTATTCTTACGCGTGCAGTAAATTACCCAATAACCTCAAAACTGGCAGATTTTGCAGCCTGGCAGCAGGAGTGCGGGTTATGGGGCCGCAACATCCCATACACCGGTTTACGACCAGTCCGCTGACATATCATGATTTCTTCCCCAAAGTGGCGCAGGAACAATTCGGAGAAACGCTGAATATTGCCGGGTTCAACTATATGCCGGAGGCGACGGTATTAGGTCATGATGTTTGGGTGGGCGAACACGCCGTATTAAAAGGCGGCATCACTATCGGCAATGGCGCAATTATTGCCGCCAATGCCGTCGTCACGTCTGATGTTCCTCCGTACGCGATTGTCGCGGGCATTCCGGCCAGAGTGATTAAATACCGGTTTGAGAAGAGTATTATTAATCGTTTACAATCTATTCAATGGTGGAATTATAAAATTACTGATTTACCCGACTTCGCAGCGGCTGATGATATTGTAAAATTCGCCGATGAGATGGAAGATAAAATACGCCGGAAGGTCATCAGCGAACATCACTATAAAGTGGTGAATATTGCGCAAGAGCTGGCAGAAATATAAAAAACCAGACCGGACAATGCGTAACACCTCTGTTGTCCGGTCCGGAATGCCATGAAAAATGCGATCAGGCTTTCAGCTCGCGCTCCACCAGCGTGGTCAGCACACCGATGCCGAGCGGAATAATGTCGTCATTAAAGTCGTAGCGCGGGCTATGCAGTGAGTCAGAAGGTGTGGCGCCATCGGCACCCAGCCAGAAATAGGCCCCCGGACACGCTTCCAGCAGATAAGCAAAATCTTCTGCAGCCATCGACGGCGCATTATTGAAATGCACTTTCTGAATACCCGGCGTGTTTTTCGCCGCGTCGCGCACAATCTCTGCCTGCGCCGCATGGTTCTGCGTGACCGGATAACCCAATTCCCAGCGCACTTCCCCTTTCACACCGTACGGTAACGGCACCGCATGGACGTATTCTTCAATCAGCCGCCAGCAGGTCTCACGGGTTTTGTTGCTCAGGCAACGCAGCGTGCCCGACATATGCAGCGTTTCAGGAATGACGTTAATGGCTTCGCCCGCATGAAGTTGCGTCAGGCTGATCACCGTTTGTTCCAGCGGCGACAGGCGGCGCGAAATCAGGCTTTGCAATGACAAAATCAGCTGCGCGCCAGCCACCACGGGATCCGCACCCCGTTCCGGCATCGCCGCGTGACAACCTTTGCCGGTCAGGGTGATATAGAAATTATCCTGCGACGCCATCATCGGCCCCTCGCTGACCGCCACCTCGCCAACCGGCAGTCCCGGCCAGTTATGCAGCGCGTAAACCGCCTGCATCGGAAAACGGTCAAACAGCCCTTCTTTCACCATCATTTCGCCACCGCCTAAGTTTTCTTCAGCAGGCTGAAAGATGAAATGGACAGTGCCGCGAAAATGACGGTTCTCACTCAGGTGTTTTGCCGCGCCCAGCAAAATGGAGGTGTGACCATCGTGCCCGCAGGCATGCATCAGGCCCGGGTTTTGTGACTGGTGCTCGAATTCATTCAGTTCTTGAATGGGTAATGCGTCGATATCTGCACGCAGTCCGATTGAAGGGCCTTCGCCGTTTCGCAGTGTGGCAATAACGCCGGTCTCGGCAATGCCCGTGTGCACTTCAAGACCAAAAGACAGTAGCAGTTCACTGATTATTTTTGCGGTGCCATGCTCATTCAGACCCAGTTCAGGTCGCCTGTGAAAGTCGCGACGCCACTGCTTCGCCTGCTCGATAATCTGTCCGGAAATGACCGCCATAAACCCTCTGTGCTGTTCTGAATTCAACACGGTGAAATGCTCTCACCGGCACGTTACTGCTCCAAAGTATCACATCCCGCAGTGAACCGATAAACGGGAAATCGGCTTCCTTTGCCCTTTATCGTGAGTGAGATTTCGGCGGTGAGCACACTTTCGGAATTTACCCAATATTGGCTGAACCCTTCACTATTGCCTGAATGAAAAAACCGCGCCGGATCGGTGTTTTTCCCGCCATTACATCCTTTGGAAAACACTAAGTCCGATTTTCCCCGCTTACGCATCAAAATTTAACTTAGGCCGGACTATTCTATATCGCAATTAAAAAACCTTCTTTCTACATAAATATTACATTGATAGTAATTCAACAATAAAATTAACCTTTGTTATTTATCTTCGCACGGGAATAATAACCAGGAAATAAATTTCTCTGGAAAGAATATTAAATCATCTGCATAGTTATTATTGCTACTCAGAGTGTTTCCAGAGGATTTACATGCGCGTAAACATGCCTATATCACAGCGGGAATATAAGTTAGATCCCGGCACCACGTTAATGTCCACAACTGATGTCAACAGCCATATTATTTATGCCAACTCAGCGTTTATAAACGTCAGCGGATTCTCTGAGGATGAGCTGACCTTCAGGCCACACAATCTGGTACGCCATCCTGATATGCCGGTCGAAGCCTTTGCCGACATGTGGTTTACCTTGCAGCAAGGCGACAGCTGGACAGGGCTGGTGAAGAACCGGCGTAAAAATGGCGATCACTATTGGGTACGCGCGAACGTCACGCCGGTCTATCACCTGGATAAACTCACCGGCTATATCTCCGTACGAAATACCCCCGCTGAACAGGAAGTGAAAGCCGCTGAAGAATTATACAAACAGGTAAAAGAGAAAAGCGCAGGTCGTCGTAAATTTTATAAAGGCCTGGTGATACACACGGGGTTATTTTCATTTTTATCCCTGTTGCAAAAACTTCCCGTTAGCTGGCGATTACGTTTGCCGCTATTTATTCCTGCCCTTTTCCCGCTCTTATTTTCTCTGGCAGGAATAAACCTGACTGAAAGCGCGATCGTTACCGTTATTCTTTTGCTGGCTGCCGATCTTTTCCTGCAATCGCAAATCAGCAATCCGATAAAAACCATTCTGGCGCAGGCGCAACAGGTGGTTTCCGGTAAAAAAGCCGCTTACGTTCATTTTAACCGTGTTGATGAAATTGGTTTGCTGATGCGTTCTGTTAACCAGTTTGGCCTGAATCTGCATTCTCTGGTCGAAGATGTGGGCACGCAGGTTGGCGGGATCGCCCATATCAGTGAGCTCATGGCAAAAAACAGCACTGCCCTGAGCGCCCGTACGGAAGAAACGGCAACTCACCTTCAGCAGACCGCCGCCGCGATTGAAGAAATTACCGGCGCCGTGGAGCAAAGTTCAGACACGGTGGTGCAGGCCAGCAAACTGGCTGACAGCGCGACGGCCGTGGCGCAGAAAGGCGGAGAAATCATGCAGGAAACCATCGGTATGATGCAGTCGATTTCCCACGCCAGCAGCAAAGTTGTGGACATCATTTCGGTTATCGACAGCATTGCCTTCCAGACCAATATTCTGGCGCTGAATGCGGCCGTGGAAGCGGCAAGAGCCGGTACTGAAGGCCGCGGATTTGCCGTGGTTGCCGCCGAGGTTCGCGTGCTGGCACAGCGTTCCGCCACCGCCGCTAAAGAGATCAAAACCCTGATCGAAACGAATATGCACAGCGTCGAAACCGGCGGGCATATGGTTGAAAATGCCGGGAAGCAGATCAGTGAAATTATTGCTGAAGTCGTGCAGATGTCCGGACTGATTAAAGAGATCAGCCATGCCACTCATGAACAAACGTCGGCGCTGACGCTGATCAACACCTCGCTGGCGCAGATTGAAACCATGACACAAAACAACGCCGGGATGGTTGCCCAGTCGTCGGAATCCTCAGAGAGGCTCAATTATCAGGCTACCCGCCTGAGAAACGCGATTGATGTGTACGGCGGGCAGATGACGAAAAGATAAACCCGCACAACGGCTCATGGATAAAGTGTGATTAAAAAAGGCTTTCCTCTGATGGGGAAAGCCTGATTTTCAGCCTGCGTGAAGCGGATTTAGTTATGATCCCGACGGTATAACTCCCATTCGTCGATACCGCGTCCATCAGGGAATACGCAGTCTGCACGAACGCCGTGTGGTGTTTGCACACTCACCGATCTTCCGCCTCTTTCATGGCAATATACCGCAGCCGGATTTGCCATCCCGCTCTGGTGTCTTTCTGGTTTATGGTGATAACCCGCGCAACCTGCCAGCGCTGAAACCATGATAATGAGGAAGAACTTTTTCATTCTGAACCTTCGTGATGAGAGTAAAAACGACGGGGAATTCTATTCCCCGTCGCTTTCCGTGACCTACTCCCATATTCTTAAAAAGCTTCTTCTTTTTACTTCGTTTATCAGGCGTTAAAGTTTCAGGAAAGGGCCACAGCATCAGCTCCGGCGGGACGTTTTGTCAGAACAGCTTAAAAAAAGCTTTTCTACTCACACAACCGGCAAAAATTTATGGCTACTATTATTCAGGTCGTGAATGGCTTCATCAATCAGGAAGGGGAATATGGAAAAGTACCAAAACCGGGGCGGCAATTCGGGTATCGTCGCTTTCACGACTACAGAAGATTCAATTACCGTGAAGTTCAAAGATGGCTGGCATTACATCTATAATTCCATCCGGCCAGGGGTGACAGACGTTGACCATATGATCGCCATGGCGAAAGCTGGCAGCGGATTGCATGGTTATATCAACCGAAAGATCCGCAATAATCACTTCCATAAATACCGCTAATCGCAGACACGAAAAAGGCGGCAACCGCCGCCTCTTCTGCTTACTGCTTATTACTGCTCAGCTTATTTGTACATTTCTGCTGTACCGTAAAGCTGGTTATTACCGGATGCACCGATAATACGGTATGAACTTGCACCCGCCTGGGTGGCTTTTGCATTAAATTCTGATTGCAGGCCTGACAGTGAACCGGTGGTTGATGCACCGACTACACCAATGGATTGCTGACCTGCCGGCGCTGACTGCACTTCAGTCGCTGCCAGGGTTGAGAAAGAAGCTGTTGCCAGTGTCAGAGCGGCGATAGTCATTGCGATGTTTTTCATGAGGTTAATTCCTGTTCTTCGAATTTTGATTGGGAAACCTTTTGCAGGTGCCCCGGTTAAAGGTCAACGTTACTTATTAATTAACGTTCGATAAGTAAATACTAAGCGTCGCCGGAAGGTTGTGCAAGCAATTTATTTAACGATCATTAACTAATTGTGCGATCGCTTCGGGCGACGTCTGCCGCTGTTCATCGGTATGGGGTTATTTGCTATAGGCGAGGATCGTTATTTCCGCCAGATGACCCCGAATACAGGGCCGTTCGATCCCTAAAGAGACAGGTAAAAGGATTAATGATAGGGAAATTAATCCGTTAAATTACTCACCTCCGTTAATTAGTCCACCCATGTGTCAGCAATATCCGCTCCCGGCAAAAAAGCTGCCGACGCTACGACCAGGGGCGGCTATCAGTGAATAACACTCACGAGGCCAAAGGATCGCCAGTAAGAAAAGGAAGTTCGTACCTGATTAAAAAATAAACTTGAAATTGTTTTCAGGATCCTCTCAGACTGGATATATTCTTTTAAATATCACTTTTTCTATGTGGAGCACGAAATGCTGAATTACTTTTTTTTTCAAAAGGGTAAGCAAATTGTTGTACTGGAAAGCTCGGACGTGGGCAAAGCTTCTCAGCTGATTGAAGATGGCTACGAAAAACAGTTTGAAGAGATCAGTGCCACAAATGAAAAAAATGCGCTTGCACGCTTTGCTGACATTCGCCGAAATAACCAGATAGATCGCGATGACTTTCTGGCAGGCGCCGGGTCTATGCCCCTTATAAGTGGATTAACGGCCATTGCTACCTATCTTGTTAGCAAAAAGTAGCTCAGCTACGGACGGCTGAGAGTGAACCGTCGGAAAAATACACCCGCAATATAGCGGGTGATTATGTCCGCTGCTGGCACAAACCCGAGCATCAGATCCCCTCAAATTAATGAATAAATCTAATAAACCCTAGCTAATTACCCCCTCTAATTGAATAAATCACTTTGCGTTATCCTTTTTCTACACAACAGCTGAAGGATTACGTCATGCAAACTGTAAATCTGAACAACGGTATTGAAATGCCCCTGCTGGGCTTTGGTGTGTTTCAGATGACTGATGCCGCTGAATGCGAAAGAGCGGTGATTGATGCCATTGATACGGGATACCGCCTGATCGACACCGCGGCTTCTTACCAGAATGAAACCCAGGTCGGGAACGCTCTGAAACAGACCGGTATCGCACGTCGCGACCTCTTTGTAACAACCAAACTTTGGCTGCAGGATACTCATTACGAAGGTGCTAAAGCACAGTTCGAACGCTCCCTGAATCGGCTGCAACTTGATTACGTTGACCTGTACCTGATTCACCAGCCTTACGGTGATGTTCATGGTGCCTGGCGTGCCATGGAAGAATTGCATGAGGCAGGCAAAATTCGCGCCATTGGCGTCAGCAACTTCCATCCTGACCGACTGGCCGATCTTATCGCCTTCAACAACGTTGCCCCTGCGGTAAACCAGATTGAAGTTAACCCGTTCAACCAGCAGCTGCATGCCGTTCCGTGGATGCAAAGCCGTGGTATTCAGCCGGAAGCCTGGGCACCGTTTGCTGAGGGTAAAAATGGCCTGTTCCAGCATCCCGTGTTAACGGCAATTGGTCAGAAGTACGGCAAAAGTGTGGGCCAGGTTGTACTGCGTTGGATCTTCCAGCGTGGCATCGTTTCGCTGGCGAAATCGGTGCGAAAAGAACGTATGGCAGAGAACATCAGCATTCTCGATTTTGAACTCAGTCCTGAGGATATGTTGCAGATTGCCGCCCTTGATACCGCAACCAGCGCCTTCTTCTCTCACCGCGACCCGGCGAGGGTGGAATGGCTGACTGGTCGCAAACTTGACGTTTAAACCGCGATAAAAGAGGTATTCATTCAATGCAAAAACGTTATCTGGGTAAATCCGGACTCGAAGTCTCCGCTCTTGGACTCGGTTGCATGGGGCTCAGTCACGGCTACGGCCCGGCGACCGATACCCGTCAGGCTATCGAACTCATTCGTGCTGCGGTTGAACGTGGCGTCACGTTCTTCGATACCGCCGAAGTGTATGGCCCATTTCTGAATGAAGAGGTTGTCGGCGAAGCCTTAAAACCTTTTCGCGATCACGTCGTTATCGCCACCAAATTTGGTTTTACTTTTGGCGACGACAACAAGCAGCAGATTTTAAACAGCCGTCCGGAGCATATCCGTGAAGCCGTTGAAGGCTCATTACGCCGCCTTAAAACAGACGTTATTGATCTGCTGTATCAGCACCGCGTCGATCCGGATGTCCCGATTGAAGATGTTGCGGGAACAGTGAAAGACCTGATAGCTGAAGGCAAAGTTAAACATTTCGGTCTGTCCGAAGCTGGCGCACAAACCATTCGTCGTGCGCATGCTGTACAACCGGTCACTGCGCTGCAAAGCGAATACTCCATGTGGTGGCGCGAGCCTGAGCAGGAGATCCTGCCGTTGCTGGAGGAGCTGGGCATTGGTTTTGTCCCCTTCAGCCCATTGGGTAAAGGTTTCCTGGCGGGGTCGATTAAACCAGGAACGACGTTTGGCAAGGATGATTACCGCAGCACCGTGCCGCGTTTCGCCGCGCAAGCGATTGAAGCCAATGAAAAGCTGGTCTCATTGCTGGGTGAACTGGCGGCAGAGAAAGGCGTGACGTCTGCACAAATCGCGCTGGCATGGCTGCTGGCACAAAAGCCGTGGATTGTTCCTATTCCGGGCACCACCAAACTGCACCGGCTGGAAGAAAACCTGGGCTCAGCCGACATCATGCTTTCGCAGGATGACTCACAGCAGATAACCCAGGCGCTTGAAACGATTAAAATCGTCGGCGAACGTTACTCTCCTGAGCATCAGGCTCGCACAGGCCGTTAATACCCGGACGGGTCCGCAGCGAATGGCGGACCCGTTATTCCTGGTAGCGAAGTGCATCGATCATCAGCGCAAAAGCAGGCGGATGCTGCTTACGGCTGGGGTAGTAAAGATAATATCCGGGGAAAGACGGACACCAGTCCTGCAGAACCTGGATCAGCTCTCCTGACTTTATATAATCCAGTACCCTGTCCTCAGGTATACAGGCGATGCCAAAGCCAGATAAAGCCGCATCAATCCTTTCCGCCTGCAGATTAAACGTTACCTGCCCTTCAACCCTGACCCGTAACGGTTTCCCATCCTTCTCAAACTCCCAGTGGTAAAGTCCACCGGCAGTGGGCAGACGCATATTGATGCACCGATGATTTTGTAGCTCGTGAGGCGTTTCAGGCGCGGGGTTAGCAGCAAAATATGACGGTGCGCCAACGACTGCCATTCGCATATCCGGCCCAATTCTCACCGCGATCATGTCCTTATCCACGCTTTCGCCCAGACGGATCCCGGCGTCAAAACGCCCCTCAACAATATTGACAAAACCGTTATCGACCACCAGCTCGAGATTAATTTCCGGGTATTCCCTGAGGAAGGGTTTTAGCTTCGGCCACACCAGATTTCGCGCGGAATGCTCCCCGGCAGATAAACGGATATTACCGGAGGCGGTGCCGTTCAGTTGAACAAGCGATTCCAGCTCCTGCTCGAGATCAGCAATACGGGGCTCAAGGCAGGCAATAATTCTCTCACCCGCTTCTGTGGGGGCAACACTTCGGGTAGTTCGCGTCAGAAGGCGGATGTTCAGCCTTTCTTCCAGCGCTTTCATCGCGTGGCTGAGTGCTGACTGAGAAACACCGAGTTTGCCCGCGGCTTTGGTAAAACTTCGCTCTCTTGCTACCATCAGAAAGATTTGGAGTTCGTTGAAGTTTTCTTTAAGCATTAGCGGTTTCCTTATTGAAGCATTCCCCCCATAGTTCACTCATGAAGGGTATTCATAAACACAATCATTTTAGCCCCGTTACTGACAATAATGATAATTGATGTTGTATCGGTATCGGAAATAAGTCTGAATTATCAGCAGGTTTATCAGGAAAGGACTCGTTAACGACCAGGTGGCATCCCACAATAACTACAAAACTGACGATGGAAATGAAATGGCGAGATGTGAGCCACTTCACTGAAATAATGTGTCGCGATCTCAAAAACGCCATAAATTCTATGCCGCTGACAAATAAACGGAGATAACACGTTGAGAACCGTCGAAATACTGCAATACACATTACACAAAGGCACCGGGGCCACGTTTCACGCCATCATGCAGGAAATCAGCGTTCCCCTGCACCAATGCCACGGGATCGACGTTGTTTCGTTCGGCAACTCGCTGCATGACCCGGATTGCTACTATCTGATCCGTGCCTTTGATAGCCCTGAAAGCATGGCTACGGCTCTTGATGCCTTTTATGCAAGCGCTGACTGGCTCAACGGTCCACGCGAAAACATCATTCGTAGTATCGAAACCGGCATTAAAACAGTGATGAACCTGCCGCCGGAAAGCGTGGAAGGGCTACGAGGGTAAGTGCAGGTTAGCGGAATATAACGTAGTAGTGATAAATCACAGGCGACAGAGATATGATCTGCCGCCTGTGATTTCTACCGGGATACTTCCCTCACGTTTAAACGCTAAAAAGATGCCTTCCTTTGCCATTTCAAGAATTATCACTGGTGAACCAGATGCGCCTTTGAAATCAGCTTTATAAGTAATTAATCCAGCATCAACAATTTCCGAATACCCATTACCCAGATAATAAAGCAGTGCTTCAATATTCACTGTCATTTGTATAATCTACACCGTATGGGTGTTTATGATTAAATCTCACCACCTGAAATTTGAATAATTTTTTGCTCTGCATAAAATTTAATCCCCAGCATGGATTCCAATTCTAATGCTTGTGCCTTTGTAACGTTAAACCCCCCAATCCCACGGATAAAGGACATTTTATCTGTAGCATTCCATTTCATGATTTCAGCGACAGAATCTACGTTAGCTTCAGGAATCTCTATCTCCCGCACTAACTGCTCGCTGAACTCATCAAAGATTTCAATGCTATAAACAATCATTATTTTTCAACTCTCCGACTTGAATCTGCTGGTTTCGTTTGAAACCCCGTTTCAGGATTAAACTCACCTAAATGGTTACGCCCGCTTTTGTCATAGACTTCGACGGTTCCATGTTGAGAATCCCATTCATAAATTCGGCACCCTTTGCTACCAGCGGAGTTCAGACGCATGTAAAAACGTTAAAGTTTCCACTCTTTCTTCTGAGGTATACATTATTTGCATAACAGTAGGTATTTGAAATCCTTTAAGAGTGTATTTTTCTTTGAGTCCGAAGTTGTGTCTGCCTATACGTCTTGGCTGTATGCTGCCATCTGGTAAACCAATAAATTTATGTATCCATTCAATGGTCATGTTTTTTTGGAGCGGGCCCGGTAATTCATTTTGGAAAGAATAAGAAGCATCGTCACGACTAACTAAAGTAACCGTAACGGATAAGAGATATTTCCCTTCTCTTTTAAATGCCAGGTAAACACCTTCTTTCAGCATATCTAACGATACAAAATTACTTCCAGAAGAGCCGGAAGGCTTTGTTTTATAATGAATTAAACCTGCATCACAGATCTCTTGATAAGTCTTACCTAAACTTCTGATTAATGCTTCAACATTTATGCTCATTTGTATAACCCCGCAGCCTTATTTAATTTATGCATTTTTGCTCTCGCAGCTTCAAGTTGTACCTCTGACGCTCCATGGTTTTTTAATGATGGTTTGATAGAATCAAAATTCTTATCTGAGGCCGCACGCAAGTCTTGAGCGTCAATTTCTATTTGATATTTTGTATTGCGACCACCATATGTTTCACTCACCTGTTGATGCAACTCTTTAGGAATGATAATTGACGCGACATCTTTTGCTAAGTCTTCTAGTTCCTTAGGAGATAAATCAGGATATAAACGCGCGTAATACTCAATAACCGAAGCTGATGACGGCATATGATCCGCCTCAAACTTCCCTTCTCTCGAGC
Organism: Rahnella sp. CJA17(1/100); assembly: GCF_963881615.1. NCBI lineage: Bacteria > Pseudomonadati > Pseudomonadota > Gammaproteobacteria > Enterobacterales > Yersiniaceae > Rahnella > Rahnella sp. CJA17(1/100). The sequence goes on along the minus strand of NZ_CAWOJA010000022.1, from coordinate 72,689 downwards.
GCCGCTTAAAGTCACTGTATAACTCAACCTCCAAAAACCTCACCGGCGGTTTACTCAGATAAATATAAATCGGCGGCATGCCGTGCGGCAGATTGACCAGGATGTAATCATCAAATGATTGTTCATCCGGGATCGGTAGCGAGGTTGAGGTGCTGCCCATTTCTTCCGCGCCGGGTAACGGTAATACGGTGATGGTCGAAGGTAAATACGGCTCATCACGATTACCGGTATTGCCTGGCGCTTTAAACTCAAGCTCGTCGGGCGTCCAGATGATGGCGGGCTTTTCCGCGCCATCCGCCCAGAACTCATAGTTACCCGTGAATATGTTCCGCCGCATGGCGCGTACACGAACCTGATCCAGACCGCTGTCAGCGCCGGTGTGATAAGCCACGGGAATTAACCGGCCATATTTATCCTTCACCCACTGAAAACGGATCCGCGTCGGGGCGGACTTTCCGGCCAGCGCCGCAAGCTGGCTGTCGCTTAAAATATCCTCTTCACCGGCGTTCAGCTTGTTCGAGTAAAACGTCCCGATAACACCGACGGTGACCGGATTCACGAACAGGCTGCCGAGGCGGATCGACGTCACCCCGCGCAGTGCACTCATGCCCGACGCAATGAGTTCAGCGCCACCGCCCGTTGCTACGGGTATTGCCAGCGGTATACCAGACTGAGCGGGTGCATCAGTCTTCTTGCCAAATAACTTTTTGTACCAGGGCTTTTTATCACCGGCGGGCTTCTTGCGCTTCGTCGCCTGCGCGTGCTGCTCAACTTCGGGCTTTATGCCTGCGCCCGGCGTCGGCACCCCGTAAGACAATCGCCCGAAGTTATGATGCTGCTCCTCGCAGGTTCGTGCTTCGGTATTCCCTGCGCCACATTCCGCGGATTTCGCAAACACCGGCATCGAACGTCTGGCCTGTTCTGCCGCTTCTTTCTCAGCCTGAACCAGCAATACCGCGGCACGCTCTGCTTCCCACTTTTCACGCGCCAGTTCGGCGGGTGATTTACCTCTCCCCATCCATTGTCCGGCTGGCGCGATAACCCGGTTCGTCCCCGGCGGGCAACCACATAAAACATCCGAACCGTCCACGGCAGAAGCGAGACCGTCATAGGTGGAATGCGGTTCTCCGCTGGTGATTTTTCCGCGACGACCGCATTTCGGGCAGTCGGTCGTAGCATCACCGATGCGGATCACGCCAAGCCCGTGTTCCGTCGCATTGGGCAGAGAGGTCAGGCACACCGCGCCTGTCGTGGTTTTGTCGCCGTGCAGCGCCTGCCCGCGACCATAACAATTTGAGCGATACCCCATCCGTTACGCGCCGGTAACGGCAAGAAAATCTACTGCCATCGGGACATCTTTTCGGGCAACCAGGTAGCAACTGCCCTGCGGCGTACTGATAATTTTATCGCCGTTATCCAGCATGCTGCCGACTAAGGCAAACCCACGATTACCGTTACAAAACTGCTGGCCTGCGCTGGTGGCAATCTTTGCCGTGCTGCCATCGGCATAAGTGACTTCATCCTGCTCAAGGGCAAACGCCGCTTCCGTGCCATTCTCAAGGGTGACTTTTCCTGTACTGCTGGCTTTGGTGACTTTGCCACCGCGGGCAGTCAGGCTGCCTGGAACTGCCAGCCGGTAAATCGCAATAACAGGATGCTGACGGGCAAACGCTGCCTGTTCCTCAACAACTGCCCTCGCGCTTTCATCCATTTCAGCCAGTTGTTCAGGCGTGAAAGGTGGGGTATTGATGACATCCAGTAATTCCTGATTCAGTTCATTAGTGAATTGCATTTCCATATTTATTTTCCGTCCATTGAGGTGAGTTTCGCCGGTATGATAATCAGCTAAAATAAACACCCACAACGAACAATAAATATAAAACCATAAACCTTGAGCTAAATCATAAGATATAAGTCATTTAAGTTATTCGAGTTATTTATACAAACAGATAATACGAATACTCATATTCATTATTATTTAAAGAGGATTCATATAAAATATTTATAGCACAAACAGTCTCATGAATTATTTCAAACAAGATAAATTCAAAGTCAAAATTCAGCCATCGCAGAAAATAACACATAATAATTAATGGATATAGAATGAAAATTGTCGTCATTATTTTATCATTTGCCCTCTTTTCTGGTACTCCTGATGCAAAAAAACTGTACCGAACGTGATGCAGAAGCAGCAGATATTGCAGTGGACAATCTCGATTCATGGGATGCCCTACATAAAAACTACATTGCTTATGCACAATGTGACGATGGCAGTATCGCAAAAGGAAATTCAGAAGCGATGGCGCGGAGACTTACCGATAAATGGCCGGAAATCGCTAAGCTGCAATCTCTGATAAATCGCGATTCGGGATTTGAAAAATATATTATGAGGCATATTGATGCCACGCTGGATGCGGATGACGCAGATACCCGTCAGCTTCTAAACAACGTTTTCCCGACAGAAGTCCGCCACTGTTTAATTTCGGTAACTACACTCTCTGGCGTGACTGGGTTATCTCCTTCAGGATAAAAAATTAAATCAGTCCCTGAAGGATGCCCGGTAACCCGACTGAAATTTTCCAGTAAACTGTCCTGATATGACCCGCTGCCATGCACGTCGAAAATATCTTTCACCAGCGCAACAAATTCGGCTTCCGAGTACTCTTCAAACTTATCCTTGAGCTGCATGTTTTTCCTTTATCTGTATTCAGGTGGCACCTGAGAGTCATTCGTTATCCAAAACAGCCCGAACCCGCGCTTTAAGTTCATCAGCATCAAACTCATACTTATCACGATCATTGTCAGGATTGAATTGATCTGCGAGACAGAAAATGGTCGAGCATTTTTCACTGTCCTGATAGTTATCTTTCAGCGAATCGCCATTTTCACCCTCAGCTTTCCATAACATCTGATAAGGGTCAGCAAAATCTTCGGCTGAGATCTCGCCATTAATAAATGATCTGGCGAAGGTTAAAAGTTTCTGGCTCATTTTGGGCTCCCTAAGATTGAAAACACTAAACTGACTGCTTTCTACTTTCATGGAATGCAATAGTCAGCGCATCTTCTTCGGCATAAAAATATGCCACCGGCACATCCAACCCAGCAAGAATGCCTGACACGTATTGAGAAAGCGCTGCACACAAGCATGCTTCCCTGAGTCTTTTAAATGGATAAGCTGAAACGCTAAATGGTGCCGATAATAGGAGTCGAACCTACGACCTTCGCATTACGAATGCGCTGCTCTACCAACTGAGCTATATCGGCTTTTTTGAAAGGTGCCGGGGCTAGGGGTAACAAATTATGCAAACCGCTGACGTCCGTCAAGCGCCGATCGGGATGTTTGGTGAGTTCTTAATCACCCTGCGCACAATATGGATATAACGTCGGTTCTGATGCAGCAAAAACGTTTGGGCGAACGGGGAGCAGGCGCAGAAAGGAACTAAAGGGAGAAGCTAAAGGATTGAAAATCAGGGAGTGCGAGAAGATAAATGGTGCCGACTACCGGAATCGAACTGGTGACCTACTGATTACAAGTCAGTTGCTCTACCTACTGAGCTAAGTCGGCATTTTGAAGTGTTACCGGGGAACTACGGGGCATAAGCTATTCAAATCTCCGACGTCCGTCAAGCCCCCGGCGGTGCGTATGCTGCTTTTCTCATCAGCACACGCACTTTGATGAACTGACTGCTTAAGCTTTCGCCAGCGGTTCACGGAAGAAACTGATCAGGGCGTTGTAAATCTGATAGCGGTTTTTCTCCAGCACCATCATGTGCGTGGCTTCACCGATTTCCAGCCAGCGTTTATCCGGTGAGCCGGTGGCGCGCAGGAACCATGCCTGTGCCAGTTCGACGGGCACATCAATATCCCATTCGCCGTGGATTAACATCAGCGGCACGCCGATATCGGCCGGATCGTAAAACGGTTTTCCCGCCGCCCAGTAATCGCGGATATCCTGAATCGGACCGTTGCTGGCACGGATTGATTGCTGTGCCCGAAGTGCGTCATCCGGCTCGTCGCTGACGGTTTTCTCCAGCCATGCCTCAAATCCCCCTTCCGGGATCAGCCCTCCCCGCTTGCACTGTGGCGCTCCGCTAATCCAGCGTTCACGCGCCGCACCGGCATTGACGATGCGCCACGCGTTCAGTTCGCCACCGGGGTCGAGCGGCAGCGGTTTATCGCTTACCCATTGCGGGGCAATCAGCCCTAAGCGCCTGACTTTATGGCCGTTCTGCGTGGTGTACGTACCGGTGACGCTGCCGCCCCACGACATCCCGATCACGTTAACCTGTGAAAGCCCGTTCGTTCTGAGCACAAAATTGACGGCGCTGCTGAAATCGCGCACGGCGACATCCGTTCTCACCGCAGGTGCGTTGAGGGTGGCGGCCTGAAGCATTTCCACCGGACGGGTCGATCCGCCATAACCGCGTACATCGACGGCGTACACATCAAAACCGGCGCGGGCGAGTGCATCGGCAAAAGAGGCGCCTTCCAGCGGCGTGTCAAACAGGCTGCCGGAGGAATAAGTCGCGCCGTGCATCATGACGATGGTGCTGGCTTCGCTGAATTTTTGCTCCCCTTTGCGGTGCTTGTGCAAAAGATGCAACCGGATGCCGTCGGTATCAGACGGGATCAAAAAGCTTTCGCTGAAAATATCGGAATTGCTCATCGGGTTTTCCTTCTCAGAGTGGCTGCCAGCTCAGGCCACGGGCATCCTGACGGATTTTGCCCGCAGAGGAACCGGCGAAATGGGTGGTGAAAACGGTGGCCTGATGGCTCAGGGCAAACTCAATTGCCTTATGGCGTGAGGCTGTCGCCTGTGCCGGTTCTTCGCAGAACACCGAATCCCAGTCAGGGCGCGCGAGCTGAAGCGGATGGTGCATCACATCGCCCCAGAAAAAGGCCGTTTCACCTTCAGAGGTAAAGGCGAAAGAGAAATGATCATGGCTGTGGCCTGGCGTGCGGATGATGGCGAACCCCGGAATGGCCGTGGCGTCATCAGCATGTATCCGCTGATCGAGACCGGCCGCCACGACCGGCTCAACGCTGTCGGCAAAGATGCCGTCGCTCGGATCCCGGACGTTGTTCGGATCGGCGTAAAACTGGTATTCGGCTTCAGAAAACAGATAACGCGCGTTCGGGAAAGTCGGCACCCAGCGGCCATTCTCCAGCCGCGTATTCCAGCCGACATGATCAACGTGCAGATGTGACAGCAGTACCACATCAACATCTTCCGGTTCGACGCCCGTCGCCCGCAGGTTATCCAGCCAGCCCGTCTTCAGCTGATTGAACAACAGGTTCAGTGGACGCAATTTATCGTTGCCGGATGCGGTATCAATCAGCACCGTCTGCGTGCCGGTCTGCACCAGCCAGCTGTGGGTGCTGAGCATCAGTTCTGAGGCATCTGCGCCAAAAAAATCTGCCGGTAATGTTTTCGCGGCATCCTGAATAGCATCAGCATTCCATTGCGGAAAAAGCGACGATCCGGGATCTTGCAATGTCATCTCGGGGATCTTAGTGATTCTGGCGCTGCCGATCGGGTAAGTTTCTGGCACACTCATTTTATGACCTTATCTGGTGACAACCTTCTGGTGTGGGGTCATCCTCCCTGTTTCAGCACAGGCGAACAAGATGGCAATGCCGAATGCAGGATTGCTGATATTGCAACGATAAAAAATGAAAGGGCCGGAATGGATAAGCTGGAGAATATGCGCACGTTCGTGCAGGTGGTGGATTCGGGGTCATTCAGCCGTGCGGCAGAACTGATGGATTTACCGAAATCCACGGTAACGCGGCAGGTGCAGGCGCTGGAAAACGAACTGGGCGTGAAGCTGCTGCACAGGACGTCGCGCCGTTTAAGCATGACGGAACAGGGCGAAGCCTATTATCACGGAGCAATACGGCTGCTTGATCAGATGGAGATTCTCGACAGCAATGTGCAGGCGGCAACGCAGGCTCCGCGCGGCAAAATCCGCGTCGAGATGCCGAATGCGATTGCTTATCGGCGGGTGATCCCCGCCCTGCCCGGCTTCCTGATGCATTATCCCGACGTTCAGGTTGAGGTGAGCGTCGGTAACCGCACCGCCGATCTGATTGCGCAAAACATCGATTGTGTGATCCGTATCGGTGAGCTGCATAACGATGCGCTGATCGCCCGGTCGCTTGGGGTTTTACCGATGATCACCTGTGCCGCACCGGCGTATCTGCAAAAACACGGCGTGCCTGAACATCCGCAGGATCTTATCCGCGACCATACGCTGGTGCAGATCGCCTCGCCACAAACCGGACGGGTATTTGAACATCAGGTGTTTAAGGATCAGCAGTGTGTCACTGTTCGCGGGCGCTGGCAGTTCTCGGTTAACGATTCCACCGCAGCGCTGACCGGTGCCATAGCGGGGCTTGGCGTGCTGACGACGTATCGCTTTCTGGCACAGGAAGCGCTGGATAACGGCGCGCTGGTGCCGCTGTTTCCTGAATGGGCGGATGAACAGGTGCCGGTGCATATTGCCTGGCCGGAGAACAGGCATTTGCCGTCAAAGGTGCGGTATTTTATCGAATGGGTCAGGGCGTTGTTTCAGGAATGATGGTGTTCAGCAGGGATAAGCGATCGCACCGGTTTCATCATGCTGAATCCACCGGTGCCGGTCAGTTACGGACGGACTAAATCGTCGCCGTAACCAATCCATTTGTAGGTCGTCAGGGCTTCTAATCCCATCGGGCCGCGGGCGTGCAGTTTTTGTGTGCTGACCGCCACTTCTGCGCCTAAACCGAATTGTCCGCCGTCAGTAAAACGGGTGCTGGCGTTGACGTAAACCGCAGAGGAATCCACTTCACGCACGAACCTGTCCGCGCTGCTGATGGAACGGGTAAGGATCGCATCGGAATGCTCGGTGCCGTAGGTACGGATATGCGCCACGGCGGCGTCCAGATCGGCCACTACCGTCACGTTCAGATCCAGCGACAGCCATTCATCCGAATAATCTTCTTCGGTCACCGCCAGCACTTTCGCCGGGCCGTTTTGCAGATACGGCATTGCGGATTCGCTGGCATGTAACGTAACGCCTGCGCGGTGCATTTTATCGCTCAGTTCCGGCAGGAAGCGGGCGGCAATCGCCTGATGCACCAGCACGGTTTCCAGGCTGTTACAGGCGCTCGGGCGCTGCACTTTCGCGCTTTCCAGCACGGTCAGCGCTTTGTCGAAATCGACGCTTTCATCCACAAACGTATGGCAAACGCCGATACCGCCGGTGATCACCGGGATGGTGGATTGTTCGCGGCACAATTTGTGCAGCGCCGCGCCACCACGTGGGATCAGCATATCGACGTATTTATCCAGACGCAGCAGTTCCGCCACCAGTGCGCGATCCGGACTGTCGATGGCCTGAACGGCGGCTTTAGGCAGTCCGCATTCCTCCAGCGCCATCTGAATGACGTTAACCGTCGCCTGATTGGTGTGGTGCGTTTCTTTACCGCCGCGCAGGATAACGGCATTGCCGGTTTTCAGGCACAGGCTGGCGACATCGATAGTGACGTTCGGGCGCGCTTCATAAATCACGCCGATCACGCCGAGCGGTACACGGCGGCGCTCGAGACGCAAACCGCTGTCCTGCTGTGAACCATCAATCACCTGCCCGACCGGATCGCTCAGACGGCAGACATCACGCACGTCGCTGGCAATCGCCGAAAGGCGCGCGGGGGTCAGCAGCAGGCGGTCTAATAACGCCTCGCTCATGCCGCTTTCGCGGGCAGCAGCCATGTCGAGTTCGTTAGCAAGAATAATGCTCTGGCTGTTGGCCTCAAGCATGTCGGCCATCAGCATCAGCGCACGATTTTTCTGCGCGGTGCTGAGGGTGGAAAGCTGCCAGGACGCGGCTTTCGCGGCCTTGCCCATCTCGTTAAGCATCTGTGGCTCCTTAACTGACAATCATGTCGTCACGGTGAACGGCAACCGGGCCGTATTCGTAACCGAGAATTTCACTGATCTGCTGAGAGTGATGACCGGCAATCATGCGCATCGCATCGCTGTTATAGCGGCTGACACCGTGCGCGAGGTCGCGTCCGTTCAGGTTGCGGATGCGGATCACTTCGCCACGCGAGAAATCGCCTTTCACTTCGCGGATCCCTTTTGGCAGCAGCGAGCTGCCGCGCTCCATCATGGCGGAAACCGCGCCGTCGTCGATGGTGATTTCACCGGCTGGCGGTGCACCGAAGATCCAGCGCTTACGGTTTTCCAGCGGCGTCTCCATCGCGTGAAAACGTGTGCCGACGGAAACGCCGTTAATCACATCGCCAATCACGCCCGGCAGGTTGCCCGCAGCAATAATGGTGTCGACGCCCGCCCGGCACGCGACATCTGCCGCCTGCAGTTTGGTGGCCATGCCGCCGGTACCGAGACCGGAGACGCTGTCGCCCGCCACACCGCGCAGTTCATCATCAATGGTCATGACTTCGCGGATCAATTCAGCTTCAGGATTGGTCCGCGGATCTGCGGTAAACAGACCACGCTGATCGGTCAGCAACAGCAATTTATCGGCACCCGCCAGAATAGCGGCCAGTGCGGAAAGATTGTCGTTATCGCCGACTTTAATTTCAGCGGTGGCGACCGCATCGTTTTCATTAATGACCGGCACGATATGGTTATCGAGCAGCGCGTGCATGGTGTCGCGGGCATTCAGGAACCGCTCGCGGTCTTCCATGTCGGCACGCGTCAGCAGCATCTGACCAATGTGGATGCCATAAATCGAGAACAATTGCTCCCACAGCTGGATCAAACGACTTTGCCCGACGGCCGCCAGCAGTTGTTTGGAAGCAATGGTGGCGGGGAGTTCGGGGTAGCCAAGATGTTCACGCCCGGCAGCAATCGCGCCCGACGTGACAATCACAATCCGGTGCCCTGCCGCATGTTGCTGCGCGCACTGGCGGACAAGCTCAACAATGTGAGCACGGTTGAGGCGGCGCGAGCCGCCAGTGAGCACGCTGGTGCCCAGTTTTACAACCAGTGTCTGACTACCACTCATAATCGTTCCATTAGTGTGAAAAAGAAGGGCTTCTTTGTCTTTGTAACAGCAGAGAAGCGTTATGCCAAACGGCATAACGCTATAATAGCAGCATTCATGATGGGAATGGGTAGTACAGAAAGTCAGGCGGAGAGCTTCACAGGTTCTTCGCTGAAATCATCAGCAGGTTCCAGTTTGAGGGACATCTCTTCGATCATGGCATTCAGGTTTTTGTGGAACCCTTTCAATGTCGTCTCAAGCTTCTCTCGCACTTCAGCATCTTTAATGTTTTGCACTTTCCAGATGCCGTCTTTATCAAATAATCCAAAATGATAAACATAGGTAAAACGTTCGGCTTCAGCCTGCAATTCAATCCACCAGCCCCAGAATTCACGCTTTTCCGGCGCAGGCTTCACGTTCACACAGACAGCTAAACAGTCAAAGAAAAAGCGGTCGTTCTCGCATTTCCCTTCTCTGATGTACGGTCCCAGTGTACCGAAACGTTTCATTAGCCTGCTTTTAGGATGACCGCTTGGTAACGTCATAGTACAACCTCCATTGAAAGACGATCCTTTTTAGCAAAACGTTAGGAATTAGCAACTATTAAGTTAACGCATATGCTTTTGCAACCACCCACAAATCTCATGTAAAGCGCTGTCAAAATGCGCGTAAAGCGGCTCGCTGCGGATGGTCAAAAGCTTGCCGTCAGCGGAAGAATCCGCAATCAGCTTAGCTTCGCTCTTCGGACTGAATATATCGTTCTCCCAGTATGCGGCCAGGATGGGCGTCGGCGTTCTGCGTCCAAGCAACCCCTGTGTTTTCAGAGAATAACGATTAAGTTCGGTTTTCAGCGCTGAGTCGGACGCGCTCGACATGCCGATGCGGCTCGCCAGCACATCTATATACATGTCCGGCACCTGCTCCTGACATTTCGGGTCGCTCAGCAGCGTATGCACCAGCGCCCCCAGCGTGGCCACTGCCCGCACGCGGCGCGGTTCGAGATACGCCAGACGCACGGCGACGTTCGCACCAAAACGGTAACCGAGCAAACTGACGCGGCTGGCATCGACCCAGGGCACATCCGAAAGCTGCATCAGCACCTGCTGATGCAGGAAGCTGGTGTCCTGGGTCAGTTTCCACTTCGATGAAAAACCGATCGACGGCATGTCGATGGTCAGCATCGCGATGCCCATCGGCGCGAGATATGAACGGAACAGGCGCTGATGGTCGCTCTGTAAGGTGTCGAGACCGCCACACACCAGCACCGTCGGGAACGGTGCTTTCCCTTCGGCTGGCAGGTGCAGGAAACCGGTGATCGGCGCACCGCCGGGGATCTTAAATTCCAGCTCTTTCAGTTCGTAAGGCGAATGTTCCGAGGATTTTTCAAAGGCTTTATTGGCCAGCGCTTGCGCCTGTTCCGCCAGCGTATCGCCTTTCAGATGCGGATAACCGGCGATGCTGTAAAGGTTGGCGGCTTTCAGCCAGTATTCGCTCGCCACATCCGCATCTTTCTCTTCGGCGGCTTTTTGCTGCCAGTACATCGCCTGATTTGACCATTCGTAGATCCAGTTGCCATTGCGGTAACCAATCACGGTATCGAGCAACAACGGATCGCTGTGCTCCGCCTGGGAGACAGCAATGCGCGACAGCACTTCTTCAACTTCCAGCGGATCAACCCCGCGCCACATCCACATCAGACGGTTAATCGTGCGGTACCAGCAATGAACCGTGTCGCCTTCCAGCGCAGAATGCATCGGCGGGTGCGTATTATGGTGATGAACGCGATGAACCAGCGTTGATGTTTCCGGGTATTTGAAGGAAGGTTTAAACAGTTTTTCCGTAAGATTGGCTGGAGCCATGATGCAAGATCCTCCGTTAGCAAGCAGCAGGTCGCCCGCAGGCGATCATTTCTGGACGGGATTATAACCCGCCCACGTTGCGACAAGTGAGGGGTGAGGTCAAGCGGAAAGGATTTCAAGGCAATAAAAGCAAAACGCCCGGCAATAAGCCAGGCGTTAAATTAGAGGAATATTAACAGTGGAGGATTATTTTCCTACCAGAGGTGGCACGAATACCACGCCCATATCCCACGGCTGTTCGATCCAGGTGTTCTGCGGGATGTCGATCACATAGTCATCAACCAGCGGTGCGCCAGCCGGTTTCGCGAAGATCGTGATGAAATGCGCTTTCGGGTACATTTCGCGGATGGCTTTCGCGGTGCCGCCGGTATCCACCAGATCGTCGATCACGATGAAGCCTTCACCGTCGCCTTCTGCGCGTTTCAGCACCTGCATTTCGCGCTGATTATCATGGTCGTAGCTGGAGATACATACGGTATCCACATGACGGATGCACAGCTCGCGAGCCAGCAACGCTGCCGGAACCAGGCCACCACGGCTGACGGCAATAATGCCTTTCCATTGTTCTGCCGGCAGCAGGCGTTTAGCCATAGTGCGCGCGTGGATTTGCAGCATGTCCCAGGTTACAACGTATTTTTCGCTCATAAAGGTGTCCCAGCCAGTGAATTAACGGCTTCTAAAAAAATAATGGGGGGAAAAAAGGTTGCGCGAGATTATAGTGAGTCCGGTTCACAAAAACCAGCGATTATCTGGCTTCAGCCGCCCAAAAATCCCGGAATTTCTCCCCGTCCCCGCGCACAGGTTAAGATTAAGTGATATTCTGTCAGGCCACTCGCCACACAGTCTGGCGGGGATTACTTAACCTTAAACCTACAGCATCTCAGTCAGTTCCCCTGCAAACGGAGCCTGAATGAGCTGACTGTCACAGGAGACTTATAGTGTCTGAACTGTCTCAGCTTTCGCCACAACCGTTGTGGGATATTTTTGCCAAAATTTGTTCAATTCCGCACCCTTCCTATCATGAAGAAGCGCTGGCAAAACACATCGTTGAATGGGCACAGGAAAAAGGTATCCACGCTGAGCGTGATGAAGTTGGCAACATTTTGCTGCGCAAACCCGCCACCAAAGGCATGGAAAACCGCAAAGCCGTTGCACTGCAGGCTCACCTCGATATGGTGCCGCAGAAAAACAACGATACTGTTCATGATTTCACTAAAGATCCGATCCAGCCCTTCATCGAAGACGGTTGGGTAAAAGCCCGCGGCACCACGCTGGGTTCTGATAACGGTATCGGTATGGCGTCCGCGCTGGCGGTTCTGGCTGATGACAGCGTAGAACACGGCCCGCTGGAAGTGTTGCTGACCATGACCGAAGAAACCGGCATGGCAGGCGCATTCGGCCTGCAACCGAACTGGTTACAGTCTGAAATTCTGATCAACACCGATTCTGAAACCGAAGGCGAAATCTACATGGGTTGCGCTGGCGGGATTGATTTTACCGCCACACTGCCGCTGAGCCGTGAAGCGGTTCCGGCCGGTTTCAGCACGCTGAAACTGACCCTGAAAGGCCTGAAAGGTGGCCACTCCGGCGCGGAAATCCACTTAGGTCTGGGCAACGCCAGCAAACTGCTGGCACGTTTCCTGGCAGACAACGCTGATACTCTTGGTCTGCGCCTGCTCGACTTCACCGGCGGCACACTGCGTAACGCTATCCCGCGTGAAGCGATTGTGACCCTTGCTGTTGCTGCTGATAAAGCAGACGCGCTGAAAGCGGCAGCACAAGAATTCCTGGCAACGATTCAGTTCGAACTGTCAGCGGTAGAGAAGAAAATTGCCTTCGTGGTGGAAGCGGCTGAAAGCAACGCGAAAGCGCTGACCGCAGAAACTCAGGGTAAATTCCTTGCCCTGCTGAACGCGACGCCAAACGGCGTGATCCGCATGAGTGATGACGTGAAAGGCGTGGTAGAAACCTCGCTGAACGTCGGTGTTGTCACCATGAAAGATGACGAAGTGGCGATCAACAGCCTGATCCGCTCGCTTATCGACAGCGGTAAAGAATATGTGGTCAGCATGCTCAATTCACTGAGTGAACTGGCTGGCGCGAAAAGCCTCGCAAAAGGCAGCTATCCTGGCTGGAAACCTGAGCCGAATTCACCAGTGATGACGCTGGTGCGTGAAACTTACCAGACGCTGTTCAATAAAACTCCGAACATCATGGTGATCCACGCCGGTCTGGAATGCGGTCTGTTCAAAAAACCGTACCCGGACATGGACATGGTTTCCATCGGGCCAACCATCACCGGGCCACACTCGCCGGATGAGCAGGTGGAAATCGCCAGCGTCGAGCTGTACTGGAAACTGCTGACGGCCCTGCTGAAAGCGATTCCTGAACGCGGTTAATACTCGATCGGTCCCCTAAATCATTCGGGCTGTATCAAGGCGGCAACTGAGTAAATCCCCGGGAGCATACACAAGTATGTGACCGGGGTTTGCGAAGGCAGCCAACGCAGAGACAGTTTGAAGGATGACGGGGATTATTCCCAGGGAAGCAGAAGCTGCCGCTCTATTTGCGGATCCTGCAACGTCACATGTAATCCCACCAGCCTGACTCCCCTTCCGCCACGCCGCTGTTCCCAGGCTTCACGCGCGACCTTCAGCAGATCTTCTTTATTCAGCATCGGCCAGACGTGTTCCTGCGTGGTCTGCTGGAAATCATGGAATTTGAGTTTTACACCCTGCCTCGCGATGCGCAGATCCGGGCTGACACGGCTTAAACGTGTTTGCAGTTCAGGATACAAACGTTCGATCAGCGACACGCATTCTTCCCAGCTGTGGATATCTTCTGCCAGTGTGCGTTCAACGCCGACCGATTTACGTAACCGCTCGGGGGAAATTTCACGTTCATCGATACCCTGACAGCGTTCCCACAGCACACGGCCAAATTTGCCAAAGCGTTTAAGCAGTTTCGCCAGATCATAACGCTGCACATCGCCGCAGGTGATCAGCCCCTGCTCCTGCAAACGCTGAGCGGTGACTTTGCCGACGCCGGGGATTTTACTCAGCGGAAGATCCTGTAAAAACGCCCCGACCTTTTCTGGCGTGATCACAAACTGACCGTTGGGCTTGTTCAGATCCGAGGCGATTTTTGCCAGAAATTTGATCGGCGCGATGCCCGCAGATGCCGTCAGATTGATCTCATCGAAAATGGCCTGACGGATTTCAGCAGCGATAAGCGTTGCAGAGCCGTTGCATTGCGTCGCGTGGGAAACATCCAGATAAGCTTCATCGAGTGACAACGGTTCGATCAATGGCGTATAACGCGCAAAGATTTCGCGGATATGGTTTGACGCTTCTTTATAGGCCTCCATTCGGCCGGGGATCACTTTCAGGTGCGGGCAAAGTTTCAGTGCCATGCCGGTGGGCATCGCGCTGTGCACGCCAAATTTGCGGGCAGGATAATTAGCGGTGCTGATAACACCACGGCGGTCACGACTGCCGCCAATGGCAATAGGAATGTCGCGCAGGGAAGGATCATCGCGCATTTCGACCGCAGCGAAAAAGCAGTCCATATCCACATGAATGATTTTACGCATAACCCTCCCCCTCAATAACTGTATAAGTATACAGTTGAATGCAGGGATGTCCAACATAGAAAATGAGGGTTAGTTTGACTTAATTAATCACCATTAATGGCAACGTAATAATTTTCCTATTCCTAAAGTCATTATTCATTATTTGGTGATTGCTAAAAATTTAATCAGTATTAATATGACAGCGTTTCCGACAGACAGTACATAAGAAGAAAATCAGTGGCGGTCTTACAGGCAGTTGAGCTGTAGACAAAATAATCAAAATTATTACCGAGCAGGACTTAGAATGATCAGAATCGCGCTGTTTCTTGCGATGCTCCTCAGTTTGCCTTTATTTACAGCAAATTACGCCGTGGCCAGCGATGCTGTCCCGGTCAACGCGGCACTAAAAAAACAATTACTGGGTGCACCTGTTTATATCCAGATCTTCAAACAGGAACGTAAACTCGAATTGTATGCTCAGCTCGACGGCGAATTTCGTCTGATCGGCAGTTATGGCATCTGCGATTTTTCCGGCGGTTTGGGAAATAAACGTCGCGAAGGCGATTTCAAAAGCCCGGAAGGTTTCTACAACGTGGATATTCACCACCTGAAACCCGACAGCCGCTTTTATCGCGCCATCAACATCGGTTTCCCCAATGCTTATGATATCTCGCAGGGTTATTCAGGTAAGTATCTGATGATCCACGGTAACTGTAAGTCTATTGGTTGCTACGCCATGACCGACGGCTACATGGACGAAATATTCACCTACGTACAGGCGGCATTCCAGTTCGGGCAACGCAATTTAAAGATTAGCATTTACCCGTTCAGGATGACCGATGCCAACATGAAGGCGCATAAAAACTCCAGCTATTACAGTTTCTGGAACCAGTTACAGCCGGGATATGCGTACTTTGAGAAACACCATCAGCCACCAAATGTCGTGGTCACTGACGGTAGATATGAAGTGCTACAACCGTTGTCCAATACTCCGCTGCCTTCACAGCTGGCGTTCGCCCCGATGAAATAATGCGAATTCACCTGGAGCAATTTTGTTCCAGGTTTCGTTCGCCGTCAGCGGTTGCGTGGCAATCACGGTGACGACATCATCCGGTGTCGTCTGCTGCTGAAAATCAATTTCCACATCCTGATCCAACAACGTTGCCTTGCCGAAAGGCGCACGCCGCGTGATCCAGTGCAAATTCGTCGAGCAATACGCCATCACGAAATTGCCATCCGACAGCAACATGTTAAACACCCCTTTCTGCCGTAATTCATCAGCCAGCGACGCAATATAGCGAAACACCGGCGGCCAGCTTGCAGGGCGGCGCGGATAGCGTTGGGTGAGTTTGTGCAGTAACCAGCAGAAGGCGTATTCGCTGTCGGTCTGGCCCACCGGACGCAGCGTACCGGTATCGAGCTGACGATAACCACGAAGCTGACCGTTGTGCGCATAAGTCCAGTTGCGTCCCCACAGTTCGCGGGTAAACGGGTGGGTATTTTCCAGCGCGACTTCACCACGGTTTGCCTGACGGATATGAGAAATCACCGCGCAGGATTTGATCGGATATTCCTGAACAAGGCGGGCAATGGGCGAATTAAAGCTTGGCGTCGGATCTTTAAAAGTACGACAGCCATTCCCTTCATAAAAGGTGATGCCCCAGCCGTCTTTATGCGGGCCGGTCCCGCCACCACGCTGCACTAATCCACTGAAACTGAAACAAATATCAGTAGGAACGTTAGCGCTCATCCCGAGCAATTCGCACATCACCAGCCTCCTTTACGGCAAAAGGCTTATGCCTTTGCCATCTCTTTTTCGATCAGAAGAATCAAAATATGAATGACTTTGATGTGGATTTCCTGCACGCGGTCAGCGAAACCAAAGTGCGGAACGCGGATTTCCACATCGGCTGAACCGTCCATTTTCCCGCCATCTTTACCGGTCAGGGTGATAACTTTCATGCCTTTAGCGCGTGCGGCTTCGATGGCTTTGATCACGTTACCGGAATTACCGGAAGTGGAAATGCCCAGCAGCACGTCGCCCTTCTGGCCTACGGCTTCCAGATAACGGGAAAAGATGTATTCGTAACCGAAATCGTTGCCGACGCAAGAGATGTGGCTGACGTCAGAAATCGCAATTGCCGGATAGCCCGGACGGTTTTCACGATAGCGGCCTGTCAGTTCTTCGGCGAAATGCATGGCATCGCAGTGTGAACCCCCGTTACCACAGGAAATCACTTTCCCACCCGCTTTGAATGAATCGGCCAGCAGCACCGCTGCACGTTGAATAGACTCAATATTTGCCGGATCGCTGATGAATTTATTCAGCGTTTCAGCAGCTTCGTTCAGTTCAGTACGGATAATATCCTGGTACATAGCAGCCTCTTTTATGTCCATTTGCAGCCGGTTTCAGCACGGCCGATAGCAATAAAACGTTCCGCTGTGCAGTTTAACGGAAAGCCGAAACAGCGAGAAGCCATGAAGCGGTAATGATTCCGATAGTTTCTGTTTTTGACGCTTCGTGCGACCGGTTTGTGAGCTGTGTTGTAATTAGTATGTAAACGTATTGATAAAGAAATGAGCATGAACTAAAACCATTATATCCCTACAACAGGTCAGACCTCCTACTACTCAGGAGCTTTACTATGATGGTTCTTAGCATTGTTGCATTTATCGTGATCCTTGGTGCGTTGTTCTATCACAAGGTCAATCTCGCCCTGAGCAGCCTGATTTTACTGGCGTTTACGGCGGTTATGGGTGCCATTAATCTGTGGACACTTTGGCTGTTATTGCCGCTGGCGATCATTCTCCTGCCCTTCAATATCCCTGCCCTGCGCCGTTCATTGTTCTCCGGCCCGGCGCTTCGCACCTTCCGTAAAGTGATGCCCGCAATGTCGCGCACGGAAAAAGAAGCGATTGAAGCAGGCACCACCTGGTGGGAAGGTGACCTGTTTGGTGGCAAGCCAGACTGGAAGAAACTGCAGGATTATCCTGAGCAGCAACTGACAGAGGAAGAGCAGCGCTTTATTGACGGGCCGGTTGAAGAAGCCTGCCGTATGGCGAATGACTTCCAGATCACCCATGAACTGGCCGATTTGCCGCCGGAACTGTGGGCGTATCTGAAAGAACACCGCTTCTTCGCGATGATCATTAAGAAAGAGTACGGCGGTCTGGAATTCTCGGCTTATGCGCAGGCGCGTGTGCTGCAAAAACTGGCCGGTGTGTCAGGCATTCTGGCGATCACCGTCGGTGTGCCGAACTCCCTCGGGCCAGGCGAATTACTGCAACATTACGGCACCACGGAGCAGAAAGATCACTATCTGCCGCGTCTGGCCGAAGGTCTGGAAATTCCCTGTTTCGCCCTGACCAGCCCGGAAGCGGGTTCTGATGCCGGTGCAATCCCGGACTTTGGTATCGTGTGTAAAGGCCAGTGGCAGGGTAAGGAAGTGCTTGGCATGCGCCTGACCTGGAACAAGCGTTACATCACGCTGGCACCTATCGCCACCGTGCTGGGCCTGGCGTTTAAACTGAAAGATCCCGATCACCTGCTCGGCAACGAAACGGATCTGGGCATTACCTGTGCGCTGATCCCAACAGACACCGCCGGTGTTGAAATTGGTCACCGCCACTTCCCGCTGAACGTGCCATTCCAGAACGGCCCGACGCGCGGCAGCGATATTTTTGTACCGATCGATTACATCATTGGCGGCCCGAAAATGGCCGGTCAGGGCTGGCGTATGCTGGTGGAATGTCTGTCTGTCGGCCGTGGCATCACGCTGCCGTCTAACTCTACCGGCAGCCTGAAATCTCTGGCGCTGGCGACCGGGGCTTATGCCTATATCCGCCGTCAGTTCAAACTGCCTATCGGTAAAATGGAAGGTATCGAAGAACCGCTGGCGCGCATTGCCGGTAACGCTTACGTGATGGATGCCGCCGCAACGCTTATCACGAACGGCATTATGCTGGGTGAAAAACCAGCGGTGCTGTCTGCTATCGTCAAATACCACTGTACTCACCGCGGCCAGCGCGCCGTGATGGATGCGATGGATATCACCGGCGGTAAAGGCATTATGCTCGGCAGCAGCAACTTCGTGGCCCGCGCTTATCAGGGGGCGCCGATTGCGATTACCGTGGAAGGTGCCAACATTCTCACCCGCAGCATGATCATCTTTGGTCAGGGTGCGATCCGCTGTCATCCTTATGTTCTTCGTGAAATGGCGGCGGCGGAGAAAAACGATCTGGTTGATTTTGACCGTGCGCTGTTCGGGCATATCGGCCACGTCGGCAGTAACAAAATGCGCAGTTTCTGGCTCGGCCTGACTAACGGCCGCACCAGTGATACGCCGGTCAATGATAAAACCGCCCGTTATTACCAGCACATCAACCGTCTGAGCGCTAACCTGGCATTGCTGGCTGATGTGTCGATGGGCGTGCTCGGCGGCAGCCTGAAACGTCGCGAACGCATTTCCGCCCGCCTCGGTGATATCCTCAGCCAGATGTATCTGGCGACGGCGACGCTGAAACGTTATGACGAAGAAGGCTGTCACGAAGCGGATTTACCGCTGGTACACTGGGGCGTGCAGGATTGTCTGCATCAGGCCGAAGTCGCTATCGACGATCTGCTGCGTAACTTCCCGAACCGTTTTGTGGCTGGCGTGATGCGCCTGGTGATTTTCCCGTTGGGCCGTTCGCACTCCGCACCGTCTGATCGTCTGGATCACCAACTGGCGCGTATTCTGCAGGTGCCTTCAGCGACACGCAGCCGTATAGGGCGCGGTCAGTATCTGACACCCGGCGAGCACAACCCGGTTGGTCTGCTGGAAGAAGCCTTGCAGGATATTCTGGCCGCTGAGCCGGTTCACAAACGTCTGTGCGAAGCGATGGGCAAAAAATTGCCGTTCACCCGTCTGGATATTCTGGCGCAAAAAGGTCTGGATGCCGGTCATCTGAGCGCCGACGATGCGCGTATCCTGAGCCGTGCGGAAGAAAGCCGTCTGCGTTCAATCAACGTCGATGAGTTTGAACCGGACGCACTGGCTGCACAAAAACCGGCAGCGGAGAAAGACAGCGTAAAAAAGGCTGAGGCGAAACCCCGCCACACCGAAGCTGCCTGATTTAACTGTTAATCCATAAAAAAGCCTGAGTGTTTACGCACTCAGGCTTTTATTATTTATGAAGATACATACATATTACCCTGAATAGTTCGTGTTGCAGAAAGGCGGTAAGCTCACTCACCCTGGGAGTGCAGCCAACGCATCTGTGACGCGAAATATGACGGGTAATCAGAAGTAGTATTTAAAGCGTACCCGCGCCCCATACCGCTCATCGCTGTCATCATCGCCGCTGTAGGTTTTATCTGCTTCCAGCATGGAGACATAAGCGCCCAGATACACGTTGAAGTTTTCCATATCCATCACGTTCGGGATCAGGTAACTGGCGTGAACGGTATGAATGTCGTAGCTGCCCGGTTCATCAAACCAGTCATCGTCGTAATCGGATGCGCGAAGGCCATTGATGCTGAAGTCTTCGATTTTGTTGTGCGCATAGATGTAGCCCAGCTCGAAGCGTTTCCATAAGGCATTGGCACCGACGGTGAAGTCTTTTTCATCCGATGCATCCATATAGGCCGTGCTCAGGTTAGCCACCACGCCGTTCTCAGGGTCAGCTTTCTGCCCGTCCCAGGTCATGGTCATGCCATAACCATTACGTTTGGACTGATCAACGAATTCGCCATTTTCACCGGTGTAGCCGTACGCATTGTTCACCACGTTGGTTTCCATTGCGGCGGCCACCGAGAGCGCATCCCCTTTCCAGGCAATGACCGGACGCAGGTACGCGACGTTTTTATCATTTTCAAGTTGGTTGCCGTGGTAGTTTTGCTCAGCAAACAGTGAGGTGCCGTTTTCCAGCAGGGTGTTCAGCTCGAAATACCAGTTGCCGATATTCTTATTCAGCATGATGTTGCCGCCGCTGTCACTGCGACCGCGCCCTTCTTTCATCATGTAGACATAACCGTAGCCGTCGGCGTACAGATCATTGGCGGTATTCCCGGAGTATTCAACGAAGGTGTCCTGATTAAGCGGGAACATATCGTAAGCTTCGAAGCGGCCGATTTTTGCCATCCAGTTTTTTTCTTCACCGAAGAAGAAAGCGGCATCATCAAGATTCATTGAACCGTTCAGGTCAGCCGTTGGCTGCACAGAGAAACCGGAGAACTGACCATTATCATTTCGACGATAACCATCAAGACCGATTAATAACCGTCCGTTAACATCCCAACGCTCATTATTCCCCGGTTTCCAGTTTTTATTGTCACTGGTTCTGACGGAGGTTAATTGCCCGCTGCGGCTGGCACCGTCAACGTTAAATTCCACATCACCGTACAGTTTTAAATTATCGAATCCATTAAGTGTTAATAATTTGTCTTCCGATATGCCATCCTTTTTAACTTCTACCGGACTGGCTTCTTTCACGCGGGCAATTTCCTGCTCGCGCTTAATATCCTGATGCTTCAACTGCTGGATTTGTTTTTCGGCAGTTTCAGCCCGAGTTTCCGCCTGCTGAAGACGCTGCTCAAGCTGTGCCATACGGGCTTCAAGGCTGCTTCCAGACGTGGCGGCAACCGCAGAACCCGAAATGGCGAATCCGACGAATAAGGCCAATAGTTTAATTTTTGTCATAATAAGATATCCTTTTCACTATAAAAATTACCCGCTGCCAGTCAATTAACAGCGGTGTTTTATTTTTTGAAATAGTGCCCTGAGGTATTACGGCGAAGGATGAAGATAGTTTCCGAATTAATATGCTGTCAAAAATAAACTAGAGAAACGTGATGTGGGAAGTAAAATAACGAAATTTCGTCATTACAGAGTAAATAAACGTAAAGCGGGAGCCTTTTAAAAAAGGCTCCCGCTTATTATTTACTATTAAAGTATTCAGTATATAAATATTTATTTCATGAATACTTTATATTCAGCTTTTTTTAGGACGCACTTTCGCCGTCAGCCCTTTCAGGAAATAACGCATCACCTGATCGCCGCACGGACGGTAATTTTTGTGGCCTTCTTTGCGGAAGAATGCGCTCAGTTCACCTTCAGACACTTTGAAATCAGCCGCCGTCAGTACAGAAATCATGTCTTCGGTTTTCAGCTCAAACGCCACACGCAGTTTTTTCAGCATGATGTTATTGGTCAGGCGTTTTTCCACTTCCGGTGCCGGGAAGCGATCGTCTTTACCGCGTTTGAAGGTAATCAGGCCATTGAGGAAGTTCGCCATCACTTCGTCAGGCACTTCCATGTAACCTTCTTCGTCTTCTTTTTTCAGATAACGCGACATCACGTCAGGGCTGACGGGCGTACCGGTGGTTTTAAGGATCTCGATCAGCTGGCCTTCGCTTAAATCCAACATGTAGCGCACGCTGCGTAAGACATGGTTATGCATCATAATTCTGTATTCCTGTTAAAAGTAAACCGAGGAAATGCCACCGGGTTTACCCCTACGCACCTCGAAGGCGGGCATTATACAAGAAACTTACAGGATTAGCTGAACTGACGTATCCGCGCAATAAGTGACTCCACATCGCCGATTTGTTGTGCAGTGAGGATCAGTTTTTGCCCAAGGCTCAGCGCATGGCGCTGGCAGTCGGCGCGCATCGCATCATCTTTAATGGTATCGAGATCAGCAACATGTGCCAGGCCGATGGTGCGACGGATTAACTCCGCGCCGCAGTAACCGACGGCATCGTGCCAGACTTCCTGCAAAAAGAGTCCGGCATAGCCGGTTTCCGCCAGCGTCGGATCCTGAGATTTATCCCGCGCCAGTTGCAGGAAACGCTCTGAGAAACTCATCCACAGTTCACGCACATCTTTCAGGCGCTGCTCGCGGCCGTCCGCCGCCTCGCGCACACCCACCAGCCCCGGCAGACCACAATAGTTCAGCAACAGGTTGCCGATAGCAGAACCGGGATCAAAGCCCATGGGGCCGTAATAACCGAACTCCGCGTCAATGGCTTTCAGTTTGCCTTCAGCAACAAAAATCGAACCACTGTGAATATCACCGTGCAACAGCGCTTCGGCCTTGCTCAGGAAACGATGTTTGAGCGCGGCCACAGCCAGACGCAGCGGTTTGTCCTGACGCAGTGCATCCACCGCCGGCTGCAATACCGGCTCAAAATTATTGCGCTCATGGTCAACATACGGATCGGTGAAGAACAGATCTTCGGTGATCTGACACAATTCAGGGTTGGTAAAACGCGAGACTTCGGCTTTTTTGGCCTGCGCATTCTGGTAGAAATCGGAAGTATGAAACAGTGTCTGTGCCAGATACTCACCCAGTTGGGCTGCCGCCTGCGGGTAATGTTTCCCCAGTACCAGTTCACTGCGCCAGATCTGATGATCCGATAAATCTTCCTGCACCATCACCGCCAGTTCAGCGTCGTGATGCAACACATTAACCGTGTGCTGCGGACAATACTGGCCGTGGATAATCAGGGTTTCAGCTTCAATGCGCGCACGATCTAACGTCAGCGGCCAGGATTCCCCCACACAACGCACGTACGGCAGCGCCTGTTTTACAATCACCCGGCTTTTTCCCGCAGTATCGCGGATCTTAAACACCAGGTTCAGGTTTCCGTCACCGATTTCATCGGCCGTGACCAGAGATTGCGGATCCGCCACGCCACCAAACTGACGGGCATATTCAACGGCATCGTTGGCGGTAAATGTGTAGTAGCGTGACATCCTGACCTCTCGAATTCTTTTTTTAGCCTTTAAAGCGTTTAGACGTCTATACATCCGTGAAGCATGTTGGCAGAATAAGTGAACAGATGCAACCGGGCAACAAGGATTTAACTAACAATGCAAAGCCTCACAACCACCAGTTTACGTATTCGTGAAAACCAGCTGTGGATCCTCGACCAGCAAGCTCTGCCGCAACGTTCAGACTGGCGCGAATGCCGTGATGTCAGCGAACTGGTGGATCACATCCGCACCCTGCGCGTACGCGGTGCGCCGCTGATTGGTTTGTCCGCCAGTCTGTTGCTGGCGCTGCTGGCCGAACAGGGAATGGCGCAGGATGAATTGCATCATGCTCTGGAGACATTGCGCGCCTCACGTCCGACCGCAGTGAATCTGATGAACAATCTCGACCGTATGAAGGCCGCGTTGCAACAAGCTGATTACGTGAAAGCGCTGGTGGAAGAAGCATTGCGGCTGGTGGATGAAGACCAGACATTGTGCGATAGCATTGCCACTCACGGCGCAAAACTGGTCACGCCCGGCAGCCGTCTGCTCACCCACTGCAACACCGGCGGCCTGGCAACAGCGGGCGTCGGCACGGCCATCGGCGTGATCCGCCGAGCCCATGAACAGGGCAATGTAGAACAGGTTTGGGTGGATGAAACCCGTCCGTTGTTGCAAGGGGGGCGCCTGACCGCGTGGGAACTAGGCGAGCTGGGTATTCCTTATCAGCTGATTTGTGATTCGATGGCCGCCAGCCTGATGGCGCAAAAACGCGTTGATGCCATCTGGGTCGGCGCTGACCGCATTGCTGCGAATGGCGATGTCGCCAACAAAATCGGCACTTACAGCCTGGCGGTGCTGGCGAAATATCACGGTATTCCGTTCTATGTTGCCGCGCCGCATACCACCCATGACCCGCACTGCCCGAACGGTGCCGCCATCCCTATCGAACAGCGCGCGGCAAATGAAGTGACCGGCGTTTCCGGCAGCTTTGGTTCCGTACAATGGGCGCCGCTCGGCGCGCAGGTTTATAACCCGGCGTTTGATGTCACACCGGCGGAGTTGATCAGCGGATGGGTGCTGGATGTGGGGGTGGTGACGCCGGAGCAGGTACGGGATGGTGTGTTTGCGAAGGCGTTGAAGTAATCTTTTCTCCTCCCGGCAAACTGTGGCGAACAACTCGGTTTTACTCCTCCCCCTGCGAAGGGGGAGGCTGGGAGGGGGTTTTAAGGGCTAACACCTCAGTTAAAGCACACTTCAACATCTTGATTTTGCTTTAAAACCCCACCCCAACCCTCCCCTTCGCAGGGGAGGGAGTCAAAGCTTACTCCCCCATCCGCGGATACGCATCCGCAATCTTATCGCCGGTGAAATGCGCTACCCAGCCTTCCGGATTATCGAATACACGGATCGCGGTAAATGACGGGGATCCGCCCATGTCAAACCAGTGACGGGTGTTGGCCGGTACGGAAATCAGATCGTTTTTCTCGCACAGGATCTGAAAAATCTTGCCGTTCAGATGCAGGCAAAACAGCCCGGCACCTTCGACGAAGAAACGCACTTCGTCTTCGCCATGTGTATGTTCAGAGAGAAATTTGGTGCGCAGCACCTCACGCTGTTCGTTGTCCGGGCGCATGCTGATCACATCCCAGCTCTGATAGCCCTTCTCTTCGACCAGTTTGTCGATTTCATGCTGATAGGCGGCAATCACGTCCTGCGGCTGCGGGTTCTCGCCTAAATCGCGGTCAGCCTGCCAGCGTTCGAAACGCACATCAATTTTGCTCAGCTCAGCAGCGATCGCGTCCCCGTCGCGGCTTTCCCACAACGGTGCGGAAGGATCCTGGTCACTAAAAATCGTTAATGCACTCATGGTCAACCCTCTTATAAGAATGTTTCTAAGGCTATCTGATCAAAACGATTAACTTGCAGGTGATCGCTGAGTTCGTCCGCGTCATCGCGGATCAGTTGACAGGTATGCCAGCCCGCTAAGCGCGCGGCATCCAGCTCCTGACGGATGTCTGATAAAAACAGCAAATCCTGCGGCGGCAGGATCAGTTGCTCAGCGATGTTCTGATACGACTCCGTTTCACGCTTAGCACCGACGCGGGTATCGAAATATCCGCTGAACAGTGAGGTTAAATCACCGGCATCGCTGTAACCAAACAACAGCTTTTGCGCGTCCACCGACCCCGAGGAATACACGCAAAGTTGCAGACCTTCAGCTTTCCACGCTTCCAGCTGCGGCGCGACGTCAGCATACAGATGCCCGCGAAAATCGCCGTTTTCATAGCCGGTACGCCAGATGATGCCCTGCAACACTTTCAGCGACGTCGATTTCACGTCGTTATCCATGTAGGTAAAGAGTTGTTCAATCAGCGCCTCGACGCTGGCCTGTGGCCGGTCGATTCCGGCGCGTAAGGCATCCAGTGCCGCCGCAACGTCCGGCTGTTCATGCTCATGGCGCAGGAATTCAGCAAGACGCTGACGGGCATACGGGAACAACACCTGATGCACAAAACGGATATCCGTGGTGGTACCTTCAATATCAGTCACAATGGCGCGGATCATTTAGCCTCCAGCAGGCGACGTTGCAGTTCACACTGGAATAAAAATTCCAGCCCTTCCAGATGGCGGCGCGCTTCGGCCACATCCCGTCCCCAGCAGGTCAGCCCATGACCGCGCAGCAGAAAACCATACTGCAACGGCGTGTGCTCCGCTGATGCGATGATCTTCTGCGCCAGCGCGGGAATATCCTGACTGTTGTCGAAAATCGGGATCACCACCTGATCAAGGTGCGAGGTCTGGCCGCTGAGCGATTTCTGCATCTCATAGCCTTCCAGCACCAGCGCACCACTGCGTTCTACCCGCGATAACACTGTCGAATTGACCGAATGGGTATGCAGCACCGCGCCTGTTTCAGGATAGCGGGAATACAGCATGGTGTGCAGGCCGGTTTCCGCAGAAGGACGACGTCCGCTGGGCGCAAGGCCGCTTTCCAGTTCCACCAGCAGGAAATCGTCTGCGGTGAGTGATCCTTTGTCTTTTCCCGATTCGGTGATCAGGCAATGAGCATCGCCTTCGCGGACGGACATATTGCCGCCCGTTGCCGGGCTCCAGCCCTTCTGACCAATCCAGTGACAGGCTGCCAGCAGCGCGCCCAGTTGCAAATTCTCTGTCATCGTATTCCTGAAAAGCTGTGCGTTGAGGGACGGAGTTCGGAATGAAATAGACGCTTTTTACCGCGATATATTCAATGTGTTGCGGCTTAGATCGAATTGGCATTTAGCCATCTAAGCGTCTCGATTGCCAAATATTAACATCGTGTTATATTGTGAGCAACATCGCTATTTGCACACCTGACGCCTGTCAGGTCAACGGTCCAGGAGTATTGACCCGCCATGAGCACAGCAGCATTGATCCCCGAAAGTAAACTTCCTGCATTAGGCACCACGATTTTCACCCAAATGAGTGCGCTGGCGCAGAAACACAATGCCATTAACCTGTCGCAGGGGTTTCCTGATTTCGACGGCCCGCAATATCTGAGGGATCGTCTGGCGTATCACGTCAGTCAGGGCGCGAACCAGTACGCCCCGATGACCGGCACGGCGCAGCTACGTGAAGCGATTGCCACCAAAACCGAACAGATTTACGGCTATGCACCGGACGCCAACACCGACATCACCATCACGGCGGGCGCGACAGAATCGCTGTATATCGCCATCACCGCGCTGGTGTCGAAAGGCGACGAAGTGATTGCTTTCGACCCGAGCTATGACTGTTACGCCCCGGCGGTAGAACTGGCGGGCGGCGTGATGAAACGCATTCAGTTGCAGCCGCCGGAATTCAAAGTGAACTGGGCGGAATTCGCCGATCAGATTACCGACCGCACAAAGCTTGTGATCATCAACACGCCGCACAACCCGTCGGCTACCGTCTGGAGCCACAGCGACGTCGGGCAGCTTTGGCAGATCATTGCGGATAAACACATTTTCGTGCTGAGCGATGAAGTGTACGAACATATTTGTTTTGCGCCGGAAGGTCACGCCAGCGTGCTGCGACATCCGCAGCTGCGTCAGCGCGCCATTGCCGTATCGTCGTTCGGCAAGACTTACCACATGACCGGCTGGCGCGTGGGATATTGCATCGCACCGGCGGTGATCAGCGCCGAACTGCGCAAGGTGCACCAGTATCTGACCTTCTCCGTCACCACGCCGGTTCAGCTGGCGCTGGCGGATATGCTGCGTGAAGCGCCGGAACACTGGCAGGAACTACCGGCCTTTTATCAGGCCAAGCGCGACCGTCTGGCGCAAGGGCTGGCGAACAGCCGCCTGAAAGTTTTACCGAGCCAGGGCACCTATTTTCTGCTGGTCGATTACAGCGAGGTGTCCGGTTTAGACGATGTTGCATTCTGCCACTGGCTGACTGAACATGTGGGCGTAGCGGCCATTCCGATGTCGGTTTTCTGCGCCGCGCCTTTCCCACATAAACTGATCCGGCTGTGCTTCGCCAAACAGGAAGCCACGCTGGACGCTGCTTCGGAGCGCCTGTGTCAACTTTAAAACTGTCCGTATTGCAACAGCCGCTGGTGTGGCTGGATGGCGAGGCGAACCTCGCACATTTCGACGGTCTGCTCAGTGCACTGACCGGCCGCGACCTGATTGTTCTTCCTGAAATGTTTACCACCGGTTTCGCCATGCAGGCACCGGGCAGTGCGCTGCCTGAATCGCGTGTCGTGCAATGGCTGCAACAGTGGGCAAAACAACTCGGGGCGATGATTGGCGGCAGTGTGGCGTTAAGCACCACGGAAGGCGCTGTGAACCGTTTCCTGCTGGTTGAACCGCAGGGCAAGGTGCATTTTTACGATAAACGTCACCTGTTCCGCATGGCCGGTGAACACAATTATTATGTAGCGGGCAAACGTCGTGAAATCGTGGAATGGCGAGGCTGGCGTATTCTGCCGCAAGTCTGTTATGACCTGCGTTTTCCGGTGTATTCACGCAACCGGCAGGATTATGACCTGGCGCTTTACGTCGCCAACTGGCCTGCCCCGCGCAGCCGCCACTGGCAGACGCTGCTCGCCGCCCGGGCGATTGAAAATCAGGCTTATGTCGCCGGATGCAACCGCGTCGGCACCGATGACAACGGCCACTACTACAGCGGTGACAGCCTGATTATTAATCCGCAGGGGGAAGAGCTGGCGCGTGCTGAGCCGGGTTCGGCAATGATTATCGACGCAGAGTTGTCGCTGGAAGCGTTACAGGATTACCGCGAAACCTTCCCCGCCTGGCGCGATGCCGATACCTATTTGTTACATGACTAAAAAAATGCCCCGGACTTTTCAGCCGGGGCATTTTTAATTCCTGCCTGTCTGTTTAGTTTCCACCAATAAAGTCCATTTTACCGATGTTCACGCCCAGATGGCGCAGAATGTTGTAGGCGGTGGTGATGTGGAAGTAGAAGTTCGGCACGGCAAACACGGTAACATAGCTGTGCGCAGTAAATTTCATTTCACGATTTCTGCCTTTCACCACGATCTCACGGGATTCATCACCTTCCAGCTGTTGTGCATCCACACTTTCGATAAAACGCAGCGTTTTGGCGATGCGCTCCTGCAACTGGGCGAATGTCACTTCATTGTCTTCCATTGCAGGCGCGGCGATACCGGCCAGACGGGCAATTGCGCCTTTCGACATATCACTGGTGATTTGCACCTGTCGCGCCAGTGGATACATATCTTCTGCCAGACGGGTATTCAGGACTTCTTCTTCTGATTTTCCGTTTTCCTTTGCCCATGCCGCGCCTTTTTCCAGCAAGGCTGAAAGATTTTGTAAACCACGAACAAATTGTGCCGCCGTACTGCCATAAAGCGATGCTGACATGATGCTTCCTTAATGAATGATGGGTTAGAACAACTGGCGCTACCTTAGCGCGTTATGGTCTGAACAGCGCGCCGTTTTATAGCAATGAAGTGTGACGAAAAATCCGCTTTGCGAGCTGCCCCTGTTTTTTTGTCAGCGCATGTAAAAACATCCAGGTGTGGATCACTTCTTGCATTCAATACCCCCGCAAAAACATCTGACAGAGGATCACTGATGACTATCACCTTTATTGCCCACTCCACGCCCGAACCTGCGTTGTACGGCGCGATGGCAGCGATACTTGCTGAGCTACGCGCTTTGCCGCTGTGTCACTTTCCCGTCAGCCATGATGCGCAACGTTACCCGAATGCCCGCCAGCACGTGACGGCGCAAGGGCATGCACTGACCAGCGGGCTGCTGTGGCTTGAGCGCCTGACCGGGCGCGGTGCGGGTGAAGAATCCGGTGTTGAATCCCTGATTTATCGGGCACTTAAAGAAGATATCGTCGTACCGTTGCGTGAACCGTTATCCGCAGAACTGGCAGTGCAAATCGCCGAGCAGGGTATTGAAATTGAATCATTAACCGTGGTGCGTAATCAGGATAAATTCCAGCTTGAAGACGGCATCACCGGCAAAATTCGCAGCAACGGCTGGGGGCGTGATGCCTTTGGCCGCTGGGCATTAGGCCCGGTTTCACAACCGGTCATGCGGGCAGGAAAAACCCTGCGCGTGGCACTGGTCGGGGATTTTACCGAGCAGCGTGACAGTTATCCGGCGATGCTGGCTGCACTGGGAGACGCCGCCGATGCACTGGCAATGAACATTGATGTGATCTATGTGCCATCGACGTTACTGGGCAGCCAGCTTGATTGCACGCTGTTTGAAGTTGACGGTATTATGTTGCCGGGCGCGACGCTCACCCGCAGCGACACGCAGGCCGGACAACTGGCGACCGCCACCTGGGCTCTGGAAAACCAGACGCCGGTATTAGGGATTAATCAGGGTATGCATCAGATGATCACTGCGCTGGGGCAGAAAGTGCTCGGGCAGGAACGCGTGGTGATGCACGGGCCGTCGACGCTCGGCAGCCTGCAAACCGCGTTGCCGCTGGCCGAGCACGTGCAGCCGCGTGTGGGGAATCATCCGGTCATTACCCGCAACGGCAGCCTGCTGGCCAATAAAACGGGGGATGAATTTATGCTGCGCTACAACCAGCGCCGCTATCTGAATCCGCATTTGCTGGCTGAGCTGGAAAACGCCGGGCTGATCGTTTCAGGGTATGACGAAAGTGGCGAACAGGCGCAGGCAATTGAGCTGAACAATCATCCGTTCTTTATGGGTGTGCAGGGGCAGCCGGAGCTGATGTCACGCCGCGAGCGGCCAAATCCGCTGCTGATGGCGTTCCTGCAACAGGTCCGTCAGGGCAACCGTGACCGCGATGTCAGCCACGCCGCGCTGACCCAAAGCGTGCGGCTTAAACATCCGCACCTGCTGATGGGCTGACTGACAGAAACCTAACTGCCGCGATATGTTGAATAAGAATACGGACTGATCAGCAGCGGCAGATGGTAATGATCCTGATCACCGTCGATCACCACATCAATGATCGCCGAGTGATACAGCGTCTCACGACCGGTGGCGGCGAAATACGCGCCGATATCCGCACACAACCGGTAATGCCCGGAGGTGACCGGTTCCGGCGTTAATTTTGCGGCGCGGCCATCGGCATCGGTTTGGATTTCACTGATAAGCGTGACATTCTGCCCTTCAATACATTCCAGCCAGACGCGCACATTCACCGCGGGCTGCCCTAAAGACGTATCGAGAATATGGGTAGTGATGCGGGTCATTATTGAAATATCTCCTTTAAACGCAGCAGGGTAATTTCTTTGAGTTGTTGCGCCGTTTCCTGATCTTCAGCCTCCGGCGAATTCTGTAGCCGCCGTTGCAGATTATCAAGGATCTCCTCTGAACTACGCCCTTTAGCGCGGATCAGAAACACCCGCCCGAAACGCTGTTCATAACGCAGATTCCCCTCGTGCAGTGCATCAATCACTGCCTGCTGGCTGATATTGAGCGTCGCCTGTTCGCCACGGGAAAGCTGAGCTTCTTTACTGGCACCGGCGGCGCGTTCGCCGATACGCGGGTGCGCCGACAGCGCCTGAGTTATATCTTCAGGTTGCCAGTTTTCGCAGGCCGCTCCGGCGCTGTGCAATACGTCTTGCACAGAAGCATAAGGTCGCGCATCGCTGACGGTTTTCGCCCACGACGGGATATTCACCAGCGGGCGTAACAGGGCTACCGCTTCGAATTCGGATAATGCGTTGAATTCTTCAAAGGTCATAAATGTCCCTCAGCAAAACTCAGCACCGTATTGATATACGCCTGCACCGCGTAAGCCACGTCGCCGGTGGTGACAGATTCATCAGGATGATGGCTGATGCCGTCCTTGCAGCGCACAAACAACATGCCGACCGGCCAGCATTCAGCGATAGCAATCGCGTCATGCCCTGCGCCGCTTGGCAGCGACATCGCCTGTCCCTGCAAGTGTAAAACGCTCTGACTGAGACGATGCTGCAAACCGTCGTTACATTCAGTCGCGCTGATGCCATAAAACTGTTCGGCGGCAAACGTCAGCCCGCGACGTGCAGCAATATCGCGGCCCTTCGCCAGCAGCGTTTCCAGCAGTGCCGATAAATCATCATCACGCGGTCCGCGTACATCCAGCGACAATTTCACCTGTCCCGGAATGACATTCACCGCACCCGGCAGGCATTCCAGCGTGCCCACTGTCGCCACCAGATTGCGGCCGGTGGCGGTGGTGATACTTTCAATGGCCAGCGTCCATTCGGCGGCGGCAGTCAGCGCGTCCTGACGCTGCCCCATCGGCACGGTGCCGGCATGACCGGCGTGACCGGTAAATTCACAATTCAGGCGACGCGCGCCGTTAATCGCCGTGACCACGCCGAGCGGCA
The DNA here is from genome assembly GCF_963881615.1 of Rahnella sp. CJA17(1/100). NCBI lineage: Bacteria > Pseudomonadati > Pseudomonadota > Gammaproteobacteria > Enterobacterales > Yersiniaceae > Rahnella > Rahnella sp. CJA17(1/100). The sequence goes on along the minus strand of NZ_CAWOJA010000022.1, from coordinate 40,695 downwards.
CATCCGCCGTTTGCAGGCACGGCCCCTGCTCGATGTGCAATTCCAGGTAAGCGCAAAAGTCGCTGACCGCACGCTGTGATGCGCCGATTCTCAGCGGGTCCAGCCCGACGTCACGCATCGCCTGGGCGACCGAAATCCCCTGCGCGTCCTGACGTTCCAGCCAGTCCGCAGGCCAGGTACCGGTCAGTCCGCGACTGCCCAGCAGCGTGATGCCAAAACGTGTACCTTCCTCATCGCAGAACCCGACAATTTCCACCGCCATCGGCAAACGAATGCCGTTCTGATGTAAATGCGCCACCACTTCCAGCGCGGTCAGCACCCCCAGCGGGCCGTCGTAACGCCCGGCATTACGCACGCTGTCGAGATGTGATCCCAGCAAAATGGCCGGCGCTGTCGCATCCAGCCCGTCATAGCGCCCGCAGATATTGCCGACGCTGTCCTGCCAGACACGCATACCGGCCGCTTCCATCCACTCGCCCACCTGTCGGTTAGCCTGCAAATGTTCCGGCGAGAGATAGACGCGGGTCAGTTGTCCCGGCGTTTCGCTGATGGCGGCGAGTGCGTCGCAACGCGCCATCACCCGTTCAGCGGCAAGCTTTGCGCTTTCTGAAACCGCAGCCAGCGTAAAAGCTTCAGCCATTACTGACCTCCCGCGTAATGATCCCAGGCACCCTGCGCCCCTGCGCCGTATTTTGACGCAAAGCCGAGACGGTTGAGCACCGCTTCAAGCGCCACCAGCGTTTGCAACACGCAGTCTTTACGCGCGTTGTAACCCATGGTGCCGATACGCCAGATTTTCCCGGCCAGCGGACCAAATGAGGTGCCGATTTCAATGCTGAAATCATTAAGCATCATCTGGCGAACCTGTTCGCCGTGGATGCCCGGTGGAATGACTACGCCGAGCACGTTGCTCATGCGATTATTCAGGTCGCCGAACACTTCCAGCCCCATGCCCTGAATGCCTGCCAGTAATGCGCCGCCGTGTAATTTATGACGGGCGATGCCGGTATCCAGCCCTTCTTCCAGAATGATGCGCGCACATTCACGCGCCGCAAACAGCATGCTGGTGGCTTCAGTATGGTGGTTAAGACGCTCCGGCCCCCAGTAATCCATGATCATCCCCAGATCGAAATAGTTGGAGTAGATCATCTCGTCGTCGCCGTCAGCATGGTCGGCGGTACGGATACCTTGCTCGACACATTTACGGCGACGGATTTGTTCTTCAAAGCGCGGGCTGATGGTCACCGGCGAACTGCCTGACGGACCGCCGAGGCATTTTTGCAAACCGGCAGATACGGCGTCTAAACCCCATGCGTCGGTTTCCAGCGGGTTACCGCCAAAGGACGCCGTGGCATCGGAGTAGAACAGCACGCCGTGACGGCGGCAGATTTCACCCAGTTGCTCCAGCGGCTGCAACATGGTGGTGGAGGTATCGCCCTGCACGGTCAGCAACCAGCGCGGTTTAACGGATTTAATCGCATCTTCGATTTGCTGCGGATCAAACACTTCGCCCCACGGCACTTCGACGGTATGAACTTCCGCACGACAGCGACGGGCAATTTCGCACAGCAGATGACCGAAACGACCAAACACTGGCACAAGCACTTTGTCGCCCGGACGGATGCCGGAAAGCAGCACGGCTTCGATACCGGCGCGCGAGGTGCCGTCGATCAGGAACGTCCACTGATTGTCGGTTTTGTACAAGGCGCGGTACAGCGCCATCACTTCGTTCATGTAGCCGGTCATCACCGGATCATATTGCCCGACCAGTTGACTCGCCATCGCCCGCAGTACGCGCGGATCGGCATTGATGGGTCCCGGCCCCATCAGCAGACGGGTTGGCGGGTTGATTTGTCCGGGAGAGATGAAATCTGACATAGTTAATCCTTTACGATGTTAGCTTGCGGCAGCCTCAGTAAGGCCGCGTACGGATGCTATAAATTGTTTTAACTCCGGCGTTTGCGGATTGGCAAACAGCGCCCGGCTTTCGCCCTGTTCCCACACGGTGCCCTGATGCATAAACACCACGCGGTCGCCCACTTCGCGGGCAAAATTCATTTCGTGTGTCACCAGCACCAGCGTCATGCCTTCTTTCGCCAGTTGCTCGAGCACTTTCAATACTTCGCCGACTAATTCCGGATCCAGCGCCGAGGTGATTTCATCACACAGCAGCACTTTCGGGTTCATGGCCAGCGCACGGGCAATCGCCACGCGTTGCTGCTGGCCGCCGGAAAGATTCGACGGGTAATAATCCATGCGATCCGCCAGACCGACTTTCGCCAGCATCTGCGCGGCCAGTTCACGGCATTCGGCAGCGGACTTTTTCAGCACGCGGCGTGGCGCCAGCATGACGTTTTCCAGCGCGGTCATGTGCGGGAAAAGATTGAAACTCTGGAACACCATGCCCACGGAACGGCTGATGTCACGCGCCTGAGAATCGCGGTCGGTAATGGTCATCCCGCCGAGTTTGATGCTGCCTTCCTGATAGCCTTCCAGCCCGTTCATGCAGCGCAACAGCGTACTTTTGCCTGAACCGCTGCGGCCGATGATCGAAATCACTTCGCCGCTGTCAATATCCAGATCCACGCCTTTCAGTACGTGGTTCTGACCGTAAAATTTCTGAACCTGGTTGATGGTGATCAGTGGCATTACTGTTTCTCTCCACGCAATGATTTTTCTAAATGCTGGCTGTAACGGGACAGCGGATAGCACATCAGGAAGTAGCCCAGCGCCACTAATCCAAACACTTTGAACGGCTCATACGTCACGTTGTTCAGCATCGTTCCGGCTTTGGTCAGTTCGACAAAACCGATAATCGAGGCCAGCGCGGTCCCCTTCACCACCTGCACGGAAAACCCGACAGTCGGCGCGATAGCAATGCGCAACGCCTGCGGGGTGATCACCCGCCATAACGTCTGACCGAAATTCAGGCCGAGACAGCGCGACGCTTCCCACTGGCCTTTCGGTAATGCGGCAATACTGCCGCTCCAGATATCCACCAGATAAGCGCTGGTATACAGCGTCAGCGCCAGCGCGGCGGCGGTCCACGGGCTGACATTAATCCCAAACAGGCCAAGACCAAAGAAGGCCAGGAATAGCTGCATCAGCAGCGGCGTGCCCTGAAACAGCTCGGAATACAGACGGACAAAAAGCGTCGGCCAGCGGCGTTTGGTGAGACGCAGTAACAGCAACGGCAACGTCACCAGCGTGCCGCCGATAAAAGCGGTCAGCGACAACAATAACGTCCAGCGCGCCGCCAGCAGGAGATTGCGCACAATGTCCCAGTCGGTGAAGGTCATCATCAGTTTTCACTCCCAAAGACACGGCGTCCGGCCAGCAGCAACAACTGACGCATCGCAACCGACAGCAACAAATAAAACAACGTGGTGACCAGATACACTTCAAAACTGAGGAAGGTGCGCGACTGAATTAAGTTCGCGGCAAACGTCAGTTCTTCATAGGACACCTGCGATACCACGGAAGATCCGAGCATCACGATAATGCACTGGCTGACCAGCGACGGATAAATGCGTTTCAGCGACGGCGGCAGCACGATGCGCAGGAACGTCTGACTGCGGGTTAATCCCAGCACGCGCCCGGCTTCCCACTGACCTTTCGGCGTCACCTGAATACCGGCGCGGATAATCTCCGTGCTGTAGGCGCCGAGGTTAATCAGCATCGCCAGCAGCGCCGCTTCACCGGCAGTCATTTTCAGGCCAATGGCTGGCAGGCCAAAGACAATGAAAAACAGCTGCACCACAAACGGCGTATTACGGATGGCTTCGACATACACGCCCCAGACCGCACGCAGGGTTTTATGGTTGCCGCAGCGGATGGCCGCGCCGCAAATCCCTATTGCGACACCGCCAACCGTTGCCATTACCGTCAGCTCAATGGTGGTCCATAAACCGGCCAGCAGTTCCGGCATATAAGGCCATAGCGCGCTAAAGTTAAGCTGATAGGTCATGAAAGATCTCCGTCAGGCCTCTGATCACGCGCCGATGGACGCTGGCAGCGGTGCCTTCATCCATTTTTCAGACAGTGTATTCAGCGTCTTGTCTTTGATGCCTTCGGCGATCAGTTCATTCACTTTGTCTTTCAGCGCGGGTTCGTCTTTACGCAGACCGACGTAGCATGGTGAATCTTTCAGCATGACTTTCGAAACCGGTGCTTTGGCCGGGTTCATGCGGGCAATCGCGGCGACCACCAGGTTGCCGGTAGCGATGTATTCCACCTGGCCGGAAAGGTATGCAGACAGCGTGGTGTTGTTGTCTTCATACCGCTGAATTTTGGCATCTTTCGGTGCCACGCCGGTCAGTGCCAGATCTTCCACCGCGCCACGGGTCACGCCGATGGTTTTACCGGACAGTTCTTTCAGGTCGGACAGTTTGTCACCCTGGGCACCAAACACGCCGAGGAAGAACGGTGCGTAAGCGTTGCTGAAGTCGATGACTTTTTCGCGCTCAGCGTTTTTACCCAGGCTTGAAATCACCAGATCGACTTTATCCGTTTGCAGATAAGGCACGCGGTTGGCGCTGGTGACCGGCACCAGTTGCAACTTAAGTTTCATCTTATCGGCCAGATAATGCGCCATATCGATGTCATAACCTTCCGGCTGCAAATCCTTGCTCACCGAACCAAACGGCGGGAAATCCTGAGGAACAGCCACACGCAGCACGCCACGTTTCTGAATATCCTGCAACTGATCCGCCATTACGCTGGATGCCTGAAGCACCAGCATTGCCGCACCTGCCCATGCCAACAGCCGTTTGTTCATGTTCATAGATTATCTCCGGTGAAAGGTTTTTGGAACGATAGATTCTTATGTTTATAGCTTTGCAACGAATGTGCCAAAAGCCGGGCAGCAGAAAAATTGTGCACAAAGTCACGGTATGACAAGGAATTAGACAATGAGAGGCGCGATCAGAAGAAGTTTTTTTGCCCTGAATCAGGGCAAAAAGTGTGAACCAATGAAAAATATGATGCACTGAAATTGTGCGAAAGCACCAGAAAAGCGCCCGATTTGTTCTTCAAACGGGAATCAGCGCTGCTCCAGCTCATCCAGATCGTTATACAAATCGCTTATCTGATGAATACGCTGGCGGCCTGAAGCGAGCATATCGTGCAGCAATGCATTGCTGAGCAAATTCGCCAGACTCATGGCAGAAGAATAACTGTCGAATGCCGATACGCTGTCGAGCGGAGCAGCCAGATGCCAGGTTGCCAGCGGGATAAGTGTCTGCGCCTGCGGCTCGCAAATCAGCAACACCGGCACGCCAAGTGACTGTAACTGCATCAGAATTGCCTTCGCCATGCGCGGCCTGCGGCGGAAAGCGACGAAAATCACCACGTCCTGCGCGGTAAGATCCACCAGTTCTTCCGCCAGCGTTTGCCCCGGCTGCGGCATTATCATCACGCCAGCACGCACCTGAATCAGTTGCTGACGCAGGTGCAGCGCCACCGGGTAACTGTTACGAAAACCCAGCAAACGTACTTGCCGCGCCTGATTCAGGGCGGCGATCAGCGCACCGAACTGGGTGCCATCAATCTGGTTAATCCACTGCGTCAGGTTGGCCATTTCCTGTTTATAGTGCCGTGATAACAAGGTGTTACCTTGCACCGCGTCGCGGCTGTCGGTCAGCGGCATACCGCTCTGGCGCAGGGTGCGCATTTCATCGCGCATATCGCGGTAGCTCGGGTAACCGAGGCGTTTGAACAGGCGGCTGACCGTGGCTTTCGATACGCCGCTAAGCCGCGCCAGTTCGGCGCTGTTATAGCTCATCAGGTCGTCAATACTGGCAAAAATAAAGTCGGCCACCCGCTGTTCCTGCGGCGTCAGTTCTGCGTAATGGTCACGCAGACGCTCATCAATCTGTTTCATCTCTGGCCCTTTTGTAACCAATGTTTCAGTAAATCAGCGGAACATACCATGCACTATGCTTGCCAATGCAAGAGAAATTAGCGCTAAAGCTGCAAGGTTTTGCCGATGTGGAACACCTCTTGCTTAACTTTATCCCTACGCGCCCACAACCCTGCAAGCACGGGCAGCATAAAAAAGCGTTTCTAAAAAGGACATCGCATGATTAACAGTAACAGCGCACCGCTGGGCATGGCGGTCACACCTCATCATCTGGCGAGCCAGAGTGCGCTTGCGGTATTGCGTGAAGGCGGCAATGCCATCGAGGCCATGGTGGCTGCGGCCGCGACGATTGCCGTGGTCTATCCGCACATGAACGGGCTGGGGGGCGATGGCTTCTGGCTGATCGTGCCGCCGCAGGGCAATCCGGTGGCGATAGACGCCAGCGGTGCCGCAGGCTCCCTCGCCTCTCTCGATTTCTACGCCGGTGAAACGCACATTCCGCACCGTGGCCCGAAAGCCGCGCTGACGGTAGCGGGCACCGTCGGCGGCTGGCAGGAAGCGCTGAACGTGTCGGCTGAATTTGGCGGCGAGCAAAAACCGCTCTCCCGCCTGCTGCGTGACGCCATCCGTTATGCCGCTGATGGTATTCCGGTGACGGCATCGCAGGAAGCGGCGACCCGCGCCAAGCAACACGAACTGAAAGATTTCCGCAGCTTTGCCGATGTTTTTCTGCCTAACGGCGATGTGCCCCGCGCCGGAAACCGCTTCACTCAGCCGCAACTGGCGCAGACGTTATCGATGCTGTGCGAGGACGGGCTGAACAGTTTCTATCGCGGTCATCTGGCCGACAATATGGCCGCCGACATGGAAAAGCTCGGCATGCCAGTGACCCGCGCCGATCTCGCCGCTTACAAGCCACAGCGCCGTGTGCCGTTGCGGCTCAAACACAGTAAAGGCGAAATCTACAACCTGACACCCCCGACGCAGGGGCTGGTTTCGCTGGCGATCCTCGGCCTGACTGACCGTTTGCCGCTGGAAACCATGGACGAAAGTGCCACCATTCACAGCGTGGTGGAAGCCACCAAACTGGCGTTCGGTCTGCGCGATCGCTTTATCACCGATCCGCGCATGATGACGCAGGATGCACAGGAACTGCTGGATCCGCAGTATCTCGATGCTCTTGCGACCCGCATCAAACCACACAGCGCCGCCGACTGGGGTAAAGGTAAAGGGCCGGGCGATACCGTCTGGATGGGCGTGATGGACAGCAGCGGGCTGGCGGTTTCTTTTATCCAGAGCATTTATCACGAGTTCGGCAGTGGCGTGGTGCTGCCGGGCAGCGGCGTGTTGTGGCAAAACCGCGGCGCGTCCTTCAGCCTCGACGCCAGCCATTTACTGGCGCTGGCACCGGGCAAGCAACCGTTCCATACCCTCAACCCTGCCGCCGCACGCTTATACGACGGGCGCACCATGGTTTACGGCTCGATGGGGGGTGACGGCCAGCCGCAAACGCAGGCCGCCGTGTTTATCCGCCATGTAGTACAGGGGCAATCGTTGCAACAGGCGATCAGCGGCCCGCGCTGGCTGCTTGGCCGTACCTGGGGCGAGAGTTCGGATTCACTGAAACTGGAAGGCCGTTTTGCCTATCCGACGCTGGCCGGGCTGAGACAGCGTGGTCATGACGTCGAACTGTTGCCTGATTTCAGTGAAGCCGTCGGTCACGCCGGTGCCATCGTTCGTCACACCAACGGCATGTTTGAAGGTGCCTCCGACCCGCGCAGCAACGGCAGCGCCGCCGGTTTTTGATCAGGGTTTGCATAACAGAATGGATAAGGAAGCAGAATGAAAAATACCTCCGCAGCGACCGACTGGGCCGCCTATATCCGCCAGATGGAATCCGTTCTGGCGCTGGAACTCGACGACGCACGCCGTCAGGAATTGCTGGTGCAGTTCAGCCGCATTGCCCAAATGGCACAACCGCTGATGGATTTACCGCTGGATCCGCGTCTGGAAATTGCCGGGGTGTACCGCGCATGAAATCGTTTGATAGCTTTACCGTCAGCCAGTTACATCAGGTGATTGCGCAGGGCGAAATCTCGGCCACAGAAATCGCCACCTCCACGCTCGACGCCGTTGAACAGGCCAATCCGGTCATCAACGCCTGGACGCAGATCACCCGCGATCGCATGCTGAGTGAAGCAGCGAAAGTGGATAAAAGCCGCGCCAGCGGTGCCGTACTTCCACCGCTGGCGGGCATTCCTTATGCGGTGAAAAACCTGCTGGACGTGGCCGGTGAAGTGACGCTGGCCGGTGCCAGCCTCAACAGCAGCAACGCCGCTGCACGCCATGACGCCTGGACAGTTTCACGCCTGGCTTCTCAGGGTGCGATGCTTTCCGGCATGCTGAATATGGATGCTTATGCGTACGGTTTCACCACAGAAAACAGCCATTACGGTGCCACCCGTAACCCGCGGGATCTGGCGCGGGTAGCCGGAGGCTCTTCCGGTGGTTCGGCCGCCGCCGTGGCTGCCGGGCTGGTGCATTTCACCCTCGGCAGTGATACCAACGGCTCGATCCGTGTGCCGTCCTCATTAAGTGGTATTCTCGGCCTGAAACCGACCTTCGGGCGGATTTCACGTCGCGGCAGCCAGCCGTTTGTCGCCAGCCTCGATCACATCGGCCCGATGGCACGTTGCAGCGAAGATTTGTCGCAGGTCTATGACGCCATACAGGGCACGGATCCGCAGGATCACTTTCAGGCTGACAAACCTGTCACAGAAACATTTTCCCAGCTTAAGCGCGGGCAACAGGGCCTGCGCAGCGCCGTACTGGGCGGATACTTTTCTCTCTGGTGTGACGACCACGCCAAAGCAGCCGTACGCCGGATAGCGCAGGCACTGGAAGCCCAGGAAGAAATTGAAATGCCACAGGCCGGGCTGGCACGGTCCGCCGCGTTTATCATCAGCGCGTCGGAAGGTGGCAATCAGTACCTGCCAAAACTGCGCAGCATTCCGGAACAGTTTGAGCCACTTTCACGTGAGCGTCTGCTCGCTGGCGCAATGATCCCGGCGGCATGGTATGTTCAGGCGCAGCGTTTCCGTCAGCAATTTCAGCAGCAAATCTTGCCCTTGTTCGATCATTGGGACATTCTGATCGCCCCTGCCACGCCGTGTCCGGCAACGTTGCTTGGTCAGGAAACCATTCGCATCAACGGTCAGGATCTGCCGACACGCGCCAATATGGGCATGCTGACGCAGCCAATTTCGTTCCTCGGCTTGCCGGTGGTGACGGTGCCGGTCACCACGTCGACCGGCCTGCCGATAGGATTACAATTGATTGCGCCACCGTGGCGCGAAGATCTCTGCCTGCGTGCCGCCTGGGCACTTGAGCAGCAGGGAATAGTGAATGTCAGCAGTTCTCCGGTGATGCCCGCGTAACAACCCGCATCCCCGTTTTCCCAGGGTGAAGTGAAAAGAGTAAAGAGAGTCACTATGAAAACTGAACATATCGACCGCCCGGCGATCCTCGCCGAAATGAATGCGGCGTTTTATCGCTATGAACAGGCGCTGATCACCAACGATACCGCCGTACTCGACGAACTGTTCTGGCACGACCCGCGTACCGTGCGCTACGGCGCGGGAGAGAATCTTTATGGCATTGACGCCATCCGCGCATTCCGCACCGCGCGATCGTCACAAGGGTTAGACCGGGAACTGGTCAACACGACTATCACCACGTTTGGCGATGACATGGCGGTCGCCAGCACAGAATTCCGCCGGGAAGGCAGCGACAAGATTGGTCGCCAGCAGCAAACGTGGGTGAAGATGGCGAGTGGATGGAAGATTGTGGCGGCGCATGTGAGTTTGATGGTTTGACCGAACCAATGGGCGGTTCAGCTTTGGAAAGCTGAGGAAACTGTTCTTTTCCAGGAATGGACGGTGACAATTTCGGTTCCCACCGAGGGGAAATCTGAACGGTGATAATTTCGGTTTCTCAATAACAGCGATCACTTATCGCGCTGCGCCGAAACCGCCCAAAAGGGGCCAGGACGGGCCCCTCTTGGATCTCCCACGTCTTTTAATTGCGCGCTATCGCAGGCACGACGAACATGTTCCGGTAGAGCAGTGAGTGGCGCAAAATATTGCCGCTTCGCGGTTCCTTCTCTCGGTCTTCGAGCCTGTGGTCTCGAAGCCGCTCCGTTCAGCAAAATTTTTGATCACGCCAATGCACTTTTCTAAAAGATGAAAGCAGTCTGCCTTTGAATTTAAGATCGCACGGGCGATTCAGAAATCTTGCCGAATGGAGCGGCCTGAAGACCTAAGGCTTCAGGACCGAGAGAGGGAACCGCGCAGCGGCAAGATTTCCAGCCTGTCACGGTGATACCTGAAACATATTATCTAGCGATAGCGCGCAGTGAAAAAGCGCGGGAGTCCAGAGGGCGCGCGCTTACGCGTCCTCTGGGCCAGTTTGGGCGGCGAGCCCAAGGTTTTGAATTTGAATTTCGGGATTAAACACCGAAATGTTTAACCCAATGTTCCGCAATGTCCTGCCGCTTACACACCCACACGCGATCATGCGATTCGACGTAATCGAGAAACCGCTGTAAAGCGCGAAATCTCCCCGGGCGTCCCAGGATCCGACAATGCATCCCAATCGACATCATTTTCGGTGAGGTTTCGCCTTCGGCGTACAACACGTCAAATGTGTCTTTCAGGTAGGTATAAAACTGTTCGCCGGTGTTGAAACCCTGCGGAGAGGCAAACCGCATGTCGTTGGTTTCCAGCGTGTAAGGGATGACCAGATGCTGCCTGGTTTCGCCATTTTCCAGTTTTACCGGCGTCCAGAACGGCAGGTCATCGCCATAATAATCGCTGTCATACTGGAACCCGCCCGATTCCACCACCAGCTGACGGGTGTTCGGGCTGTCGCGTCCGGTATACCAGCCGGATGGCGCTTTGCCGAACAGGTCACGCAGCACGGTGATGGCTTTTTGCATGTGCTCCGCCTCTTCGGCTTTGCTCATGTCCTGATAATGGATCCAGCGCCAGCCGTGGCTGACAACGTCGTAATCCGCTGCTTTGATCGCACTGACGATTTCCGGATTGCGAGCCAGTGCCATCGCCACGCCGAAAACGGTCAGCGGTAAGCCGCGTTTCTGAAACTCATTGTGGATGCGCCAGAAACCCGCACGCGAACCGTATTCGTACAGCGAATCCATCGACATGTGGCGGTCGGGGAAACTGGCGGCACCGATAATGTCCGATAAAAATTGTTCAGAACCGGCATCACCATGCAGAACGTTATTCTCTGCGCCCTCTTCATAATTGAGGACAAACTGTACCGCAATGCGCGCGTTGCCCGGCCAGTTAGCGTGGGGCGGGCGTCCGGCGTAACCGATTAAGTCGCGCGGGTAAGCATCAGTAAAACCGTATTCAGTATCAGACATAGTGTTCTCTCAGATTCAGCCCGGCAAAACGGCCAGACAAGGGTTTTTCCAGCGGATAATCCAGATCACCGTGTTTACTGGTCGTCAGGTGAAGAGCCGCCAGTGACTCGACCATTTTGACCGCCGCGCTGACGCCATCGATCACCGGTATACGCAGCTCGCGCGTCAGTTCCTGCGCCAGATCGGCCATTCCGCCACAACCGAGCACGATCGCCCCGCTGCCGTCAGATTTTTTCGCCGCGATACACTGCTCGCGCACTTTTTCCTGCGCCAGCCCGCTGCCGTCTTCCAGTGATAACACCGGCAGATCGATGGCATGCAAGGCCGCACAATGGCGTTCGAACCCGTACTGATGCAGTAAATGCCGGGCGATCGTCAGTGTGCGCGGCAAGGTCGTCACGATAGAAAATCGCGTCGCCAGCATCGTCGCCAGATGCATTGCCGCTTCCGCAATACCGATAACCGGCGCATGCGCCAGCTCGCGGGCAGCCAGTAATCCGGGGTCACCGAAACAGGCAATAATATGGCCGTCGACACCGGCATCGCGCCCGGCTTTTATCTGCTGCAACACGCCCAACGTGGCAATCGCTTCATCGAAATGGCCTTCAATTGACGGCGCACCTTCTTCAGGGCAAACGGCCAGAATTTGTGTATCCGACCCCGCAACCGAGCGGGCAGTTTGCGCCATCACTTCGGTCATCGCCTGGCTGGTGTTCGGATTGATCAGTTGTATACAAAGTGATTTGACCATCAGCCTGGCTCCTTACCTGCAACCGGCTTCTGAACCGCAAATATCTGCGCAAAATCGGGGGTCTGCCCGTTATGTTGCTCAAAACGCAGACTGGCGACGATGGTGTCGAAATGATGCGCCATGCTTGCCGTCAGCCCGGCGACGTCGCGCTTTTTCAGCAACTCAATAAGGTCGTCATGATCATGGCAACGGCAGCCCTGTTGCCACGGTGCGCCCCAGGCAGCAATCGCCAGCGAGGAACGCAGGGTCAGTTGCGAGACAGACTCAGTCAGCACTTTATTGCCGGAAATAGCCTGAAGCTGAACATGGAAGGCGGCGGAAAGGCGGATCGCAGCGGCACCGTCACGTTCATCGTGCGCACGCTTTTCTTCCTGCACCAGTTTTTTCAGCGCCACCAGATGTGGCGACTGGCAATGCGCAATCACCAGCGGCAGGTTGGCGCACTCCAGGATTTTACGGGTTGCGAAGACATCGCGCGATTCTTCAGCGTCCGGGGTGGTGACATGCGCACCACGCTTGGGCAATAACGTCACCAGTTGCACTGCGGCAAGGCGCTGCAGGACGCGGCGAATCCCCGTGCGGCTGACTGAAAACACCTCAGCCAGCGCTTCTTCCGGCAATTTACTGCCCGGCAAAAGCTGGTGTTCCACAATAGATTTCACCAGCGCGTTATAAATATGGTCGTCCTTATCCTCGGTAAAATAGGCCGTATTAAGCCCGTTCCAACTGGTCATTGCCGTTACTCCGTATACCGTTCGAGAATTTAATCGTATACATGAAAGTTATTTTTTGTATACAAAAAATGAAATTTGGCCTGATTCATGCAGTGCTCCTGTGACTGCTTTTTAACTTTTGGCAGCCGGCATCCGGCTTCCGACTTTCACATGTTGTTTATGACAGGAGCACGATTTATGCCAAATCAGGAAATCACCTCCGCCACGGCGTCATCTGAACAGAGCGCCGGGATCATCAAACCTTATTACAGCCCGAAGCTGTGTAACGATGATTTAGCGCCCACCCGTGACCAAAACTGGAGCTGGTACAACATATTTTCTTTCTGGATGTCCGATGTGCACAGTATGGGCGGCTATGTGGTGGCCGCGAGCTTCTTTACGCTCGGCCTGACCAGCTGGCAGGTTCTGCTGTGTTTGTTGTGCGGGATTTGTATCGTGCAGATTTGTGCCAACCTGGTGGCGAAACCAAGCCAGCAGGCCGGTGTGCCTTACGCGGTCATTTGCCGTCAGGCATTTGGCGTATTCGGGGCGAATATACCGGCAGTGATCCGCGGGCTGATCGCTTTCGCCTGGTACGGCATTCAGACCTATCTGGCGGCTAATGCGTTAATGCTGGTGCTGCTCAAATTCTTCCCATCGCTGACACCTATGACCATTCCGCACTGGCTGGGATTGTCGGCGCTGGGATGGGTGTGTTTCGGCATTATGTGGGTGTTGCAGGCGATGGTGTTCTGGCACGGGATGAGCGCGATTAAGCGTTTTATCGATGTGGCGGGTCCGGCGGTATATGTCGTTATGCTGATGCTGGCGGGCTGGATTTTGTATAAAACCGGGCTGAGCAATATCTCCTTTACGTTATCCACCAAAACCCTGACGGTCGGCCAGCAAGGCTGGGAAATGCTGACCGCCACGGCGCTGGTGGTGTCTTACTTCTCCGGTCCGCTGCTGAACTTCGGCGACTTCTCACGTTACGGAAAAAGCATGGGCGAAATCCGTCGTGGTAACCGCTGGGGCCTGCCGTTTAACTTCCTGCTGTTCTCGATTGTGACCGTAGTGATCGTTTCAGGGACACAATCACTGTTCGGGCAGATGATCACCGATCCTATCGAAACCGTCAGCCGTGTGGGTAACAGCGTGGCGGTGGCGCTCGGCCTGCTGACCATGATCATCGCGACCATCGGTATCAATATCGTGGCGAACTTCGTGTCTCCTGCGTTCGACTTCTCTAACTGTTCTCCGCAGAAAATCAGTTTCCGTACCGGCGGGATGATCGCCGCAGTCGGTTCTGTTCTGCTGACACCGTGGAACCTGTTCCAGTCACCGGAAATTATCCACTATACGCTGGACGTGCTGGGATCCTTTATCGGGCCACTGTTCGGGATTTTACTGGCGGATTATTACCTGATTAAACGCGGTCATATGGATGTGGATGCGCTGTTTAACGCCACGCCTTCCGGCCGTTACTGGTACCGCAACGGGTTCAACCCGAAAGCGATTGCCGCGCTGGTGCCGGCGGTGGTGATTGGTCTGGTGATAAGCTTTACGCCGAGCCTGCATCAGGTGGCGAACTTCAGCTGGTTTATTGGTGCCTTCCTGGCTGGCGGTTTCTATCGTTACATCGCCCGTCATGATCGTGCGACCAGCGGTGCAATTGGCTATATGAAAACCGAAGCGGAATAACAGGAAGGAAATAGCCAGGACGGCTGAAACGACGAAGCCCTGAGTGATTTCTCACTCAGGGCTTCTGAATAGTGGCGGAACGGACGGGGCTCGAACCCGCGACCCCCTGCGTGACAGGCAGGTATTCTAACCAACTGAACTACCGCTCCGCGTTGTGTTCTGGTTAAGAACGGAGCGGATATTAAGGAATGGCCGCCGTTACGTCAATGCTTTTCCTGATATTTTCAATCAACCGCACAGTTTTTCCGCAGGCTGAACAATTTCAATCCCAAAGTCAGAAAAACGGCTTACGAACGCCACAAACAGCTACCGCCCTTTTTCACCACTAAATCTAAACGCTCTTCATGCCACGCCAGTTCCTGATCAGTGGCGGCGATGACTTTTAACCCGGAGGCTGGCCGCGCCACACGCTGGATCCCCAAGCCGTCAGCGCCAGTATTTTGCTCGCCTTCGTGGGTGAATTTAATGCTGGTCTGGCCGCCAGTCATCATCAGATAGACTTCAGCAAGAATCTCGGAGTCAAGCAACGCGCCATGGAGCGTACGCTTGCTGTTGTCGATCAGGTAGCGATCGCTCAGCGCATCGAGGTTGTTACGCTTGCCCGGGAACAGCTTGCGCGCCATGGCCAGGCTGTCGGTAATTTTGCAGAACGTCTCGGTTTTCGGCAGATTACGGCCGAGCATGTCGAACTCGTAATCCATAAAGCCGATGTCGAACGTTGCGTTATGAATGACTAATTCGCCGCCGCGAATGTATTCAATGAAGTCGTCGGCCACGTCGGCAAACGTCGGTTTATCAGCGAGGAATTCGTCGCTGATACCGTGAACGCCAAAGGCTTCCGGATCCACCAGGCGATCGGGTTTGAGATAAACATGGAAATTGCGCCCTGTCAGGCGGCGGTTAACCACTTCAACAGCACCGATTTCGATAATCCGGTGCCCTTCATAATGGACGCCGAGTTTATTCATACCGGTGGTTTCAGTATCGAGAACGACGATCCTGTTAGAGGTGTTTTGTAAATCCATGGCTCATTATCCAACGCTGACAGTCAATTACAGAAACGATCTGCCCGGCGCGAGACAGGGTGACGCGCCGGGCACTTTTTCTTACGCAGGGATTTGCTGTGTAATGCAGTGGATGTTACCACCACCCAGCAGAATTTCACGGGCAGGAATACCCGTGATTTTGTACTCAGGATACATTTCACCCAGCAACTTCTCAGCCTGCTTATCCGTTTTAGCGTCGAGCAGCGGGAAGATAATGTGGTTGTTGCTGATCAGGTAATTGACGTAAGACGCCGCCAGACGATTACCTTCCACACGCTCAATGGCTGTGCCCGGCAACACCCCGATCGTTTCTTCCGCAGTGGCATGCATAACCGGAGGTGAGGGCATTTTCCAGATTTTCAGGCTGCGCCCTTTGGCATCTTTCGCCGCTTCCAGCACTTTCAACGCTGCCGCCGAACGCGCGTACTGCGGATCCTGCTGATCGTCAGTCCAGTGCAACGCGACTTCTCCCGGACGCACGAAGCAGCACATGTTATCAATGTGACCGTCTGTTTCGTCGTTAAATACGCCGTCTTCCAGCCAGATGAATTGCTTAACACCGAGGAGTTCCCGCAATTTCGCCTCAATCTCTGCCTTCGACAAATCAGGATTGCGGTTAGGATTGAGCAAACATTCAGCGGTGGTCAGCAAAGTGCCTTCACCATCAACATGAATGGAGCCACCTTCCAGTACCAGATCCGTTGAAACATAAGGAATGTGGTGATAGTTCGCCACCTGACGCGCCACCCGCTGATCACGCTCCCAGCTTGAGTAAAGGCCACCGTGCAAGCCGCCCCATGCGTTGAATGTCCAGTCGATTGCCAGATGCTCACCTTGCGGATTGACGACAATGGTCGGGCCGGTATCACGCATCCACGCATCATCGCTTTCCATTTCCACCAGCGTAATTTGTGCTGGCATCACTTCGCGTGCATTTGCCATTTCTGCTGCCGGAACCGCCATAAATACCGGCGTTTTGGTCGCAATCGCTGCCGCTACGTTAGCAAAAGCCAGCTGGGCCGGACGCCCGTTTGAGCGCCAGTTATCGGTGCGATAAGGCCAGATCATCCAGACAGCCTGCTGCGCAGCCCATTCAGCGGGCATCGCAAAACCTTCAGCCTGAGGATTGATATCAATAGAAGACATCAGTTATTTCCTTGTTGAACCGTCGGACGTCGCGATTGCGCCATACATTTCAGGACGGCGGTCGCGGAACAGCCCCCAGGATGCGCGCTGTGCAGCGATAGCATCCAGATCAAAGGTATGAACCAGCACGGCTTCTTCCGTTTTGTTGGCCTGCTCAACCAGCGCACCGGTCTGATCAGCAATGAAGGAAGAACCGTAGAAGGTCATTTCATAATCAGGAATGAATTTGCTTTTTTCAGTACCAATGCGGTTTGAGGCGATCACCGGCACCAGATTTGCCGCAGCGTGGCCCTGCTGAACACGGGTCCAGTGTGGCTGGCTGTCAATTTCCGGATAGGCCGGTTCGGAACCAATCGCTGTCGGATAGAAGATAATTTCCGCGCCCTGCAATGCCAGACAACGGGCAGTTTCCGGGAACCACTGATCCCAGCAGATACCCACGCCGATTTTCGCGTAACGGGTATTCCACACTTTGAAGCCGGTATCACCAGGAATGAAGAATTGTTTTTCCTGATAGGCCGGGCCGTTCGGAATGTGAGTTTTGCGATAGACATCCAGCACACTGCCGTCAGCATCAATCATGACCAGCGAGTTGTAATAGGCGTTATTGCACTTCTCAAAGAAGCTCAGAGGAAGCACCACTTCCAGTTCTTTCGCCAGCGCAGAGAAATGGCGGATAAGCGCGCTGTTGTCCAGCTCCTGTGCCAGGCTGTAATGCTCAGGGCTCTGATCAATACAGAAGTAAGGTGCAGCAAAAAGTTCCTGAATCAGAATAACTTGCGCGCCTTTGGCATGTGCCTGGCGAACCAGCTTTTCGGCGTTAACAATATTATTTTCCAGATCCCAGCTGCAGCTCATTTGTGTTGCAGAAACCGTTACATTTCTCATCAGACATCCTTAAAGCATTGAAAAATTGGCAGTGAAAAAACCATGAAAGGCTCAACTCGCTCAGAGTTTTGAACTGGCACTCTGCATTTTCCTATTATATTGCAAAAGACAGCGCTCTCCAGCCAAAAGAGTGATGAATGCCCGGGCAACCTGTTACATCCCCCCGCTTTCAGACAGTTACACCTCAAGATATTGCTGTGCCCGGCACGGCGGTTTATGTCAGACTTGGTTTTTACATTTGATGAAAGAGCCTGCCAGATATGACCAAACAGGTAGAAATTTTCACCGACGGCTCCTGCCTGGGTAATCCCGGCCCCGGCGGTTTCGGCGCGATTTTACGCTATAAGCAACACGAAAAAGAGTTCAGCGCGGGTTTTCGTCTGACCACCAATAACCGCATGGAAATGATGGCGGCGATTGTGGCGCTTGAAGCTCTGAGCACACCATGCGAAGTGACGCTGAGCACCGACAGCCAGTATGTTCGCCAGGGGATCACATTGTGGATCCACAACTGGAAAAAGCGTGGCTGGAAAACTGCCGATAAAAAACCGGTGAAAAACGTCGATTTGTGGAAGCGTCTTGATGCCGCGATCCAGACGCATGAACTGAACTGGATGTGGGTGAAAGGCCATGCCGGACACCCTGAAAATGAACGCTGTGATGTGCTGGCGAAAGAAGCCGCGGGGAATCCGACGCTGGACGATTTAGGCTATCAGGCGGAGAATTAATTCCGCAGGAGCCACAGCCCATCCCAACCTTCCCCTTGTGAAAGGGGAAGGTGCAAGACTTCAGTCGCGATGCTCCTTCCGGTAACTCTTCGTTGCACCCACCGCCTGCGGTATTTTCTGTTTCTGCGCAAGAACTTTTTTCGCCGTTGGCGTCAGCGGGAAAGTCCGTTTACGGGCAATAATCAGCGTCATGCACCCCAGCGCGGGAAGGTGCGTACTCAGCAATTTTCCGCCATTCTTTTTCCACGGCAGCACGTGAAAACGCCGGTGCACCATCACTTCATAATTAAGCAACGACAGCCAGTCGAGCAGACGCATTTGGGTAAACAAGCGGCTGCTGTACGGCTGACGCTTGCGAAAAAGCGGCATCAGTTTGCCAATGCCCAGCAGGCTGAGCGGATTAAAGCTACTGAGCACCATCCAGCCATCATCAATCAGCACGCGGTCCACTTCGCGCAGAATGCGGTGCGGGTCATCCGCGTAGGCCAGCGTATGGCTGAGCAGGCAGGCATCCACTGATTTTGCTGCGAAAGGTAAATGGTACGGATCACCCCGTACATGCAGCCCCTCGCCTTCCTGGGCAAAATTTACCTGATGCGAGATCGGGCACGCCTGAGCGTCGATTTCGGCACTTAATGCGCCGATTTTCAGCAGGTGGAAACCGTAAAGTTTCCCCCACCAGGGTTGCAGTTGTTGCTCAAGCGCGGCACGGTAGTAGCCGCCGCACGGGATCTCATCCCAGGAAGCCGGAGCAACAATGGTCTTGCGGATGCGGGCTGGTCGCATAGTTTATTATCTTCTTTCAAGCAGTTGCCAAAGAGAGGTTGCCATGAATCTTATCAGTATTCCGGCGTTGCAGGACAATTACATTTGGATGCTCGATGACCAGCAGGGGCATTGCCTGATCGTCGATCCCGGCGAAGCAGCGCCTGTTTTGGCCGCGTTGAAAAAGGCCAATTTAACCCCGACAGCCATCCTTCTGACACATCATCATCACGATCATGTGGGGGGCGTTGATGAGATTTCGAGCCATTTTCCGGGTCTAAAAGTATACGGACCTCACGAAACTGAGAATAAATTTAGTCAGACTAGTCTTAAAAATGGTGAAAAAAGGGTAATTGGCGGTCTGGAATGGCAGATCTTTGCTACGCCCGGTCATACGCTTGGTCATATTTCATACTATAGCGCGCCTTATCTTTTCTGTGGAGACACGATGTTTTCCGCCGGATGCGGTCGCTTGTTCGAAGGGACGCCGGAGCAAATGTACCAGTCGTTTCAACGGTTAGCGGCGTTGCCTGACGAAACATTAGTCTGCGCAGCACATGAGTACACTCTTTCAAATCTTAAGTTTGCGCGCTCTATTTTACCGGAGGATGATGATATTCTTTCTCATGAGCACAAAGTGCAACAAATGCGTGAAAAGGGACAATCTTCCCTGCCTTCAACCCTCGGTCTTGAGCGTAAAATCAACCTCTTTTTACGATGCGATGACATTGATTTACAAAACAAATTAAACCTTAACGATCCCTTAAAGCCTGACTGGCAGGTTTTTGCCTATTTAAGGGCACTCAAGGATAGCTACTAGACCCAAAGGTTGTGTTTTTTTCCGAAGCAAAGTATTATCGCTCGTCTTTTAAGCAACTATGACACACACATGAAGGCAAACGCGATCCTAATAATCGCCTCCATGTTGCTCACAGGTTGCCAGGCGTCCAGGCAGGGCGTGAAGGTACCGGAACAACATGCACAGAGTTTGTCTTCAGCAAGTCAAAGTGAAGAAGCAGGACAGTTCACAGGTGATGGCCGAGCGGCCTCTGGGGGATGGTTGGATGGAAACGACACCGTCTCCCAACAAAATCTGTGGAACTTCATAGGCGACGAGCTGAAGATGAAGGTTCCGGATAATCCCCGGATCCGCGAACAAAGAGTTAAATATTTAAAAAATAAGAGCTATCTCCACGATGTAACATTACGGGCAGAGCCGTACATGTACTGGATCACCGAGCAGATTAAGAAACGTAATATGCCGATGGAACTGGTACTGCTACCCATAGTGGAGAGCGCTTTTGACCCCAAAGCAACCTCATCAGCTAACGCTGCAGGGTTGTGGCAGATTGTGCCGCAGACGGGTCGAAACTATGGTTTGAAACAAAACCAGTGGTATGACGGACGCCGCGATGTTGTGGCTTCGACAACTGCTGCGCTTGATATGATGCAACGTCTGAACAAGATGTTTGGTGGCGACTGGTTACTGACCGTTGCTGCGTATAACAGCGGTGAAGGCCGTGTCATGCAAGCGGTGAAAGCGAACAAAGCCAGAGGCCGTTCCACGGATTTCTGGGCACTGGCGCTGCCACGTGAAACATCGATTTATGTGCCGAAAATGTTAGCCCTTAGCGACATTCTCAAGCACAGCAAAAAATACGGTATCAATCTGCCGAAACCGAGTGAAGACCGTGCTCTTGCGCGTGTTGAAGTCGGACAGCAGATGCAACTGACCCAGGCGGCTGAGATGGCGGGCATGTCCCTGACCAAGCTTAAGTCGTTTAACACTGGCTACAAGAAAAATGTAACCGCGCCGAATGGCCCGCATTACATTGTTCTGCCGAAGGCGCATGCCGACCAGTTAAAAGATTCACTGGCTGATGGCGATATTGCCGCAGTACAGGAAACCAAACTGGCCAGCAACACTCCGTCAGGTGCAAAACAGTACAAGGTTCGCTCCGGCGACAGCTTGTCTGGCATTGCAGCCCGGCTGAATGTGAAGACCCGTGATTTACAGCGTTGGAACAATTTGCGCTCAGCAGGCGCGTTAAAAGTTGGGCAAACACTGCAGGTGGCGGATAACAGCGTCAGCAATACCAGTGCCAATGGCGGCAGTATCACTTATCAGGTACGTAAAGGTGATTCATTGTCGAGCATAGCTAAGCGTCACGGCGTCAACATCAAGGATGTGATGCGCTGGAACACCAATGCCGACAACCTGCAGCCGGGCAACAAGTTAACGTTGTTCGTCAGCAACAAGATGAGTCCTGATACCTGATTCGAAAGGTACCGGTAATAAAAAAGCACCCTGAAGATTCCGGGTGCTTTTTTTATGTCTGCGTTTTTTAGCGGACGAATTAAGCGTTATTGCGTCAGCGGTTTTCCCGCCATAAATTCTACCCGCAACGGGTTATGGTCAGAGGCTCGTGTTTCCATCACCGATGCGCTGGTGACGCTGAGATCCCGGTAGAAAATGAAGTCCAGCGGTCTGCCGAACGCCCGCTTGCGGTAATCAGAAGGAAAACGGACTTCCTCCAGATGGATATTTCCCGCAAAGCCAAACAGGGCATTGATACGCTGTTTGCTCCACGCATTAAAATCCCCGGCCATGATCACCGGCCCTTTGTGATGAGCAATCTGCTCACCAATCGGATCCAACTGCTTGCTGTAAACGTCGATGCCAATGCTGAAATTGACCGCATGAATGTTCACCACCATCAGTAAACGACCATCTACAAGCGGATACACCGTAACTAAAGCCGATTTAGACAGCCTCAGAAGCGGCTCACGCTCACGCAGCGGGCAACAATAAACCGGATGTGCCGCAGAGAGTGTCATCACGCCAGAGGGGTGCTGAGGCAGCATAAAGGCAGGCACCTGATCGGCGGCCAGATAATTTGAGGTCGCGTAACGGATCAGTTCAGGGGTTGTCTGGGCTTCCTGAAGCAACACCAGTTGCGCATCTTTGCCATAATCGCGCAGCACTGACAACCAGTCAGCCCGCTGTTGTTTGAAGATATTCCACACCATCACGCGCAAAATATTCGAATTGGGCAGTGCAGCACCCGGCGGCAAATCTGGTCCTAAATGTGCGAGGACTCCCGGAAAGATTTGCTCTGCGGGCTGACCTGCGACATACCTCATTGCATATGTTTTTTTCCGCACGCTAATCGCCTGTTTACCCGTTATATCGTTGCTATATGAGAGAGATTCTCACAGCGAAAGCTCAGTATACGCCCGCAAGCGCTCAGGCCAAATCTGTTTACATTGGTATACAACCTGGTCACATCTATAGGCTAGCATAAAAATAAAAACGGCCCGCCAGAGGCGAGCCGTGCAGACGCAGAATGACAGGATAATCAGGCCAGCGCCGCTTTGGGTTTTCGGTCCAGATGCCCGCTCAGGCAGATAAGCAGCAGCGCGCCCGCGACGATAACCGCTCCAATCCATGGCGTTTGCGCCAGGCCAAGGGTGGAAACCACCTGCCCGCCAATCACTGACCCCAGGGCAATACCGACGTTAAAGGCCGCAATGTTCAGGCCGGAAGCAACATCGACCGCATTTGGCGTCACCTCTTCGGCTTTCTGCACCACATAAACCTGTAATCCCGGTACGTTACCGAAAGCAAAGATGCCCATCACCAACAGCGTGATTAACGCCGGAATACCGAAACCTGAAGTGAACTGGAAAATCAGGAGCAGCACAGCGAGTGCGGCAAAAATAATCGTCAGCGCTTTGACTGCGCCATGACGGTCAGCCAGTTTGCCGCCCCAGATATTCCCGATGGCCACCGACACGCCATACGCCAGCAGGATCCAGCTCACCATGCTGGCTGAGAAACCGGCTTGTTCCTGCATCATCGGAGCAAGGAACGTAAAGGTAGTGAATACGCCACCGTAACCCAGCGCGGTAATGGCGTAAATGAGTAACAGTCGCGGATTCATCAGCACTTTTACCTGATCTACAATGCGTGACGCAGGTTTGTTTTTGATGTTATTGGGCACCAGAATAGCGCTGGCAATAATCGCCACGACACCAATAACTGACACGGCGAGGAAGGTTTCGCGCCAGCCAAAATGCTGACCTATAAATGTCCCGAGCGGCACACCGGTCACCAGCGCGACGGTCAGACCGCCAAACATCAGCGCAATCGCAGAAGCCGCTTTTTCTTTCGCCACCAGACTGGTGGCGATCGTCGAGCCAATAGAGAAGAAAACGCCATGCGCCAGACCGGTCAGCAGACGCGCCATCACCAGCGTGCTGTAATTCGGTGACTGCCACGCCAGCAGATTACCCAGCGTGAACAACACCATCAAACCAATCAGCAGCGCTTTGCGCGGTACGCGGCTGGTCAGCGCCGTCAGAACCGGTGCGCCAATCGCCACACCGAGGGCGTATATAGACACCAGCAAACCGGCTGACGGGACCGAAACCCCCAGTTGCTGCGCGATAGTCGGCACCAGCCCGACGATGACAAACTCTGTTGTTCCTATAGCAAACGCACTGATGGTCAGTGCTAATAGTGCAAGCGGCATAACCTTTACTCCACATGAATATCGATTTGATGGCGACGATTATCAGCTTGTGCTTAAATGACTTAAATAACCAAAGTATCAATTTATTTATGCTGGAGTAACAACAATGCGAGCCAGTTCCGAAGAGTTGATTACGTTTGTGACTGTGGTGGAAAGTGGCAGTTTCAGCCGTGCCGCTGAACAACTGGGTCAGGATAATTCAGTGGTCAGCCGGACATTAAAACGTCTGGAACAAAAGCTGGGGATCACCCTGCTCAACCGCACCACGCGTCAGATCAGCCTGACGCACGAAGGCGAGCGCTATTTCGTCCGGGTACAAAAAATCCTGCATGAGATGGCGGCTGCAGAAGATGATTTGCTGGAGAACCGCGACGATCCGCAGGGGCTGTTGCGAATCGATGCCGCAACGCCGGTCATTTTGCATGTCATTTCACCGCTGGTGGCGGAATTTACTGAACGTTTCCCGAAGATGTCGCTCGCGCTGTTCTCCTCCGAGAGCAATATCAATCTGATCGACCATAAAGTGGATGTAGCGATCCGCGTCGGTGAGCTGGAAGATTCCAGCCTGCGGGCGCGCAAACTGATGCTGAGCTATCGCAGCGTGCTGGCTTCGCCGTATTACCTGAAAAAATGGGGAACGCCGCAAAGCGCCGATGATTTACTGAAACACCGTTGTCTGGGCTTTAACGAAGTGGTTGCGCTGAATAAATGGCCGCTGCTGTGCGCTGACGGTCAGCAACTGACGGTCACACCATTTATCAGTTCAGGAAGCGGTGAAACACTGCGCAGGCTGTGTTTGCAGGGCAATGGTATTGCCTGTCTGTCGGATTTTATGACTGATGAAGATGTGGCGCGGGGTGATTTGGTAAAACTGCTGGTGCCGGACATTATGCGCATCGCCATGCCGTTGCACGCGGTGTATTACAGCGATCAGACCGTCAGCACACGTATCCGGTGTTTTATTGATTTTCTGAGTGAGAAGCTTGGGGCTGGAAGAGCTTAAATGCCTGCTTCTCCCCCTTTGCAGGGGGAGGCGTTGTGGATCAATCCCACGCAGGCGCCAGACCTTCAGGGCTGACCAGACGCCCGTTGCGTTCCAGCGCAGCGATCTGCTGCATATCCGCATCTGTCAGCGTCAGTTGTTGCGCCAGCAGATTACTTTGCAGGTTTTCACGTTTGGTCGATGACGGGATCACTGCGTAACCCAGTTGCAATGCCCAGGCCAGAACGATCTGTGCAGGTGTTGCGTTATGGCGGGCGGCAATCTCAATAATCGTCGAATCTTTCAACGCGTCGCCGTAAGCCAGCGTCATGTAAGACGTCACGGCAATACCGTTCTGGCGGGCAAAATCGACTACGGTCTGGTTTTGCAGGAACGGTGAAAGTTCAATCTGGTTAGTCGCAATCTGATCCGCGCCCACCGCGTCGATCGCTTCCTGCATCAGTGCAACGGTAAAGTTGGAAATACCAATTTCACGGGTCAGGCCCATTTTCTTCGCCTCAACCAGCGCATGCATTGTTTCTGCCACGCTGACGGCCTGATTCGGTGACGGCCAGTGGATCAGCGTCAGATCGACATAATCGGTTTTCAGTTTGCGCAGACTGTCTTTCAGGCTGTCGATGACTTTGTCAGCCGCAAGGTTTTCAATCCAGATTTTGGTGGTGATGTAAAACTCTTCACGCGAGACACCGCTTTCAGCCAGTGCATCGCCGACAGCCGCTTCGTTGTCATAAATCTGTGCGGTATCGATGGCGCGATAGCCCAGTTCCACGGCGGTGGCTACGGACGCTTTGACCACGTCATCTTTCAGGCGGAATGTGCCCAGACCGAATGCAGGAATACTCATACTGTTCTCTCTTTGAATGTTTCAGGAAGATAAATCTTGGAGAGAGTATGGACTGCGCATTCATGGATAAAAACGACCGCTTTGCCAGAAGACTTTTGATGTGAGCGCAATAATCAG
Source organism: Rahnella sp. CJA17(1/100) (assembly GCF_963881615.1). Taxonomy (NCBI): domain Bacteria; kingdom Pseudomonadati; phylum Pseudomonadota; class Gammaproteobacteria; order Enterobacterales; family Yersiniaceae; genus Rahnella; species Rahnella sp. CJA17(1/100). Next base: position 15,152 of record NZ_CAWOJA010000022.1, on the reverse strand, counting down.
GAAAGGGAAAAGCGGGTCCAGCGCCGTGAAACCTGCCAGATAAAACCGCCTGACGCGGCATCAAACCGATATTCATCAACCTCAGAGACACCGGCAGGCAACGCCAGGGCGCGCATCACGGACTCATCCGCAGCGCACCATAACCGGCTTTCAGCGGCAGATTGTGAAGTAAACCGCTGATTGCCTGGATCCAGGCGAAGCCTGTCCATCTGCCACACACTGCCACCCTGCTGTTTCAGCCACGCCTCACGCAGACACCACAGCTGCCAGAACGCCGTTTGCGGGCAAGCCTGTTCCACCAGCCACTGACATTCGATATCACTGAATGCGGCGCGTGCCACGTCAAGATAACGTGGGCGCGGGCGGATTTGCTCCACGTCGCCGCCGCTTTCACCCGCCGGACATAACAACAGTTGCAGATGATTTTTACTGTGGCTGAGGGAGAAATGTGGCAGAGAAGCATCCGCAAAAGACGGTTTTCCCTGCGCGGAAATCTGCAGGGCGGGTAAGTTGTCACAGCCGTTGAAAACTGACATGGCCTCGGCCAGAAGCGCCCTGCCCGCTAACCATTGCTGGCGGCGGACAGGATTCATCCCTTCACTTTTTTCGAGCCATTCTGCGGGCAAATGTGACAACGAAAAGTTGTCATCCAGCGACGCAGTAATGACACGCGCAACATTCATCGTTACGGCCAGCGACGGAAAACTAAAGAGGTATTAATTCCACCGAATGCAAAGTTATTCGACTGGATAAATTCAGTCTGAATATGACGTGATTCGCCCATTACGTAGTCGAGTTCGCCGCAAAGCGGATCCGGCTGCGTCAGGTTGATAGTCGGCACGAACCGGTCTTCGCGCATCATTTCCAGCGACATCCACGCTTCCAGTGCACCGCAGGCACCGAGTGTATGACCAAAGTAGCTTTTCAGTGACGAGATTGGCGTCTGATTGCCAAACACCGCAGCGGTCGCGTGGCTTTCGGCAATATCACCGCGGTCGGTGGCCGTGCCATGTGCACTGATATAACCGATTTCAGAAGCAGGTATACCGGCATTTTTCAGCGCTTTTTCGATGCAAATCTGCATCGTCGATTGCTGCGGCTGAGTGATATGGGACGCGTCGCAGTTAGTGGCAAAACCCACGATCTCGGCGTAAATTTTCGCACCGCGCGCCTGTGCATGTTCCAGTGACTCGAGGATCAGTGCCCCGGCACCTTCGCCGATCACCAGTCCGTCGCGCTGCGTATCAAACGGACGCGGCGACAGTTCAGGGTGCTCATTTTGCTGGCTGGTGGCGAACAGCGTGTCAAACACAGCAGCTTCTGACGGGCAAAGTTCTTCCGCGCCGCCTGCCACCATCACCGTCTGGTAACCGTGTCTGATGGCTTCATAGGCATAACCGATCGCCTGGCTGCCCGAGGTGCAGGCGCTGGAGGTTGGGATCACCCGCCCTTTCAGGCCAAAGAACAAACCTGCATTCACCGCTGTGGTGTGCGGCATCATCTGCACGTAAGTCGTACCGGTAATATTGTTAGTGTGCTTTTCCGTCAGCATGGTAGCGAATTCGCTGACCGGACCCGTGCTGCCAGTGGATGAGCCGAAGGCAATACCGGTTTCGCCGTCAGTCAGCACCGGGTCTTCCAGTAAACCGGCCTGCTCCAGCGCCAGTTCAACCGCACGGGTTGACAGCAGGGAGACGCGGCCCATCGAACGGATGCGCTTGCGGGTGTAATGCGCCGGGATAACAAAATCATCCACCGGCGCACCCAGATGCGTATTCAGTCCCTGATAAATCAGCCATTCGTCCATGTGGCGGACAGCGTTTTTACCCTGTTGCAGGCGGGTGGAAATCTCGTCCCAATGGTTGCCGAACGCCGTTATGCCTTTCATACCGGTAATGACTACGCGCTGGCTCATACCATGCCTCCGTTGATGGAGATCACCTGGCGGGTCACATAACCGGCGATATCTGACATCAGATAGCTTGCCAGTCCGGCAACTTCTTCTGCCCGGCCCATACGTTTGAGCGGGATCATACCCATTGCGGCATCGAGTGCCGTTTTTTCCATATCCAGCATGCCAGTGTCGATCAGCCCCGGCGCAATACAGTTAACAGTGATTTTGCGTTTCGCCAGTTCCAGCGACAGCGCTTTACAGGCACCGATAATTCCGGCTTTCGCCGCGCTGTAGTTGACCTGTCCGCGGTTGCCCGTAATACCGGAAACCGAGGAAAGCGCGATTATACGCCCGCCCTGACGCAGCCCAATCATCGGCATCACGCAGGGCTGTAAAACATTGTAGAAGCTGTCGAGATTGGTGTGGATCACGCCGTCCCAGTCTTCGTCGGTCAGTGCCGGAAATGCCGCGTCGCGGGTAATCCCGGCATTATTGATCACACCGTAGTACGCGCCATGCGCCTCAATATCGGCTTCAATAACGTCGCGGCACTGCTGGCGGTTGCTGATATCAAACTGCACAATTCGCCCGCTGCCGCCGTTGTCGGTTATCTGTTGCAGGGTGCTTTCTGCCCCTGCTTTATCGCTGTGGTAGTGAATGACCACCAGAAAACCATCGCCGGCTAACTGGCTGGCAATGGCTTTGCCGATCCCTTTGCTGGCACCGGTTACTAATACCGAACGCATCATTCCTGTTTCCCCTGAGTTAACTTAATAAGTTCATCCTTGTCTGGCTGGTATGTATTCAGCCGTCCTTTTGCAACCTGCAGGTTGTCTTTTTCTTGTTTAATGCAGATCACGCCTTCGAAGCTGGCGAGTTTTTCATCGCGCAGCACCATTGAGACGCTGATGAATAATTCACTGCCTGCCGCAAATTCCGGCACGCTGCATTTCAAAGCCCTGCCGCCCAGCAACATGCCAACCTGAGGCGGTTCGCCACTTTGTGCACCATGCCAGCCGCTCCAGACGCCGACCGTTTGCGCGATAAGCTCAAGGGCATACCACGCAGGTAACGCGCCACGGACATTGAGAAACGGCGCCAGCACGCTGTTTTCGGACACCACCACGCTGCACAGCGCGGTCTCTTCTGTGACGCTAAGTACCTTATTCAGCAAAACCATCGGTGATTCATGCGGCAGATAATGCTCCGCGCTGAGCATACTCATGACGGCCTCCCGATCACAATGCAGGCGTTATTACCGCCAAAGGCAAACGAGTTGGAGAGAATAACGGGTTTCGCCAGCGCTTCGCCTTTTTCCACCAGCCGGATCGCCGCCAGACGGGTATCACGGGGCATCACGCTGAAATCCTGTGGCGGCAGGTTAAGATTTTGCGTCAGGATCAGCCAGCCCAGCGCCGCTTCTGTCGCACCCGCCGCGCCCAGCGTATGGCCAGTGAGATGCTTGGTCGAACTGCACGGCGTCTGGCTGCCAAACAGCCGGTGTATGACAGCGGCTTCTGCCTGATCATTGAGCGGTGTGGCGGTACCGTGTGCGTTGATGTAACCCACGTCTGCCGCACTGAGCCCGGCCTGCGCCAGTGCCATGCGGATTGCCCGTTCCGCGCCGAGACCTTCCGGATGCGGTGCAGACATATGCCACGCATCGGATGATTCGCCAGCCCCCAGTAATGCGACGTCTGCGGGCTCACGGGTCAGCAGGATCAACGCCGAGGCTTCACCGATATTGATGCCATCACGATCTTGCCCGAACGGCGTACAGCGTCCGCGGGAGAAAGATTCCAGGCTGTTGAAGCCGTTCACCGGCATCCGGCACAGGCTGTCAGCGCCGCCCACCAGCGCCGCGTCGGCCAGCCCGGCGTCAATCAGGCGTTTCCCGCTGATAATCGCTCGCGCGCTGGATGAGCAGGCTGTTGATAATGTGTAAGCCGGGCCACAGAGATCCAGCAACTCCGCCATAAAAAGTGAAGGATCGCCCAGTTCCTGTTGCTGGTAATCATAGCCCGACGGAAATTGCCCATGCCGGTGCAGATGGCGCACCGCCTCTTCGCCTTCGGCAATGCCCGAGGTACTGGTGCCCATAATGACCGCGACACGATCTTTACCGTACCGGCTGACAGCCGCGTGAACCTGAGACTCAATCTGTGCCAGCGCAGCCAGCAACAACTGGTTGTTGCGGCTGCGGTGCGCTGACAGAGAGCCGGGGATCGCGGGCAGTTCGCCGGTCACCGCGCCGAGCCAGACCGGCCGTTCTTCCGTCAGCCAGCCTTCCTGCAACGACATTCCCGGCGCGGCACCTGATGTCAGGCTGGCAGCGATTTGCGCATTGCTGTTTCCCAGCGCGTTAACCATGCCCACGGCCGAAAAATAAATCATGTTAGTCACCCACATTCTGGATAGTTATCTGGTAGTGGAACGCCATCTGCGTGATGGATACCGGCTGACGTCCGCTGCCCTGTGGCAGATAGTCGATGCGGGTGATCGTATGGCCCTGGTTATCCAGTAACGTGCGGCGCAGCGGCTGATCGTCCAGTTTCCAGCCCGCCGGCAACAGCGGCTGCCAGCGCTGCGCTGGCCAGTAGCTCAGCATAATATCGGCCAGAACTTGATTTGCTGGAGGTAAACCGTCGATCTTCATGGCCTGTTCGGTGTGGATCCCCGTTTGATCGTAGACCACTTTGAAAAGGCGGATCCCCAGAGGGGAAAGCCCGGCAAGCTGTAACGACTTTCCATCCGCATTGAGCAGCACCAGCAAAGACTGTTGTTTACCTTTCACCGTGGCCGTCAGCAACTGCTGCTGGCTGACCGGTTTATCCAGGGTGGGCGCGGGTAATTTCACCTGCACGCCGCGTTTCAGCCAGGCTTGCGGCTGCGGATCTGAAGGGGAATTTGTCGCGCACCCGACAAGTATAAAAATCAGAAGTGTCAGCGCTGGCAGCATAAACCGGGTCATTTTTTGCGTCCTCTTTTTTTAGCTGGCAAGGTCAGTGGCGACAACAGAAATGCCGTTAATATGCCAAAGCTCAGCACGATGCCAAAACTGCTGATCGCCTGCGTGGAACTGAACACCAGCATACCGAACGTCAGCAACGTGGTGACCGCAGCCATAAAAATGGCAAACATGGATGTCGTCGGCGTGCCGCGTGGATTGGTGAAAAACAGGGTGTAATTGATGCCGATCCCCAGCACCAGAATCAGCGCCAGCAGGGAGAACAAATTAAGATTATGGCCACTGAAGCCCAGCGCAGAGACGCCCATCCCAAGGGAAAGTAAGGTCGGAACCAGACAAACAAGCCCGTGTGGCAGGCGAAAACGCCAGAGATAAGTGACCGCAATGACTGCAACGGCGAGCGCCAGTAGCCAGGTCAGATAAACACGGTATTGCGAAAACAGTTCGCTGAATTCAGTTTTACGATCGATCCAGCCGGTTCCCGGCATGGATGCCGCCAGCGCCGCCATGGCTGCGCTGTCATGAACGCCATTCACCGGGATCAGTGCGGCGCTGCGCCCGTCCGGCAGGGACAGCCACAACAAACGCCAGCCCTCACTGACCACGCTGTTGCGCCATTCCGGCACATCAACCGTCTGCGCACTGAGATCCGGCTTCGCCACCGGGATCCCCGCCTGCTGCAATTGCGCAATAATTTGCGGTGCGTGCTGGCGAAGCAGCGATAAATCCCGCTGCTGCTGTGCCTGAGAAGGCAGAGTGATCGCCCGGAATCCGTCAATCCCCCCCTTCTCTTTAGCCTGAGCCAGCTTTGGCCGCAATGCTTCCAGACGTTGCAGTGTCTGCTCTGCGCTATCGCCGTATACCACCAGCCATTTCTGATCGTTCGTCTGCCCGGTCAGCGCGGCGATTTGCTGTTCCTGTAGTTGCAAACCAGCCGGAAGAGATTGCAAATCCGCAATGTCATCATTGATTTTCAGCCGCGATATTCCTGCCACCACCAGCACTAAAATCAGTAACGGCAGGCCAATGCGCACAGCTTTGCGACTGCGCCAGGCCAGTAACCAGCGCATGATCAGCGTCAGCCCCGGCGCTGGCCCTGTCGGCAAACGCCTGGACAAATACGGATACCAGCACATCACGGTGATGCAGGCCGCACTCAGCCCGGCGGCGGCAAACACTGCCAGCTGCCGCAAGCCGGGGAATGGCGCAATCAGCAACATCAGATAGGCCACCACCGTGGTCAGCAGCGCCACCGATAACGCAGGGAACAGTTTTTTCAGACTTTCCAGCGGTGTGCTGGAATCGCCATGCACCCGCCGTTCGGTCAGGAAATACAGCGTGTAATCGGCAGAAATACCAACAATGCTGGTGCTCAGCACCAATGTCATCACGTGGATTTCACCAAATACCCACAGGGTAAACACCGTGCCTGACAGCGCGCCGATAGCGATTGACAGTAAGCTGAGCAGCATCGGCAGGACCGAACGAAACATCAGTAAAATCAGCACAAACACGCCAGTTACTGACGCCGCACCAATCGTGGAAAGATCGTGCTCAGCCTGCTGGCTGGCATAATTGCTGTAGAAAATCGTGCCACGCTCAAGCACTTTTGCACCCGGCCAGCGCGCCTCAAAAGCTTCTTTCACCGCACCAAGAGCCGCTACGGTTTGTTTAGCCGACGTGATGTCATAAGAAGACGCCTTCAGCTCGCCATGCACCATATACCAGCTACGACCCTTTTTATCACGGACCATCAGCCAGCCCTGATCCAGCGTCATACCGCCGCTGCTCTGCTGTTGCGCCATCTGCGAGGCACGAACCAGCAATAACGGATCGTTTGCCAGCTCTTTGCCGCTGACACCGGCAAACGCCGAATAGATCTGGCCGAGGATCCACTGGCTTTGCGATTCAGCACCTGCCATCAGACGCTGGCGTGTGGCGTCATCGAGCAACGCATTGCGATGTTTGAAGAAGAAAGTGCCCCACTCCTGCTGACGCTGTGCGTCCATCGGGCCCTGTACCTGACTCAGTTCAGGCAGCGCCTGCAAATGCTTCAGCCACTCAGCAGCGGGCTGAATACCCGCTCCCGGCGGCGGGCTGACCAGCCACATAAGCTGGCGATCCAGACGCTGAGTAAAGCCGTCAGAAAAAGCCTGCGGAATATCCGTTTCCTGCTGCTGCGGCAACAGCGCCAGAACGCTGCTGTTAATCTGGCTGCGTGGCAGTAACCAGAACAACGCTGCGACCAGTAGCACGATAATCAGCAGCCAGCTTTGCGCCAGTTTTCGATGAAGGTCAGGATGCAAAATGGCGTTTCTCTGCGTCAGTCAGCATGGCTGGCGTCGTTTTCTGATTGAAGAAACGAATATGCGTGGCGTCGCCCTGCATGTCATTAATATCGATATTGTTCAGAAAGGTTTCGCCATTGAGCGTAATACTGCGGAACAGACGGTTTAGCGGCGAGACCTTCGGCGTCAGAATCAGCGTCCAGGCGCCTTTACCGTGATCGGTAAAATCAAGCGAAAAATTCTCTTCCAGCACCTTGCGGTCTGCGTGGAACAGCGCGCTGAGCAAGGAATTAAACTGGAACATTTGCGGATTCCTCTCCGCCGTGACCACCTGTGGCTGCTGCCCCGCCATGATTTGCACCATGCGGTTTTCAGTCAGTAATAATGTCAGGCCGAACGGTTTTTCCTGCTGCCACCACAGCCCTTGTTGCCGGGCAATCAGCAGATTCCCGCTGGAATTGAGCGGTTGCGCCATCCCGCTGATGGTTCTTTGCTGCGCAAACTCAGCACGGAGTACCGGCACCTGGCTGAAGCGCTGTTGTAATTCTTCCAGGGTAACAGCGTTTGCCGTTACGCTGAAAACCGTCAGTACAAATAGCAAAAAGGCTTTCACAGGCTGACTCCTGTTTTATCAAAAAGAACCTGCGGCGAGACAAAACACATTTCTTTGGTGGCAGCGTCTACCGCGACCTGTAACGTGTAACCTGTCGTTGTGCGTTTACCGGTTTCGATGTCGTAAATCTGATAGCCGATGCGCAAACGGTTTTCGATTTCCTCAAGCTGCGCATGAACGGCAATACGCTGTTCAAAGAGCAGCGGCGCGATATATTTCACGCGGGTATCAACGATCGGCCAGACATAACCTGACGCTTGCATCTGACGATAACCGTAATCAAATTGCTTGAGTAACTGCTCGCGCGCGACTTCCAGATAACGGAAATAGTTGCCATGCCAGACCACGCCCATTGCATCTGCGTCGTGGAAAGGAACCGTGATTTCAACGCGGGTAGAAAATCGCGGATCGTTAAAACGCGGATCAAGTTTGGAAGTCATATCAGTCAGGTTTCCTGTCAGGGGCAACATCCGTCGGATGTTGCCAGAAATCATAAAAATTGAACCAGTCGTGAGGCGCCAGCAGGCTGTAATGCTCAAGTCGTGCGGCATAGTGATCGACGGCAGACTGTAACGCAGACAGGCGGCTGGCACGCGGCAGGATCAGAGGATCCGCAAAAGATTCGCAGTAAATATGCAGACGCTGTCGCTGCATGATGCCAAACATCAGCATGACGGGCGCGCGTAGCGCTGCAGCCAGAATAAAGGGCCCCTGCGGGAATGCGGCGGGTTCACCCAGAAACTCGCTGTAAATCACGCGGGCATGCTCTCCACGCTGATGAGGACTGGCAGATGTCCGGTCGCCGACAATCGCCACCCACTCACCGGCATCCAGTTTTTCCTGCAATAAAATGGCGGTCTCCGGCCCCATCTTGCTTACCTGGATAAGGTTAACCACGGCCTGCGGATTAATCTCTTTCATTACCTGATTGAACCGCTCGGCATGTTCGGTAAATACCAGCGCATTGACGGTAATGCGGTGATTGAGCGCGCCAATCGCGCGGCAGGATTCGATATCGCCTAAATGCGAGGCGAGGATCACCGTGCCACGCCCCGAGGCAATATGCGATTCGCAAATTTCGGGATTGACCAGTACCGCATCGGTCAGGGTTTTATCGCCCTGCCAGCTCGCCAGTTTACTCAGCATAGATTCACCAAACCGCATGAAATGCCGGAAAGTGCTCAGCGGATAAGGCAGGGAAATATTGCGATGTGCGGCCGTTACGCGGACACGTTCCAGCCAGCTGGCAGAGGCATTGCGCTGTTTGCGGCCGGTAAGCCAAAAATAGGTGATGACCGGATAAAGCAGCAGACGAAAAGCCTGATATCCCAGTGTCCGGTAAACCGCCAGCATCAGGCGAATACCCCACAATCCTTTGCGTTCCTGTGTAGCAGACCAGTGCCGGGGACATTTTCTTCGCTGACGCAGCAAATAAGGAATACGCGCCAACATGCCAAAAAACAGCCGCGTGTGCATCCAGGAAATCTGCAGATTGTCCTTCACTGCATCAAAATGCGAGAGGCCATCTTCGGGATAGGTCACCCGCGTGGGCAGGAAACGGCTGCGCGTGCCCTGCCAGTAAAGGCGCACCATGATTTCCGTATCGAAATCCATCCGTAAACCCAGTGTTTTTTCCGCCATCAGTTGCAGACAAGGTTTGAGAGGATACACGCGAAATCCACACATACTGTCTTTGATTGAGAATGACAGGGTTTCAATCCAGACCCAGAAATGGGTGATATAGCGGCCATACAGGCGCGATTTTGGCACGCTGTCATCGTAAACCGGCTGCCCGGAGATCAGACAATCCGGATGACTTCTGGCTTCAGACAGCATCGCGGGAACATCTGAAAGCTGATGCTGGCCGTCGGCATCCACCTGTAAGGCGTGCGTAAAGCCTTTTTCAACGGCCAGCCGCAGGGCCGCCATCACCGCCCCACCTTTCCCCTGATTTACAGTTAATCGCGTCAGGCTCATCCACGGCGTCACACTGGCCAGGCGTTGCAACTCTTCTGCTGTCTGCTCGTCGCTGCCATCATCCACCACAATGCAGGGCAAACCGAATGGCCGGAGACTCTCCAGTACACCGGCCATCATCGGCCCGTGGTTGTAGCAGGGAATAATCAGGCAGGGAGAAAATGGGGCTGGCGGCATCATGGACATAAGGTGATTTTCCCGCTGCTGGCAATCGCCTCGCCCACGCTGTAACGGAATACCAACCGCTGTTTTTCTTTCAGCCAGTCGATGTGCAAATCTACGGTTTCTTCAGGCAAAAGTGGTCGCTGGAATTTCACCACTTCCATGCCGGAAAACGCTTTATCCAGCCCCAGAATTTCTTCGGCGTAGCCCATGACCCAGTTCACCTGTGTCACGCCAGGCAAAATCGGCGACGACGGGAAATGGCCTTTAAACCAGAATAAATCCGCCGATAACCGGAGCGTGAGAAGCAGACGGGTGTCGCTGACGAGTTGCTGGTTCAGCACTTGAGGCAAAATCATAAGAACAGTTCCTGTAATTCAGCAGTTGCGCGTTTGCCTTGCTGGTTAAGAGGAATGGCAGACGCCAGACGCCAGTATCGCGGCACAGAGACCGGCGATAACCACTGGTGCAGCGTCAGGCGAATCTGCCCAAGCAGCGCGGCCTGCCCCTGCGCCTGTAATAAATGCTCTCCGCCGTGACTTAATACCAGTACGGCTGCGATATAAAGCCGCCCCTGTTTTTCGAGTGTCAGCACGCTGGCGTCGCTTAAAAGATCCAACGCACACAAACGCTGCTCAATTTCAGTCAGTGAGATCCGCTGCTCTGCAATCTTAACGATCCGATCCTTACGGCCTAAAAGAACAAACTGGCGTTGTCCCGTGGGCAATAGCTGGATTTTATCACTGAGGATCATGCCTTCCGGCTGCGGGATCAGCGGAGAAATCAGGGAAATATTGCCATCAGCACAGGAAGAGAATCGGATATTTTCAAAAAGCGTCCAGGCTTCGTCTGGCTGATGTTGCGTACGAAAAGCAATAATGCCGCTTTCGCTGGTGCCATAGATTTCTGTCGGCAGACAACCACAGACATTTTCTACCAGCAAGGCGGCCTCATTACTTAGCGGGCCTCCGGCAGAAAAGACATGCCGGCAGTGAGTTGGCTCCAAAGCCGGATCAAGGCGTTTAAGAAAGGCCGGGCTGCTGGTCAGCACCAAAGTATTTTTACTGGCAAGTGACTGCAACTGTTCGTGATACTCCACACTTTTCGTCGCAAAAGGCCGGCCAAGCGACAGCGGCAACATAAAAGCAAAACTCAGGCCGTACATATGATGAGGCGCCACGGTGGCAACAAAGTGTGCATCTGCGAATTGATCGCCCCATCGCGCTGAAAGCCACTGGCTCTCCAGTTCAAGACAGGTAATTGGTTTGATTATTTTTTGCGGTTTACCGGTCGAACCGGAGGTAAATAAGTGAAGCGCGGGATTTTCTGGCCAGTTGGGTAAAACAGTCAATGGCTGATCCACTGAGCAAGGCAAACGCAGAACAGGGCAATCAATCGTCAAATCAAGATCGGTAATTAACGCATCAAATTCATCGCGTTGTTCAGCCAGAACGGCCGGGCGAAAATGTCCAGGTAAAACCGGCGTGTTACCGCTGTAAAGCACTGCCAGCAGCGACACGGCAAATGAATAGTTATCTTCAAAACACAATGCCCAGCGGGTATGCGATGTCGCGCTGATATGAGTCAGCAGAGATAATACGTCCTGGCGGAAATCACACTGACGCCATTCCCGGCTTTCGCTCCAGGCAACCAGATAATCATCTGCTCTTTCCGTGCTTAGCCATTTGCACATTGGCAGCGTCATGGCTGGCGCAGACGCTTTCTGACTATCCATTCAATACCCATTATTAAGCCAATCAGCAGATAACTGATCCCGCCGTTGTAAAGAGCCCATAGGGCCATATCGCCTTTCAGGCAGGTATATAAAGCAAATGATCCATTCCACAGAAAAAAAATGCACCAGACCTGGGTGACACGGCGTGTATAAACAACACCTTCGGGCGGTAAATCGGGTTCATTCAGTCGCGCAAGACGTTCAACCAAAGATTGCCGGGCGTATAAGGAACTGAAAAATACCCCCAGTAATAAAGCATTTACCGCGACCGGGTAATACAACAGCATAGAGGTTTCGCGTAATAAAAGGCTGCTGGCGACCAGCACAATCCCTGAGGCTGCAATCGCTTTTCCAAAAAAAGTTAACTGGGATAATTTTCCGCGAAAAGTCAGTAATCGCAGAATAAAGACAGCAATCAGCACAGGTGCCAGAACGCTAATTCCCCAACTTTTTAAACCGCACCATACGGCTAGCGGATAGACAATAACCGCCACCGGCATCGCCCAGCGGGCAATCTTCGCAACCAGAGAAAATGAGAAGCGCCGGGGTTTATCCACAAAAAAGATACCCACACATACTATGGTGCCGGGGAATTAAGTAATTCATCTATGGCATCAACAACATCCTGAACGGTGCGAACAGATTTAAACATTTCAGGCTTAATTTTTCTGCCGGTGATTTTCTGCAAATGAACCACCAGATCAACAGCATCAATGCTGTCTAATTCCAGATCCTCATAGAGTTTTGCATCCGGGCGGATATCATCTTCATCGATTTCAAATAGCTTGACTAATAACGCGCTAATCTGCTGGTAAATTTCTTGCTTCTGCATAGGAATCTCTTTAACCACGCTGTACTGATATAAATCTGGCCAAACTTTCAACAGAATAAAAGTGCTCGCGCATTTCCTGACTTTCCGCCGAAAGGATCACACCGTATTGCTTCTTTAATGCCAGACCAAGCTCAAGGGCATCAATAGAATCCAGCCCTAATCCGTCACCAAAAAGTGGGGCCTGCGTCTCTATCTCATCTGGCGTCATTCCTTCCAGATTCAGCGTCTCAATGATAAGTGCTTTTATGTCGTTACTTAATGAATCCATGACTTAATTCTCGTTATTTTGCATATTGCTGCGCATCAACTCAGTGCACAAATACTGCGTCAGACGCCGTGCAGCCAGAGCAGGTGAAAGATCGCTTTCATCTAAAAAGTCTTCAGCCTTTACCTTATCGGCAACGGTAATCACAAACTGAGGTTTTACACGGGGAATTTCGTACCACTTCCCATTTTTTGTCAGCATGGGTGGCTGACATGAAATATGGACAATCCTGACATCACACCCCGCCCTCAGAGCAATGTTAGCGGCACCACGCTGCAGCGTCATCGGTTTCTCAGGTAAGGAGCGCGTTCCTTCCGGAAAAATTAACAGCGTACCGCCTGCTTGCAACCGGGTTTCACAGGCCTGCAACAGAGCGTCAGACCCAGAGTTAATCAGGTAGCCCGCCGCTTTTATCACTCCGCTTAAGAATGGGTTTTGCAACAAAGCCTGTTTGACGATGCAGTCACAACGCGGCATCCGGGATGCCAGGATCACATAATCAAGAAGGCTGGGATGATTCGCCACGATCAGACACCCGGTATCTTGCTGAAACTTTTCATCACCGGTAAACCGGTAATCCATCACTCCCACCCTCCGTAATCCACTCAGAAAAAACCTAAAACTATTACGGATGCTGTTTAGCGTCATTCGGTGCAATCTGTCGGGTTGCCGGATGATCAGTCGCAACAGATTAAACCAGATAATAGAAAGCAACAGCCCGCCAATTCCGAAAAGTGCGAAAAAGAATCCAGTTGCCAGCCATCGCCAGATGCGATTTACCAGAGAAGACTTTTCTTCGGGTACTAGCGTTTCTCTCATCACAAATCCCGAACCCATTGCCAGCTATGGTGGCTATCTGCACTGACATTGAATAAAGAAGAGGAAGAAAGATAACCTCGCAGAAATTGCAGACTCTGCGGAATTTCTGAATTCAGATCCTCACCCGGCAATGAAATACGCTGGCACTGCAAACTATCGCCAGAAGTTAATATTATTGCTACAGCGTAAGGTAGAAACTCAGAATTTACCGATTCGTTATATATATCGGGGATTTCACCATCAAAATCGACCAGCATGACGCTGGAAGCACCGGTTGCCAGCATCGACTGAGCTTCCAGTATTCCTTGCTGAAAACTGTCCTTTCCGGCTGCTAATGAGGTTACCGGCAACGGATTTTTGCTAATAATGGTAAGCCAACCTGCTGCGGTATTATGTACTGACATGGAGAATTCAGTCGGAGATAAAGCGTCTTCCTCTGCCAGAGAATGCAAAATTCGCCCTGTATTCTCCAGCTCACCATGGCGGCTGGTAAAAATTGCCGCATCTACGTTGTTATTGGCGAGCAATGCAAGCCCGGCATCAACAGCAAAACGACTGCCGGTACTCATTCGACGTGCTGACATCATTGGAATTTGCTGGCTTTTGGGGTTCTCACCGGAAAATGTATTTATATCTGAGCACTGAGCCCATTGGATCCAGTGCTCACAACTATCGACTCCCGGAGCCACTGCCCGCCAGTCCAGTATATCCAATGAGAATTTCATAATGATGATCTTTGTGATTATTCCAAATTGAGACTTTATGGTATTTTATTGGAACTTGCATCTGTAATCTGACAACTTATTGAACTGGATTAAGAATTTTAGTACTCATTTATTATGAGCTTTATTAGTACTTTGCAGGTTTATCTGAACACACAAATTTTTCAATTTGATACAAAGTATTCCCTGGATGTCTGAATATACTTATTCTTTGATGAATCCAAACTGATAGCCATTCTATTTAGTTAAAGATAATAGTTTAATATCAGTTAACTCCTCAGAATTAAATCCTGTAAGAAACGCCGATGAGATAAACGTGAGCCTGTGAGATAATAAAATATATCAGAGAAAGAAAGGAGTCTGGTTTGCATTTTCACTGGAAAATAAATGCAAAAAGTCCCTGAATCTTTCGATTCAGGGACTATGCAATAATTGGCGGAACGGACGGGGCTCGAACCCGCGACCCCCTGCGTGACAGGCAGGTATTCTAACCAACTGAACTACCGCTCCACCGGTTCTTTCACACGTATCAGAAAGCGTCTGATACCTGTTTGTTCCTGTTATTTTCCTTGTCAGGGGAAAAGGAACACGTTCTTTATTATAAAAAATTGATGCCTGGCAGTTCCCTACTCTCGCATGGGGAGACCCCACACTACCATCGGCGCTACGGCGTTTCACTTCTGAGTTCGGCATGGGGTCAGGTGGGACCACCGCGCTAGTGCCGCCAGGCAAATTCTGTTTCATTCATAACGCTCACCTTAAATCAGGCTTGCACTACGAACCAATCTCGGAACTTCAGCTGAAAATCTACTTCAAGTCTCTAAAAACACCTTTGGTGTTGTAAGGTTAAGCCTCTCGGGTCATTAGTACTGGTTAG